>JBBRZP010000111.1:0-12484 GCA_038236565.1 Burkholderiales bacterium | reverse complement strand
CTGCCCGAGGCACCGCACTGGCGCCAGGGCGTCAAGCCCGAACTCGTCGAGGCCCGACTGCGCCGCGATACCGAGAAGAAGATCAAGGCGGTCTGCGTCGTCCACAACGAGACCTCGACCGGCGCGCTCTCCGACATCGCCGCCGTGAGGAAGGCGATCGATGCCGCGGGCCATCCCGCGCTGCTGCTCGTCGACTCGATCTCCGGCCTCGCCTGCGCCGACCTGCGCCACGACGAGTGGGGCATCGACGTCACCATCGGCGGCTCGCAGAAGGGCCTGATGATGCCGCCGGGCATCGGCTTCAACGCGATCTCGCCGAAGGCTCTCGAGGCCGCGAAGCAGGCGAAGCTGCCGCGTGCGTTCTGGGCCTGGGACGAGATCGTCGCGATGAACGTCGACGGCTACTGGCCGTCGACGCCGAACACCAACCTGCTCTACGCGCTCAACGAGTCGCTCGAGATGCTGCTCGGCGAAGGCCTCGAGCAGGTGTTCGCGCGCCACGATCGCTGGGCGGCCGGTGTGCGCGCCGCCGTCGAAGCGTGGCAACTGCCGATCCAGTGCGCGGACCCGGCGAACTATTCGCCCGTGCTCACCGGGGTCATGATGCCCGCTGGCGTTGACGCCGATGCGATCCGCCGGCTCATCTATGAACGCTTCGATCTCTCGCTCGGCACCGGTCTCGGCAAGGTGAAGGGCCGGATGTTCCGCATCGGCCACCTCGGCGACAGCAACGATCTCACGCTTCTCGCCGCCCTCGCCGGCTGCGAGATGGGATTGAAGCTCGCGGGCGTTCGACTCGCTGCCAGCGGCGTGCAGGCCGCGATGGAACACTTCGCGAGCCACGCGGCGCCGTCGGCGCTCGCTCGCGCCGCCTGACTATCACCCGGACTTTTCGATGCAACGACGCACCCTTCTCCAGGCCACCGGCGCGGCCGTCGCCACGCTCGCCGCACCGCGCCTGATGGCGCAGGAATGGCCGAACGCGCCGGTGCGCATCATCGTCGGCTTTCCGCCCGGAGGCGGCACCGACGCGCTGGCGCGCGTCGTCGCGGCCAAGCTGACGCCGATGTGGAACCAGCAGGTCATCGTCGAGACCAAGGCGGGCGTCGCCGGCGTGCTCGCCGCCGAGTACGAGTCGCAGCAGCCGAGCGACGGCTCGACGCTGCTGATGGCGCATATCAACAGCCATGGCCTGGCGCCCAGCCTGCAGCCCAAGCTGCGCTACAACGTCGAGCGCGACTTCGTGCCGATCGTGCTGGTCGGCGTCACGCCCAACCTGCTGATCGCCCATCCGGGGCAGAAGGCGCTTACCGTGAAGGACATCGTCGCCCTGTGCAAGGCCGAGCCGGGGCGCGTCACCTTCGGCTCCGCGGGTCAGGGCTCGGCGCAGCATCTCGCGCTCGAGATGTTCAAGCTCCAGGCCAAGGTCGATGCACTGCACGTGCCGTACAAGGGCAGCGGCCCGCTGCTGACCGACCTGATGGGCGGGCAGATCATGTACAGCTTCGAGACCATGACCGCGGCGACACCGCACGTGAAGAGCGGCAAGGTGATCGCGATCGCGCAGACTCGCGCGCACCGCGCCAAGGGCCATCCCACAGTGCCGACGATGCAGGAGTCGGGCTTCCCCGGCTTCGAAGCGACGACCTGGTACGGCCTCGTCGGCCCGGGCAAGCTGCCGACGCCGATCGCCGAGAAGATCAACCGCGACGTCAACGCCGTGCTCGCCCAGCCCGACGTTCAGGAGCGGATGGACCAGTACGGTGCCGAGGACGGCGGCGGCTCGCGCGAGAAGTTCCAGAAGTTCATCACGACCGAGATCGCCAAGTGGGCCAAGGTGGTGAAGGACGGGAACGTCAAGATCGAGAGCTGAGGCCCACGCTCAGCGCCGCGCCCGCAGCCGGCGCAGCTTGATGAACGCGAGCGCCGCCATCACCGCGTCGTTGATCGCCGTGTGGGCGTCGCGCAGCGGCAGGTCAAGCGCCGCCATGATGCTGGCGAAGCGCAGGTCGATGTCGCTGTCGTGCTCGTACGGCAGCTGCTGGCGCCTCTTCCATTCGTAGTACATCGCCGAGACCTCGATCTTCGCCTGCGGCAGGCCCATTCCCAGCAGCGGGAAGATGGCCCGGTTGACCATCGCGACGTCGAACTCCAGGTAGTAGCCGACGAGCGGCCGGCTGCCGATGTAGCGCATCAGCTGCATCATCGCGTCGTCCGGGGCGAGGCCGCCGGCGACGTCCTGCTCGCGCAGCCCGTGCACGCGCACCGCGTCCACCGAGATCGCGCGGCTCGGCTTGACGATGAGCTCGAGGCGCTCGCTCGACAGGATGGTGTCGCCCGCGATGCGCACCGCGCCGATCGAGATGATTTCGTCGCGACGCACGTTGATGCCGGTGGTCTCGCAGTCGAGCGCGACCCATTCGTCGGCCGGCGGCGGATCCCACATGAATCGGAAGCGCTCGTCGCCGAGGTGATAGAGCATCCACTCGCGCTTGAGCGACCGCCATGCCGCGAACGGCGACAACGGCAGGCCGCTCACAGCATGTCGAGGCGATAGCGCTGGCGCAGCATCGCCTTGAAGCGCTTGACGACGTTCAGCGTGTCCTTGAGCAGATCGCGGTCGAGGCTGCTGAGCCGGGAGACGTCGATCGAGCGACCGTTCTGGCGGCCGAGGCCAAGCTCGTCGAGGCCGACCTTGAGCTTGAGCTCCATGAAGAAGTGGAGCGTGTCGACGAGCGCCCGCGCGAGGTCGGGCGCGATCTTGCCCATCTGCACCAGCGCCTCGAGACGCTCGACCGTGCCGAGCTGCGGCAGCCGCAACTCGAGCGCCATGCTGCGCACGCCGTGGACGAGCGGGAAGATGCCCGCCTTCTTGAGGTCGAGCCCGTCCTTGTCGGCATCGCCGATCGCGAAGAGGCGATTCCACCAGCCATTGCCGGTCTCGAAGGCGTCGATCGCGGCGGCGAATCGCGCGATCAGCACGTCGTTGTCGGTGACGAGCTTGAAGATCTCGGCGCGCACCTGCGCGAGCAGCGAAGCGTCGCCGCACACGGCGTGGGCATCGAGGAAGATCGCCAGCGCCATGAGGCTCTCGGCATCGGGCATCAGCAGCCAGCGCCGAACGGTCTGGGCGAACGCGGTCGCGTTCTGTCTCCAGAGCGGATTGCTGATCATGATCCGGCCCGGGCACTCGGGGTAGCCGAAAGACGCGAGCGCGGCGGAGAAGCGCTGGCAGATGGCGTCGAGCTCGGCCGGCGGCTCATAGCCGTCGCGCAGGATGAGGCCGTTGTCCTGGTCGGTCTTCAGAAGTTGCTCGCCGCGACCCTCGCTGCCCATCACGAAGAGGCAGCTGCTGGCGACGAGGGCGGCCGGGGCAGTCAGCTGCCAGGCGCGCTCGAAGAGCTTGGAATTGAGCTCCTGCACGAGTCTCGCGATCATGCTCACCTTGGTGCCGCCGCGCTGCAGCAGCTGGATCAGCCCCGTGATCTGCGCAGCGGCCTCGGCAAGCGCCGCGATGTCGTCGGCCTCGAGGATGCGCCGCGTGATGAGATACGAGTGGTTCGACAGGAAGCTCAGCAGGTCGAGCTGCTCGAGGAAGCCGACGATGCGCTCGCCGTCGACGACGACGACGCGCTGGATGCGGTGGCGGATCATGAGCGCCAGGGCGTCGAACAGGTGGTCGCCGGGGCTCACCGTGACCAGCGGGAAACTGGCCACCCTGCGCACGGGCAAGGCGTCGAGCGGCGTGCCGCTCAGGATCGCGCGCTGCAGGCCGGTTGTCGTGAACACGCCCAGCCGAGCCGGGTCGCTGCGATGGTCGCGCACCAGGACGCTCCCGGTTCGATGCGCCTGGAACACGCGCACGACCGAGACGATGTCGGCGTCGCCGTCGACGATGTGCGCAGGCCGCACCACCGCCTGCTCGACCCGTGCCAGGCTGAGCGACTGCATCTCGTGCTGGCTGTCGCGCTGGGACAGCGCGCTCAGCTTCTTCGACAGGTCGGCGAAGAGCAGCGCGCCGAATGTCGCGTTGCTCAGCACGAGCTCGCTCACGGCCCGGGTCGCGAGCTGATACGCGAGCACCTCCTCGGCGGCGACGAAGCGGCTCTTGACCATCCGCGCCACGAGGGCGCGACCGTCGAAGCAGTCGTCGGGGCCGTAGGTGTTGACGCACTCTTCGCCGTCGAGCTCGCGCACGTGTCCCTTGATGAGCACGAAGAGGTGCTGCGGCTGCACGCCCGGCTCGAGGATCGCTGCGCCTTCCCTGAAATAGCCGATGTCGACGCTGTCGCGCACGAGCTTGCGCTCGGCGCTGGTCAGGCAGTCGAAGGGCGAGGCGGCGAAGTTGAAGGCGTTGGGCATGGCTCGCGCGCAGCGGATGTCGCCGAAGCAGCGATCTTCTAGCCTGCCGCCGCGACCGATGGGCGCCGGCCGCTCCTTCGTGATGGTTTCTTGACGCCGGTCAATCGCGCGCGGATTTCAGCGCGCCGACGCACGTTCGCGGAGCGCGTCGTCGGCTACGGTCGGGTGCCTCCAAGACGATTCGAACCAGCACCGGGAGCAGACATGACAGACGCCGTGACCGCGCGGATCCGCGCCAATCCCAAGTACCAGGAACTCAAGCGCAAGCGCAACGTCTTCGGCTGGTCGCTCGCCGTCTGCATGCTCGTCGTCTACTACGGCTACATCGCGCTGATCGCCTTCAACAAGGAATTCCTGTCGCAGCCGATCGGCGGCGGCGTGACGACGATCGGGATCCCGATCGGCATGGGGGTGATCGTCTTCACGATCGTCATCACCGGCATCTACGTGCGCCGCGCCAACGGCGAGTTCGACAGACTGACGCGCGAGATCCTCGAGGAGAGCACGAAATGAGGCGCGCGTACGTCCCCGTCTGCGCCGTCCTCGCGCTCGTCGCGGCCGGCAGCGCCATCGCGGCCGGCGGCGACGTCGGCCAGGCGGCCAAGCAAGCCACCAACTGGACCGCGATCGCGATGTTCGGCGCCTTCGTCGCCGGGACGCTCTGGATCACGAAGTGGGCGGCCGCGCGCACGCGCTCGGCCGCCGACTTCTACACCGCGGGCGGAGGCATCACGGGATTCCAGAACGGCCTGGCGATCGCCGGCGACTACATGTCGGCGGCGTCCTTCCTCGGCATCTCCGCGGCGGTGATGGCGACCGGCTACGACGGCCTGATCTACTCCATCGGCTTTCTCGTCGGCTGGCCGGTCATCACCTTCCTGATGGCCGAGCGGTTGCGCAACCTTGGCAAGTTCACCTTCGCCGACGTCGCCGGCTACCGCTTCAAGCAGGCGCCGATCCGCGCCTTCGCGGCGTCGGGCACGCTCGTCGTGGTCGCCTTCTATCTCATCGCGCAGATGGTCGGCGCGGGGCAGCTCATCAAGCTGCTGTTCGGGCTCGACTACTGGATCGCGGTCGTGGCCGTCGGCGCGCTGATGATGATCTACGTGCTCTTCGGGGGCATGACGGCGACGACCTGGGTGCAGATCATCAAGGCGTGCATGCTGCTCGCCGGCGTGACCTTCATGGCCTTCATGGTGATGGCGCAGTTTCACTTCAGCCCCGAGGCGCTGTTCGCCAAGGGCGTCGAGGTGAAGACCGCGATCGCCGCGGCCGCGGGCAAGAGCCCGGCCGACGCAGCGGACATCGGCGGCTCGATCATGCGACCCGGCGGCTTCGTCAAGGACCCGATCTCGGCGATCAGCTTCGGCATGGCGCTGATGTTCGGCACCGCCGGGCTGCCGCACATCCTGATGCGCTTCTTCACCGTGCCCGACGCCAAGCAGGCGCGCAAGTCGGTGCTGTGGGCGACGACCTGGATCGGCTACTTCTACGTGCTGATCTTCATCATCGGCTTCGGCGCGATCACACTGGTGCTCACAAACTCCGAGTTCGCCGACGTCGCCAAGGGCGTCATCAAGGGCGGCGCCGGCACGGCCAACATGGCCGCGGTGCTGGTGGCGCGCTCGGTCGGCGGCGACGTGTTCTACGGCTTCATCTCGGCGGTGGCGTTCGCGACCATCCTCGCGGTCGTCGCCGGGCTGACGCTCTCGGGCGCATCGGCCGTCTCGCACGATCTCTACGCGACCGTGTTCAAGCACGGCAATGCCGACAGCACTTCGGAGCTGAAGGTGTCACGCATGACGACGGTGGCGCTCGGGATCGTCGCGGTCGCGCTCGGCATCGCGTTCGAGAAGCAGAACATCGCCTTCATGGTCTCGCTCGCCTTCGCGATCGCGGCCTCGGCGAACTTCCCCGTGCTCTTCATGTCGGTGCTGTGGAAGGACTGCACGACGCGCGGCGCGGTCATCGGCGGCTTCCTCGGCCTGGCCTCGTCGGTCGCGCTGACGGTCGTCTCGCCCTCGGTGTGGGAAGTGACGCTCGGCAACCCCAAGGGCTCGGCCTGGTTCCCGTACACGTCGCCGGCGCTCTTCTCGATGACGATCGCCTTCGTCAGCATCTGGCTGTTCTCGATCCTCGACCGCAGCCCGCAGGCCGCCAAGGAACGGGACGCCTTCGAGGCCCAGCAGGTGCGGTCGGAAACCGGGCTGGGCGCGTCGGGCTCGTCGGGCCACTGACGACACCCGCGGCGCAGTCGGCGCCGGCGCCGACCCGCCACCGAGAAAGGCCACCGCGTCACCGCGGTGGCCTCTCTTCTTTCCTTTGCGGACGTCGTGCGCGGCCGACGGCCGGCGAACCTCAGATCCGTTCGAACACCGCGGCGATGCCCTGCCCGCCGCCGATGCACATCGTGACCAGCGCGTAGCGGCCGTTCGTGCGCTGGAGCTCGTAGATCGCCTTGGTGGCGAGGATCGCGCCGGAGCAGCCGATCGGGTGACCGAGGGCGATCGCGCCGCCATTCGGGTTGACCTTGGCCATGTCGAGCTCGAGGCCGCGTGCGACCGCGATCGCCTGCGCGGCGAACGCCTCGTTGCTCTCGATCACGTCCATCTGGTCGAGGCGGAGCCCCCCCTTCTTCAGCGCCAGCTTGGTCGCCGGGATCGGACCTTCGCCCATGATCTCGTTGGGCACGCCCGCGACCGCGTAGGAGACAAGGCGCGCCATCGGCTTGTGGCCGGAGGCTGCCGCGACGGTCGCATCGGCGAGGACGAAGAACGCCGCGCCGTCGTTGATCCCCGAGGCGTTGCCGGCCGTCACCGAGCCGTCCTTCTTGAAGGCCGGCTTCATCTTGGCGAGCGTCTCCAGCGTCGTCGTCGACTTGACGTGCTCGTCGGTATCGAACACGACCTCGCCCTTCCTCGTCTGCTTGACGATGGCGACGATCTGCGACTTGAAGCGCCCTTCGGCGATGGCGGCCGCGGCCTTCCGGTGCGAGTCGACGGCGAGCTGGTCCTGCTCCTCGCGCGTGATGCCCCACTTGGTGGCCAGGTTCTCGGCGGTGATGCCCATGTGGCCGACGCCGAACGGGTCGGTTAGCGTCGCGACCATCATGTCGATCAGCTTGGTGTCGCCCATGCGCGCGCCGGTGCGCATCGCCGTGGACAGGTAGCCGCCGCGGCTCATCACCTCCACGCCGCCGCCGACGCCGTAGTCGCAGTCGCCGAGCAGGATGTTCTGCGCGGTCGTCACGATCGCCTGTAGGCCCGAGGAGCAGAGCCGGTTCACCGACATCGCCACCGAATCCATCGGCAGGCCGGCCTGGATCGACGCCACCCGCGCGACGTAGGGGAAGCGACTCTCGGTGGGGATCGTGTTGCCGACCGTCACGTAGTTGACCGCCTTGGGATCGACGCCCGACCGCGCGACCGCCTCCTTCATCACCGTCCCGGCCAGATCGGCCGGCTCGATGTCGGCCAGCGACCCGCCAAAGGTCCCGATCGCCGACCGGGCCGCGCCCAGCACCACCACGTCGCGCTTGCTCATCTTGTCTTCTCCTTGGAAATGGAACGTGCCCAGTGGACTCCAGCAGGCACGGACGGAACTTACGCCAGATCAAGGAGCAGGAAAATGGCGGTGCCGCATGACCGGGCGCTGGTCAGGTCATCCGGGTCACTGGCCGGGTCGGGGGTGCCGCTCAGGGCAACAGGCCCGACAGCATCCTGCCCGGGACCGCGGTCGACCCGGGAGCGGCCACCGGCTCGAAGCGATAGATCGTTTCGTTCAGGTAGCGGGAGACGTCCAGGATGTCGCTCTCGGACCATCCCAGCGATGCAGCCTCCTGCCAGCGCCGCACCTGGAAGGCGAGGCTCGACCAGTTGGTCGCCGCCCGGTTGTCGCGCCAGTGCATCTGCGTCGTATGGCAGGCGATGCAATGCGTCGTGTAGAGAAGTTCGCCGCGGGTCTGCGCCATCGCGGCCGGGCTGCACGCCAGGACCAGGATGACGGCCGCGCGGGCCGGAATCAATCGCTCGAACATTGCTGGGCCTCTCGTCGTGACCATGGACTCGCGGAGATTGCATGTGCACCGTCCACGGCGCGCGTTAGCCTGCCGGACACCTCGCTCTTATAGGCCGCCCTGGAACGCACCGACTTGCGGCGCGTCAAGACAGCCTCGCATGAGGCGGATCGCGACCCCCGGGCGGGCGCGAGTGTCGATGGGCGCGGGGGTTGTCTTCGCGAGCGCGTTTGCGCTGAGAGGCCATTGCGGGACGACCTTGCGAGCTCATCTTGCCGGCGAGTTGCCGTGCGGGTTCGACTGCTGCTCGGGATGCTCTCCACTTCGGGAGGCCACCCTGCAGGCCAGACCAAAGTACAAGCTGCAGGCCCGCGACATGATCCGGATCGACAGCGACGGCTCCGTTCGCATCAAAGAGGCATACGGTTTCCCGGCTTGTCGACATCGGTCCCGCGCGTGCCGGCCGTGAGATACGCGAGCAGTTGCAGCGGCATGACGTGCAGGATCGGCGAGAGCGCACCGTAGTGCTCGGGCATGCGGATCGCGCGCACGCCGTCGCCCGACTCGATCCGCGTGTCGGCGTCACGAAGACCAACAGCTTGCTGTCGATCATGGCCGCCCGCCGCTCAGAACATGAGTCCGGGCAGCCACAGGGTGATCGACGGGATGTAGGTGACGATCATCAGGAAGAGCAGCAGCACCAGCGACCATGGCAGGGCCGCACGCACGACCGCGCCGATCGACATGCCCGTGATTCCTGAGGTGACGAAGAGGTTGAGGCCGATCGGAGGCGTCACCATGCCGATCTCGAGGTTCACGACCATGACGATGCCGAGGTGCACCGGGTCGATGCCCAGGCGACTGGCGATCGGGAACAGGATCGGAGCCATGATCAGGATGATCCCCGTCGGCTCCATGAACATCCCGGCGATGAGGAGCAGGACGTTGACCACCATCAGGAACTGCCAGGCCGGCATACCCCAGCCCACGATGGTCTCGGCGATCTGTTGCGGAATGCGCTCGGTCGTGAGCACGTGCGCGAAGAGCAGCGCGTTGGCGATGATGAACATCAGCATCACCGTCACCTTGCCTGCGTCGATGAGGACGCGCGGCACGTCCCTCATGCCGATGTCGCGATAGACGAAGACGGCGATGATGAAGGCGTAGACCGCCGCCACCGCCGCCGCCTCCGTCGGCGTGAACACGCCGCCGTAGATGCCGCCCAGGATGATGACGATCAGCATCAGCCCCCACAGCGATTCGCGCCCCGAAGCGAGGATGTCCTTGGCGCTGGCCCGGGGCTGCTTGGGCAGGTCGAGCATGCGCGCGCGCACGTAGATCGCCACCATCAGCATGAGCCCGAGGACGATTCCCGGAACCACGCCGGCGAGAAACAGCTTGCCGACCGAAGTCTCCGTCGCCGCGCCGTAAACGACCATCACGATCGACGGCGGAATGAGGATGCCGAGCGTGCCGGCATTGCAGATCACCCCGGCGGCGAAGTTGCGAGAGTAGCCGGCCTTGACCATGCCGGCGATGACGATCGAGCCCACCGCCACGACCGTGGCCGGCGACGAGCCCGAGACGGCGGCGAACAGCATGCAGGCGAGCACGGAAGCCATCGCCAGGCCGCCGCGCAGGTGACCGATGCACGCGTTGGCGAACCGGATCATCCGCTTGGCGACACCACCGGTCGTCATGAAGGTGCCGCCGAGGATGAAGAAGGGGATGGCGAGCAGCGTGAACTGTTCCGACGTCTCGTAGAGCTTGAGGGACAGCGAGGCGAGCGAGTCCTGGGCGAAGAAGAGGATCGTCAGCAGCGACGACAGGCCGAGGGCCACGGCGACCGGCATGCCGAGCACCATGAACACGAAGAGCATCGCGAACAGGAAAGCGGTCGTCATTCGCGGATTTCGCCGAGGGCGCCCGGTTCGCGCATCTTGAGAGCCTCCTGGGCCTCGTCGTGCAGCAGGGTCTTCTTCTCGCCGCGCGCCAGCGCCAGGAAGGCCTGGAAGAAGCGGAACGCGAGCAGCGCGAAGCCGAGCGGTAGGATGAGCCGCGGCACCCACTGCGGCACCGGGAGGTCCTGCATGACGATCCCCACGTCGTACATCTTCTGGACGTAGATCGAGCCGCCCACCGTGACGATGATCGCGTAGACGACGCACAGCAGCGAGGCCACCATGCCGACCGCCCGCGCCGAGCGATCCCCGAGCGTGCGCACCACGGCGTCGATGCCGATGTGCGCACCGACCCGCACGCCGTACGACATGCCGATGAAGATGAGCCAGGCGAACAGCACGCCGTTGAGTTCGAGGGCCCAGACGAAGCTGTAGTTGAAGACGTAGCGCGCCACGACCTGCATGAAGGTCACGAGCGTCATCGTCGCCATCAGGATGGCGACCAGCCCCTCTTCGAGGTGTTCCAACCAGCGCATGAAGACGAAAGGCCCGGTGCGGGCCCTTTCCTGTGCGAGCCTACTTGTTGGATTTCAGCGCAGCGTCGATCAGGTCGCGACCGATGTCGCCCTCGAACTTCTTCCAGACCGGCTCCATCGCCTTGCGCCAGGCGGCGGTGTCTTCCTTCGAGAGCTTCTGGATCTTGGCCTTGCCGGCATCGGCGATCTTCTTCCGGTCGCCCTCATTGATGTCGTTGGCGAGCTTGTTGCCGTAGGCGGTCGCTTCGGTCATCGCTTCCGAGAGGCCCTTCTTCACGTCCGCGGGCAGGCCATCCCACCACTTGGCGTTGGTGACGACCATGTAGTCGATGACGCCGTGGTTGGTCTCGGCAATGGTCTTCTGCACTTCGAAGAACTTCTGCGAGAAGATGTTCGACCAGGTGTTCTCCTGGCCGTCGACCACACCGGTCTGCAGTGCCTGGTAGACCTCGCTGAAGGCCATCTTCTGCGGGTTGGCGGCGAGCGCCTTGAACTGCGCCTCGAGCACGTCGGAAGCCTGGATCCGGAACTTCAGGCCCTTGACGTCCTCGGGCCGCTTCAGCTGGTCCTTGTTGGTCGAGAGCTGCTTCATGCCGTTGTGCCAGTAGGCCAGGCCGAGCAGTCCGCGACCCTTCATCGACTCGAGCAGGCCCTTGCCGGCCGGGCTCGACTGGAAGTGGTCGACGGCGTCGATGTCGTCGAAGAGGAACGGCAGGTCGAAGACCTGGATCTTCTTGGTGTAGCGGTCGAACTTGGAGAGCGAAGGGGCGATGAACTGCACGTCGCCCAGCAGCAGCGCCTCGAGCTCCTTGGCGTCGCCGAACAGCTGCGAGCTCGGGAACACCTGCACGGTCACCTTGCCGGGCAGCTTCTTCTCGGCGAGTTCCTTGAACTTGAGCGCCGCCTGGCCCTTGGGGGTGTTGTCGGCGACGACGTGGCTGAACTTGATGACCATCTGGGCCTGGGCACTGCCGGCGGCGAGCGCCAGCACGGCCGTTGCCGCTGCGATGGTTGCGAATAGCTTCATGAATGCGACTCCTGCGCTGATGAGGGACGGCCAGGCCCGCACGCGGGCGACCTCGATGGGCGACGCTAGCGACAGCGTCGACCGCATGCAATCGAGGGGAACCCGATCGAGCCGGCCGCCGCGCCCGGCGTCGGGCTATCGAGACCGCGCCAGCAGGGCCGCGGCGCGCAGGAGCACCGGACGGTCGACCATTCGGCCGTCGACAGCGACCGCGCCGCCCTGGGCGACCGCGGCGGCGGCGACGACACGCTCGGCCCATGCCCGCTCGGCCGCGCTCGGCGCAAAGGCATCGTGGACGACCGCGATCTGGCGCGGATGGATGCACAGCTTGGCGCCGAAGCCGAGCCGGCGCGCACGGCGCGTGTCGGCGGCGAGCGCGTCCGCGTCGTCGATCGCGGCGCTGACGCCATCGACCGGCGCCGCCAGCCCGGCCAGGCGCGACGCGAGGACGAGCTGCGAGCGAAAGAGGAGCAGTTCGTCGCCGTCGCCCTCGATGCCGAGGTCGAGCTGCAGATCGATCGAGCCGAACAGCAGGCGCGACACGCCCGGCGCAGCCGCGAGATCGCGCACACCGGCGACGCCGACCGCGCTTTCGATCAGCGGCAGCAGCGCGGCGGCCGGTGTGGCGGCGCGCACCCGCGCG
>JBBRZP010000110.1:0-12563 GCA_038236565.1 Burkholderiales bacterium | reverse complement strand
GCTGAAGGCCGGCGATTCGCTGCGCTCGAAGATCAAGCAGGTCGCCTCCGGCCGTTTCGGCGTCACCACCGAATACCTGGTCTCCGCCGACCAGATCCAGATCAAGATGGCCCAGGGCGCCAAGCCCGGCGAGGGCGGCCAGCTGCCTGGCGGCAAGGTCAGCGAGTACATCGGCCGGCTGCGCTTCTCGGTGCCCGGTGTCGGCCTCATCTCGCCGCCGCCGCACCACGACATCTACTCGATCGAGGATCTCGCCCAGCTGATCCACGACCTGAAGAACGCGAACCAGAAGGCGAGCATCAGCGTGAAGCTCGTCTCCGAGGTCGGCGTCGGCACGATCGCCGCGGGCGTCGCCAAGGCGAAGGCCGACCATGTGGTGATCGCCGGACACGACGGTGGCACGGGCGCGTCGCCGTGGAGCTCGATCAAGCACGCGGGCACGCCGTGGGAGCTCGGCCTGGCCGAAGCGCAGCAGACGCTCGTGCTCAACCGCCTGCGCGGCCGCATCCGCGTCCAGGCCGACGGCCAGATGAAGACCGGCCGCGACGTCGTCATCGGCGCCCTCATCGGCGCCGACGAGTTCGGCTTCGCGACCGCGCCCCTCGTCGCCGAGGGCTGCATCATGATGAGGAAGTGCCACCTCAACACCTGCCCCGTGGGCGTGGCGACGCAGGACCCCGTGCTGCGGGCGAAGTTCTCCGGCCGGCCGGAGCACGTCGTCAACTTCTTCTTCTTCGTCGCCGAGGAAGCGCGCGCGATCATGGCGCAGCTCGGCGTGCGCACGTTCGACGAGATGATCGGCCGCGTCGAGCTGCTCGACACGCGAAAGGGCATCGAGCACTGGAAGGCCAGCGGCCTCGACTTCAGCCGTCTGCTGCAGCCGCCATCCGCGCCGGCCGAGGTGTCGCGCCGCCAGATCGACGTGCAGGACCACGGCCTGGCCAAGGCGCTCGACGTGCGCCTGATCGAGAAGTGCGCGCCGGCGCTCGAGCGCGGCGAGAAGGTGCAGCTCCTCGAGCAGGTGAGGAACGTCAACCGAACGGTGGGCGCGATGCTCTCCGGCGAGCTGGTCCGGCGCCATCCGCAGGGCCTGCCGGACAACACCATCTTCATCCAGATGGAAGGCACCGGCGGCCAGAGCTTCGGCGCGTTCCTGGCGCAGGGCATCACGATCTACCTGATCGGCGACGCCAACGACTACACCGGCAAGGGCATGAGCGGCGGTCGCCTCGCGATCCGTCCGAGCATCGACTTTCGCGGCGACGCGACCGAGAACATCATCGTCGGCAACACCGTGCTCTACGGCGCGACCAGCGGCGAGGCGTTCCTGCGCGGCGTCGCCGGCGAGCGCTTCGCGGTGCGCCTGTCGGGCGCCACGGCGGTCGTCGAAGGCACGGGCGACCACGGCTGCGAGTACATGACCGGCGGCACCGTCGTCGTCCTCGGCAAGACCGGTCGCAATTTCGCCGCCGGCATGAGCGGCGGCATCGCCTACGTCTACGACGAGGACGGCCAGTTCGCGTCTCGCTGCAACACGTCGATGGTCTCGCTCGCGCGGGTGCTGCCCGTCGCCGAGCAGGAGCAGTCGGTCGAGCGAACGGTCTGGCATCGCGACCAGGCCGACGAGACGTTGCTCAAGGCGCTCGTGTCCGACCACCACCAGTGGACCGGGAGCCTGCGTGCGCGCGAGATCCTCGACCGTTGGAGCGAGTCGCTGCCGAAGTTCGTCAAGGTGTTCCCGAACGAGTACAAACGGGCGCTCGCCGAGATCAGCCTGAAGGCGATGACCGCGCTCGGCGAGATCCGCGCCACGAGCGCGGCCGACGATGCGATCGCCAAGGCGCGCACGTCGGGCAAGAGCGCCAAGGTCATCAAGGTCGTCGCGCCCAAGTAGCGCGTCGCCGCGACACACGAAAGAGAGCAGGGCAATGGGCAACGTCACGGGCTTCATGGACTTCGACCGCGTCGAGGAAGACCACGAGACCGTGCCCGAGCGGGTCAAGAACTACCGCGAGTTCGTCTTCACGCTCAAGGAAGACGAAGCCAAGGTGCAGAGCGCGCGCTGCATGGACTGCGGCACGCCGTTCTGCAACAGCGGCTGCCCGGTCAACAACATCATTCCCGACTTCAACGACCTGGTCTATCGCGCCGACTGGAAGATGGCGTTCGCGGTTCTCGACTCGACCAACAACTTTCCCGAGTTCACCGGCCGCGTCTGCCCGGCGCCCTGCGAGGAGGCGTGCACGCTCAACATCAACGACGAGCCGGTCGGCATCAAGTCGATCGAGCACGCGATCATCGATCGCGCCTGGGCCGAGGGCTGGGTCGTGCCACGCCCGGCGCCGATCAAGACCGGCAAGACCGTCGCCGTCGTCGGCTCCGGTCCTGCCGGCCTGGCGGCCGCGCAGCAGCTCGCGCGCGCCGGCCATGCCGTCACCGTCTTCGAGCGCAACGACGCCATCGGCGGCCTGCTGCGCTACGGCATTCCCGACTTCAAGATGGAGAAGTCGCACATCGACCGGCGCGTCGCGCAGATGCAGGCCGAGGGCGTCGAGTTCCGCCCGGGCGTGCGCGTCGGCAAGCCCGGCGCGGGCGAGGTCGTCACCGACTGGTCGGGCACGAGCGTCACGCCCGAGGAGCTGACGGCGCAGTTCGACGCCGTCGTGCTCGCCGCCGGATCGGAGCGTTCGCGCGACCTGCCGGTGCCCGGACGCGATCTCGCGGGCGTGCACTACGCGATGGAGTTCCTGCCGCAGCAGAACAAGGTCAACGCCGGCGGCGGCATCGACCACCAGATCCTGGCCGAAGGCAAGGACGTGATCGTCATCGGCGGCGGCGACACCGGCAGCGATTGCGTCGGCACGAGCAACCGCCAGGGCGCGAAGAGCGTGACCCAGTTCGAGCTGATGCCGATGCCGCCCGACCACGAGAACAAGCCGCTCGTGTGGCCGTACTGGCCGACCAAGCTGCGCACCTCGTCGAGCCACGAGGAAGGCTGCGAGCGAGAGTTCGCCATCGCGACCAAGGAGTTCATCGGCGAGGCCGGCAAGGTCGTCGCGCTGAAGGCGGTCCGGGTCGAGTGGCAAGGTGGCAAGATGGTGGAAGTGGCCAACTCCGAACAGACCATTCCTGCCGGCCTCGTGCTCCTCGCGATGGGCTTCGTCAGTCCGCTCGCGAGCCTGCTCGAGGCCTTCGGCGTCGAGAGCGATGCGCGCGGCAACGCCAAGGCGAGCGTCGATGCCGCAGGCGGCTACGCCACGAGCGTGCCCAAGGTGTTCGCCGCCGGCGACGTCCGACGCGGCCAGTCGCTCGTGGTCTGGGCGATCCGCGAGGGGCGCCAGGCCGCCCGCGCGGTCGACGAGATGCTGATGGGCTGCAGCGAGTTGCCTCGCTGAACCCATGGTCGATCCGCGCCAGCCTGCCGAATCGTCCGGCCCGAGCACCAGCCACTCCTTCGTCGAGGTCGACCACGTCGTCTTCGGCTACGACGGCGGCCGGACCATCCTCAACAACGTCTCGATGGAGTTCGGTCAGGGCAAGGTCACCGCGATCCTTGGCGGGTCGGGCTGCGGGAAGACGACGCTCCTGCGCCTGATCGGCGGCGTCTATCCGCCCGTGAGCGGCGCGGTACGGGTCGATGGCCAGGAGGTCGACGCGCGCGATCCCGAGAAGCTCTTCGCGCTGCGCCGCCGGCTGGGCATGCTGTTCCAGTTCGGCGCGCTGTTCACGGACCTCTCGGTGTTCGACAACGTCGCCTTTCCGTTGCGCGAGCACACCGACCTCGACGAGACGATGATCCGCGACATCATCCTGATGAAGCTCAATGCCGTCGGGCTGCGTGGTGCTGCCATGCTGCGCATCTCCGATCTCTCGGGCGGCATGGCGCGACGCGTCGCGCTCGCCCGGGCGATCGCGCTCGACCCGGAGCTGATCATGTACGACGAGCCCTTCGCCGGCCTCGATCCGATCTCGATGGCGATCGCGGCGAACCTGATCCGCACGCTCAACGACACCACCGGCGCGACGGCGATCCTGGTGTCGCACGACGTCCAGCAGTGCTTCAAGATCTGCGACTACGCCTACCTGATGTCGTCGCAGGGCAAGGTGGTGGCTCATGGCCGGCCGCAGGAGCTCAACGCTTCCGAGGAGCCGGAAGTGCGCCAGTTCATCCGAGGCGAGCCCGACGGCCCGGTGCGCTTCCACTATCCGGCGCGCCCATTGGCGGAAGACTTCGGGATCGGCGCTCGATGACCGCATTCGTTTCCGGCGTCGGCCGGCGCACGCTCGAGCTGCTGCGCGTCTTCGGTCACTACGCGACGTTCTTCTTCGACGTCCTGCGTGCCTGCCCCGCGGCACTGCGCCGGCCCTACCTGGTCGTGGCGCAGATCCACGCGATCGGCAACCTGTCGCTGGTGATCATCCTCGCCTCCGGACTGGCGGTCGGATTCGTGCTCGCGCTGCAGATGTACTACGCGCTGGTCACGTACGGCGCGTCGGAATCGCTCGGCCTGATCGTCAACCTCTCCCTCACGCGCGAGCTCGGCCCGGTCGTCACGGCGCTGCTCTTCGCCGGCCGCGCCGGCACGTCGCTGACGGCCGAGATCGGGCTGATGAAGGCCGGCGAGCAGCTCGCGGCGATGGACATGATGGCGGTCGATCCGAAGAGCCGCGTGCTCGCGCCGCGCTTCATCGCCGGCATCATCTCGATGCCGATCCTGGCGATCCTCTTCTCCGCGATCGGCATCCTCGGCGCGTATGTCGTCGCGGTGTTGCTGATCGGCGTCGACGCCGGCAACTTCTGGTCGATCATGCAGTCGGGCGTCGACGTCCGGCGCGACATCGGCAACGGCGTCATCAAGAGCTTCGTCTTCGGCCTGATCTGCACCTTCGTCGCGCTCTACCAGGGCTACGAGGCCGAGGCGACGCCGGAGGGTGTCGCGCACGGCACGACCCGCACCGTCGTGATCGCCTCGCTCGGCGTGCTGGTGATGGACTTCGTCCTCACCGCGATGATGTTCTCGACGCCGTAGCGGCAGCGGACACGGGCCTTCATTAACATCGCGCAGAACCGGGAACGATCGATGGGCAAGAAAAGCATAGAGACACTCGTCGGCATCTTCGTGCTGCTTGGCTTCGCGGGGCTCGTCTTTCTCGCGCTCAAGGCGGCGAACCTCGGCAGCTTCAGCGGCGGCGATACTTACCTGGTGACGGCGTACTTCGACAACATCGGCGCCCTCAAGGTGCGGGCGCCGGTGCGCAGCGCGGGCGTGACGGTCGGCCGGGTCGCCTCCATCAAGCTCGATCAGAAGCTCTACCAGGGCGTTGTCCAGCTCGCGATCCAGCAGGACGTCCAGTTCCCGACCGACTCGTCGCTGAGAATCCTCACCTCGGGCCTGCTCGGCGACCAGTACGTCGGTGTCGAGCCGGGCGGCGGCGAGAAGATGTGGGCGTCCGGAGACACCATCAAGCAGACACAATCGGCAGTGGTGCTGGAGAGCCTGATCAGCCAGTTCCTGTTCAGCAAGGCGGCCGATGCCGGCAGCACGTCGACACCGTCGGCGGCGTCGGCACCCGCGAACGGAGGAGGCAAAAAATGAAGTCGTCGTCACGGCGCGGCTGTTCGGCAGCGCTCGTCCTCGTCGCAGCAGCGATCGTCGGCTGCACGACGATCCGCGAAAGCCGCGGCGGACCGGGCCAGCGGCTCGACCCCTGGGAGAACTGGAACCGCAAGGTCTTCAACTTCAACGAGGACGTCGACCGCACCGTGCTGAAGCCCGTGGCCACGACCTACGTCGACGTCGTGCCGCAGCCGATCCGGCGCAGCGTGGGCAACTTCTTCGGCAACTTCGCCGATGCGTGGTCGGCGATCAACAGCATGCTGCAAGGCAAGTTCGAGCTCGGCTTCGAAGACGCCACCCGCGTCGGCGCGAACACGCTCTTCGGTCTGTTCGGCATCCTCGACGTCGCGAGCGAGATGGGCCTCGATCGTCACCGCGAGGATTTCGGTCAGACGCTCGGGCACTACGGCGTCGGCGCCGGCGCGTACATCGTCCTGCCCATCCTCGGGCCGTCGACGGTCCGCGACACCGCGGCATTGCCGATCGACCGCTTGGCATCGCCACCGGCATTCTTCAACGGCACCGGCACGCAGATCGACCTGACTCTGCTGCAGATCGTCAACACCCGCGCAGGCCTGCTCGGCGCGACCCGGGTCATCGACGAAATCTCGCTCGACAAGTACACCTTCATCCGCGACGCGTATCTGCAGCGCCGGCGAAGCCTGGTTTTCGACGGCGACGTGCCGGACGCGCCCGCGGCGCCGGACGACTCTGCCTCCGCGGCAGCGACGGGCGCGCAGAACCTCGCGACGCCGGTGGCGCCCGCGGCCTCGGCCCCGGCCCCCGCACGCTCGGGCTCGGCGCCGCGCTGACGCGGGTGTGAACCGGGAAGCCGGTGGCGCGTTGAGAAGGAGCGGGGCTTGCCCCGCAGCGAGCAGGGATCCCCGATTTGGGCGACCCTGCGCACCTTTGCAATACGAGGAATCAAGATGCGGAACACAAGAACGATCGGCTGGCTCGCCGCCGCGGCAATGAGTTGCGCCGTCGCGGGCGTCCACGCCCAGGCCGCCAAGGCCCCCGATGCGCTCATCAAGGAGGTCTCGACCGACGTCCTCGATGCCGTCAAGGCCGACAAGACGGTCCAGTCGGGCGACATCCGCAAGGTCATGGCCCTGGTCGACCAGAAGGTGTTGCCGTACATCAACTTCCAGCGCATGACGGCGTCCGCCGTCGGCCGCTACTGGAAGCAGGCGACGCCCGACCAGCAGACGCGTCTGCAGAGCGAGTTCAAGCTCCTGCTCGTCCGGACGTACTCCGGCGCGCTCTCGCAGGTGGGCAGCGAGCAGAGCGTCGAGCTGAAGCCGATGCGCTCGACGCCCGCCGATGTCGAGGTCGTGGTCCGCACCGAGATCCGGGGCAAGGGCGATCCGATCCAGCTCGACTATCGCCTCGAGAAGGCTGGCGCGAGCTGGAAGATCTACGACGTCAACGTGCTCGGAGTCTGGCTGGTCGAGAACTACCGCAACAGCTTCGCCCAGGAGATCGGCGCCAACGGCATCGAAGGCCTGATCGCAAAGCTGGCAGAGCGCAACAAGAGCGCTGCAGCGAAGAGCTGATGCTGGTCCTGCCCGCGACGCTCACCTCGCGCGAAGCGCGCGTGACGCTGCGCATGCTGAAGCAGGCCTTGCAGAGCGAGGGCAGCGAGGGGCCGGTGATCGTCGAGGCAGGCTCGTTGCAGACGCTCGACTCCGCAGCGCTCGCGGTGCTGCTCGAGATCGAGCGACTGGCCGTCGCCTGGGGCCGCGACTTCGTCGTGCAGGGCGTGCCGCCCAAGCTCGCTGCGCTGGCCAAGCTCTACGGCGTCGATGCCTTGCTGCTCAAGCCGGAAGGCACGGCGCCGGTCGCAGCGCCGAAAGCAGCTGACGCGGCTCAGCGCAGTCCGGCGACGTAGTCGGACAGCGCCTTGATCTCGCGGTCGTTGAGCTTGGCCGCGACACCCGTCATCGCCACGTTGTTGTGACGCACGCCGCCGCGAAAGGCGGTGAGCTGCGCCTCGACGTAGTCGGCGTGCTGGCCGGCCAGGCGCGGGTACTGGGACGGGATGCCGGCGCCGTTGGGGCCGTGGCAGCCCGAGCAGGCGGGAATGCTGCGCTCGGCGATGCCGCCGCGGTAGATCTTCTCGCCGAGCGTCGCGAGATCGCGGTTCTTGGCGAAACCGGGCTTGGCCTGCTTGCCGGCGTAGAACGCGGCGACGTTCTTCATGTCGGCGTCGCTCAGCGTCGCGGCCATGCCGCGCATGATCGCGTTCTCGCGCAGGCCGGCCTTGAACTCGGTCAGCTGCTTGACGAGGTATTCGGGGTGCTGGCCCTGCAGGATCGGATTGGCGGCGATGCCGCGCGATCCGTCGTTGGTGTGGCAGGCGACGCAGACGTTGGTCGAGATCGTCGCGCCCTTGGCGGGCTCGACCGCAGCCGCGGCGGGTTCAGCGCCTTGGGCGGCGACGCCGGTGAAGACCACGGCCAGCAGGCAGAGCAAACGAGGAACGGGCTTCATGGGTCGCGCTTCTTCTCTCTTGCCAAAGCCAGCGATTTTACAATGAGCGTTTGACGATGACCGTGAGCACTCCCATGCCGACTCCTGCGGCCCCCCCGGAAGCGGCGAGCGACGACGCGGCCGCGGTCAAGACGGCGCTGTCGTGGACCCACACGGCGCGCTTCCTCACGACCGCCAGCGCGCTTTCGCAGCTGCCCGTGTCGGAGCTTCCCGAGATCGCCTTCGTCGGTCGATCGAACGCCGGCAAGTCGACCGCGATCAACGTCATGACGCAGCAGAAGCGCTTGGCCTTCGCGTCGAAGACGCCCGGCCGCACGCAGCACATCAATCTGTTCGAGCTCGGCCCCAAGCTCGCGCCCGACGCGCTCTTCGCCGACCTGCCGGGCTACGGATACGCGGCGGTCGAGCGCAACGCGAAGCTGCGCTGGCAGGAGGTGATGGCTGCCTACCTCGACGTGCGGCGCAGCCTGAGCGCGATCGTCGTCCTCGTCGATTCGCGGCTCGGCTTCACCGACATGGACAGGAAGCTCCTCGAGTTCGTGTCGCCGCGCGTGGCCAACGGCTCGGTCCGGTTGCTGACGCTGCTCACCAAGGTCGACAAGCTCAATCGCCGCGACGCCGCGATCGCGCTGAAGGCCGCCGCCGACGTGCTCGGCGAGGTCACGACAGCGGAAAGCGTGGTCGCGCTGACTGCTTTCTCGTCGCTCAGCCGCGCCGGCGTCGACGACGCGGCGCGCACCCTGTTCGACTGGGTCCACGGAGCGTCGCGATGATCGAGACCTTCACTGCCCAGGTCGGCAACGGCATCGAGCTCAGCTGTCGCGCCACGGGTCGATCAGGCGATCCGGTGCTCGTGTTCCTGCACGGCTTTCCGGAAGCGGCGTTCGTCTGGGACGAGCTGCTCGAGCACTTCGGCGACCGCTTCCGCTGCGTCGCGCCGAACCTGCGTGGCTACGAGCGCTCGTCGTCGCCGACCGAGGTCGCCGCCTACCGCGCCAAGCACCTCGTCGCCGACGTCGCGGCGCTGATCGAATCGCTCGGCGGACGGGTCGAGGCGCTGGTCGCGCACGACTGGGGCGGCGCGCTCGCCTGGAGCCTCGCGGCGCTTCGCCCGGAGCTCCTGGAGCGGCTCGTGATCGTCAACTCGCCGCATCCGGCGACGTTCCTGCGCGAGCTGCGGACGAGCCCGTCGCAGCAGGCGTCGAGCGCATACATGAACTTCCTGTGCCGGCCCGATGCCGAGACCCTGCTCGCCGAGAACGACTTCGCGCGCTTCTGGCCGTTCTTCACCCGCATGGGCGCGACCGACACGGACCATGCGGGCGGCGGCTGGCTGACCGATGCCGTGCGCGATCGCTACCGCGCCGTCTGGTCTGCGGGCCTCACGGGCGGCTGCAACTTCTATCGCGCCTCGCCGTTGCGTCCGCCGCTGTCGCCCGACGACCCGGTGATGAGCGTGGTGCTCGATCCAGCGATGGTGACGGTGCGCGTGCCGACGCTCGTGATCTGGGCCGAGGAAGACATCGCGCTGCCTCCGGCGCTGCTCGAGGGCCTCGAGGCGTTCGTCCCCGACCTGCGCGTCGTCCGCGTCCCCGGCGCGACGCACTGGATCGTCCACGAGCGGCCGGCGCTGGTCATCGCCGAGATCGAGCGCGAGCTCGCGCGTTGACGCGCGCCGGGCCGGCTCAGGTGCGTGACGAGAGCTCGCGCATCATCCGGTCGGCGGCGCGCTGGACCAGCGGCTTGATCTCGAGCGGCTGAACGAGGCCGGCCGAGCTCAGCCGCTCGAGTGCGCGGCGGGTGATCGAATGGGTGTTGGTCGCCGACTCGCCGGCGAACAGGAAGAAGAGGCTGCGGTCGCTGCGCCACAACAGCTGCACGCGGCTCCAGCGGCGGTGCAGGAAGAGGAGCTGGCGATCGCCGACGCGCATCGCCTCGATCCGCTTGCCGGCGTCGTCGTCGGCGCGATCGGCGCCCGTCGGCAGGTGCTCGGCCGGCACGGTCTCCATCGACGAGAGATCGATCACCGAGTCGCTGAAGCTGCGCGCGGTGGGCGCCTCGGGAAGCACCTCCTCGCGCATCCGCTTGACGATCTCTTCCGGCGAGAGCGCGCCCGTGGCCGACCGCGTTCCGGGCCTCAGGGCCTCGGTGTGGATCGTCATCAGCTCGTCGAGGACGACGTGCCGCTCCGGCGGAGCCAGACGCACCGCCTCCATGCCGGCGCGCACGCGCTGGAGCAGCCCGGGCAGCAGGCCGATGAGCCGCTGGCGGCTCTGCGGGTGGTCGGGGATCGACAGGCTCCAGAGCAGATCGTCGACGGTCTTCAGCGTCGCCAGCGCGGGCTCCGACTGCTCGCCGTGGCGCAGCATCTCGTCGGCGATCACCTGGGACCAGGTGCCCGTGACGAAGCGACGGATCGCCGGCGTCGTTCGCACCGTGACCATCTGATCGGTCAGCCGCTGGGTGAGGTGCTGCTGCAGCAGCTCGCGCCGTTCCGCGAGCTGCAAAGCCTCGACGGCCCCCTGCGCGGCGCGCAGCTGCCCCTGCAGCTGCTCCGAAAGGAAGACGTCGATGCGGTTGAGGCCGCGCCGGAACAGCGCCGTGTCGGGTGACGACGCGCCCGCCACCTCCTCGGCGACGGCCGCGCTGAAGGCGAGAAAGCCCGAGAGGCGCGGATCCTCGATCCGCGAATGGCCGACGCTGACCTCGCCGATGCGATCGAGCAGGCGCCAGACCGGATGATCGAAGGAGTCGAGGGCGGAGCTCTCGGCGAGGCACAGGCGCAGCGCCGCGACCTGCATGCGCGAGAGGGCGGGCCGGAACGCCGCCGGCAGGGCCGAGTCCGACAACATCGACTCGAACAGACGCGTGACCAGCTCGATCACCTGTCGATCGATCGGCTCGCTCGCGCTCGCCACCAGCGCCGATCGATGCTGCTCGAGGCGCTGGCTCGGCGCCGCCCGGCCGGCGCGCGAGGCCTCGAACGGCGGATGGCGCATCAGCTCGTCGAGGCGCATCAAGGCCTGCTCGAGCTCGGGATTGCGTCGATGCGAGCCGTCGGTGCGGATCGTCCCTGAACGAGGGCCTGCAGGAGCGGCGCCGCCATCGCTGCGCTCCGACGCCGCCAGCGGTTGCGGCATGCTCTGCAGCAGCGAGCTCAGCGCCCCCGGGCGCACGGGCTCCGACGCCACCGCGGCGCGGCCGAACGCGCTGCTCGACGGCAGCACGACCGTGCGGTAGACGCCCGGCTCCACGCCCTGCGCTTCGAGCCGCGACGACGCGGCGGCGCAGGCGTTCTTCAGCAGCCCCGCGGCGACGCCGGCCGACGTGCGCAGGAGCGCCGCGCGCTGCGACTGCGCACCGACGATCGCGCACGCCGCGTCCCAGAGCGCCGTCGCGTACACGAGCGGCCGGAACGGATTCGACTCGGCCGTGACGTGGGTCTGGCCGATCAGCGTCGAGGTGAACATCTGCAGCTCGCGCAGCTCCCATTCGGCGGTCGTGTCGATCAGCTGCATCGCCCGCGAGATCTCGATGTCGACCTCGACGCGCGACTCGTCCATCAGCTCGAGGCTGTCGAGCGGCGACTTCGGCTCCTCGCCCGACGCATCGGCGCGCTGGGCGAGATCGTCGGCGACCTGCTTCTTCAGCGACTCGACGAAGGCCCGCTCGAAGGCGACCGTGCCGCGGCGCAGGATGCCCATCAGGTCGGCCTGGTCCATGCGCTCGCCGCCACCGCCGACAGTCGCGGGGCCGAGCAGCTGCACCGTGCCGGCGACGACGCGCGACACGAGGGCCGGAGCAAGCGCGAGCTCGTCGTCGACGAAGCGTTGGAGGATCGGAGCGATCGGCATCGAGTGCTGGCCTGGTGACGCCTCGATTATCTCGCCGCACCGTGCTTGCCCGGCGTGTCATCGTCTCGCGCGAGACCATGAAAAAGGGCTGCCGAAGCAGCCCTTTCCAGCGATCGGATCACCAGGATCCGGCGCGGGTCTTACATGTCCATCCCGCCCATGCCACCCATGCCGCCCATGCCGCCGCCCATGCCGCCGCCGCCGCCGGAGGACTCTTCCTTCGGCGCTTCGGAGATCATGGCTTCGGTCGTCAGCATCAGCGAGGCGACCGAGGCTGCGTTCTGCAGGGCAGTGCGCGTGACCTTCGTCGGGTCGAGGATGCCCATCTCGATCATGTCGCCGTACTGGCCGTTCTGCGCGTTGAAGCCGTAGTTGCCCTTGCCGCCGAGGACGGCGGCGACGACCACGCTAGGCTCGTCGCCAGCGTTCTGGACGATGATGCGGATCGGCTCCTCGATGGCACGCAGGATCAGCTTGATGCCGGCGTCCTGATCGGCGTTGTCGCCCTTGATGCTCACGTTGGCGCGTGCACGCAGGAGCGCCACGCCGCCGCCAGGAACGATGCCTTCTTCAACGGCTGCACGGGTTGCATGCAGCG
>JBBRZP010000109.1:0-12576 GCA_038236565.1 Burkholderiales bacterium | reverse complement strand
CGAAGCGGATCAGCGGATAGTCGGGATTGAGCGTCGTCACCACGACCTCGCCGACCTCGCCCTCGGCGACCGGCTCGCCGGTGCCGGGGCGAACGATCTCGACGATCACGCCCTCGTCGACGACGAGCCCTTCGCGCGACGGCGTCTCGTAGGCGATGAGCCCGAGGTCGGCCGTGCCGTAGCTCTGGTAGGCGGCGATGCCTCGCGCCTGGAGCCAGTCGCGCAGCGCGACCGGCACGGCTTCGCCGCTCAGCGTCGCCTTCGTGAGAGACGTCAACGCGAGGCCTGCCTCGTCCGCCTTCTCCAGCAGCAGGCGCAGGAAGCTCGGCGTTCCTGCGTAGCCGTTCGGTGCGAGCGCGGCCATCGCCTGCAGCTGCTGCTCGCTCTGCCCGGTGCCGGCCGGAAACACGGTGCAGCCGATCGACTGCGCGCCGCTTTCCATCATCGCGCCGGCCGGCGTGAAGTGGTAGCTGAAGCTGTTGTGGACGAGGTCGCCGGCGCGAAAGCCGGCCGCGTGCAGGGCGCGCGCCATGCGCCAGTAGTCGGGCCGCGATGCGTCGGGCTCGTGGATCGGGCCCGGCGACTGGAACACGCGTCGCGCGCGTTGCGCCGCCGGACGGGCAGCGCCCCAGCCGACAGCCGCGAAGCCGCCGAACGGGTCCTTCGCCGCCGAGGCCGTCTGGCGATCGAAGAGCTCGTGCTTGCGCAAGACCGGCAAGCGAGCGAGCGCGGCAGGCGTGGTGATCGACGCGGCGTCGACGTCGCGCAGGCGCTCGGCCATCGCGACGGCGTGCGCCTGGGCATGCGCGATCTGAACCGGCAGCGCCTTCGCCAGCGCAGCCTCGCGATCGTCGCGCGAGCGGATCTCGAGCGCGTCGTACGGCGTGTCGCCGCTCTTGGTGGCCGCAGCGCGTGCGCTAGTCATCGTCGAGTCGGCGCGCGCGCAGCTTCGCTTCGTCGACGAGCTTTCTCTGCTCGGCCGCCGTCGCGAGCGCAAAGCGATCGAACCCGGAGCCGCCGGGCTTCTTCAGATCTGCGAACAGCACTTCGCCGTCGGAGTGGAAGTGGACGAACGCCTCGCGCCGTGCATGGAACACGCCGGGCTGCATCTCCTTCACGCCCTTGATCTCGCGCAGCTGGCGCAGCAGCGGCAGCAGTGTCTTCAGGGCTTCGCTGTCGGCACGGGCCACGGCGGATCTCCTCTCAGGCCAGCCAGCGCTTGCGCCGCTTGTAGCTCTTGACCGAGCGATAGCTCTTGCGCTCGGCGCCCGAACCGGCGCCGCCGGTGCCGAGGTAGAACTCGCGCACGTCCTCGTTCTCGCGCAGCATCGCCGCTTCTCCATCCATCACGATCCGGCCGCTCTCGAGGATGTAGCCGTAGTCGGCGTAGCGCAGCGCCATCGCCGTGTTCTGCTCGGCGAGGAGGAAGGTGACGCCCTCCTGCTGGTTCAGGTCGCGCACGATCTCGAAGACCTCCTCGACGACCTGCGGCGCCAGGCCCATCGACGGCTCGTCGAGCAGCACCATCTTCGGACTCGCCATCAGCGCCCGGCCGATCGCGCACATCTGCTGCTCGCCGCCCGAGGTGTACGCGGCCTGCGACCCGCGCCGCTCCTTCAGGCGCGGGAAGTAGCGGTAGACCTTGTCGAGCGTCGCCGCGATCGCGGCCTTGCCGTCGCGACGCGTGTAGGCGCCGGTGAGCAGGTTCTCCTCGATCGAGAGATGGCCGAAGCAGCGCCGTCCTTCCATCACCTGGATCACGCCGCGCGCGACCATGTCGGACGTGCTGAGGCGCTCGATGCGCTCGCCGCGCAGCTCGATCGAGCCCTTGGTGACGGCGCCGCGCTCGCCCGCGAGCAGGTTGCTCACGGCGCGCAGCGTCGTCGTCTTGCCCGCGCCGTTGCCGCCCATCAGCGCGACGATCCTGCCTTCGGGCACCTGCAGCGACACGCCCTTCAACACGAGGATCACGTGGTTGTAGATCACCTCGATGCCGTTGACATCGAGGAAGGGCGCGCCGGCCATGGGCTCAGGTCTGGCAGTCGGCGGGCGTGCGGCGTGTGAGCTTCTTGTCTGACACGTACTTGTCGGCCGCGGTCTTCACCATCGGCTTGATGATCTGCTCGTCGGCCTGCATGAAGTCGCTCGTCATGCCCCACTTGGCGCCGTCCCAGGTCTGGATGCGCGCCCAGGTCGAGCCCATGTGGTCGCCGCACGAGGTCGAGATCGGCCGCAGCACGCCGGCGAAGCCGAGCGCGTCGAGCTTCTTCTGGTCGAGCGCCAGGTTCTCGAGGCCCCAGCGCACTTCCTCGCTCGTCATCACCTTGCCCTTGCCGTAGCGCTCCTGCGCGCGCCGGACGGCCTCGACGCCGAGCATCTGGATCAGGATGCCGCGCGTGTAGAGCACCGAGCCGACCTCCTCGCGCGGGCCCGTCCCCTGGCCCTTGTCGTGCACGTACTTGAGGATGTCCTGGATCACCTTCGGCTGCTGCCCGGCGCTGTGCAGGGCGAGGGCGTTGTAGCCCTTGGCGTCGCCGACGTCCTTGACGTCGGGCTCGGCGCCGGCCCACCACACGCCGTACATCTTTTCGCGCGGATAGCCCGTCGCCTGCGCTTCCTTGAGCGCCGTCGAATTCATGATCCCCCAGCCCCAGAGCAGCACGTAGTCGGGCTTGCTCTGGCGGATCTGCAGCCAAGCCGCCTTCTGCTCGGCGCCAGGCGCAGTGACGGGAATCAGCAGCAGCTCGAAGCCGTTCAGCTTGGCGCGCTCCTGCAGCAGCGGGATCGGCTCCTTGCCGAACGGCGAATCGTGGTACACGAGGGCGATCTTCTTGCCCTTGAGCTTGTCGAAGCCGCCTTCCTTCTTGGCGATCGCCTGCACGATGATGTCGGCGCCGGTCCAGTAGCTGCCCATGATCGGGAAGTTCCACTTGAACGCGAAGCCGTCCTGTGCTGCCGAGAGGCCGTAGCCGACGGTCAGCAGAGGCATCTTGTCGCCGGGCGCCTTGTCGGTGAGCGCGAAGGTGACGCCGGTCGACTGCGGCTCGAACAGGGCGACGCCGGGCCGGCTCTTCAGGCGCTCGTAGCACTCGACGCCGCGGTCCGTCGCGTAGCCGTACTCGCATTCCTCGAAGGTGATCTTGACGCCGTTCACGCCGCCGTCGCGGGCGTTGATCATCTTCAGGTAGTCCTGCTTGCCGTTGGCCCACGGCGTGCCGTTCGGCGCGTAGGCGCCGGTGCGGTAGACGAGCAGCGGGAAGAACTGCTCCTTGGCTTGCGCCAACGCAGCGGAGGGTGCAGTCAGTGCGCCCGTCGCCGCGAGAGCGCAGAGCAAGAGTCCTTTGACAGTCTTCAAGGTCATGGTTGTCTCCAGAGGGTCGAAAGTGCCGCGCCGCGAGGCGCGAGGGTCAGGGGGCAGTTCAGCGCGAAACAGGGGCGTTTTCAATCGGGACTTGTCAGGGCCAGGGTCAACGCGGCGGTCAATGCGGAAATGGCCAGAGGCGGAGCTTTTCCTTGCCCGTCGACCAGAGGCGCGCCAGGCCGTGCGGCTCGACGACGAGGAAGAAGACGATCAGCGAGCCGAAGATCATGAACTCGAGATGCGAGGCGACCGTCACCGTGAGCGGGATGCCGAGCAGGCGCGGCACCTGGCTCAGGAAGAGAGGCAGCAGCACGATGAACGCGGCGCCGAAAAAGCTGCCCATGATCGAGCCGAGGCCGCCGATGATCACCATGAAGAGAAGCTGGAACGAGCGGTCGATCGAGAATGCCGCCGGCTCCCACGAGCCGAGGTAGACGAAGCCCCAGAGCGCGCCGGCGACGCCGACGATGAACGAGCTCACGGCGAACGCGGTGAGCTTGGCGTAGACCGGGCGGATGCCGATGACGGCGGCGGCGACGTCCATGTCGCGGATCGCCATCCATTCGCGACCGAGGTGACCGCGCACGAGGTTCTTGGCGAGCAGCGCGAAGACGCAGACGATGGTCAGGCAGAAGAGGTACTTGCTCACCGGCGATTCGATCGCGATGCCCGCGACCGACAGGCTCGCCACGCTCACCGACCCCGAGCTCGAGTTGTTGGTGAAGAACGGCACGCGCAGGAACGCCCAGTCGGCGAAGAACTGCGCGGCCAGCGTCGCGACCGCGAGGTACAGGCCCTTGATGCGCAGCGACGGAACGCCGAACACGACGCCGACCACCGTCGACGTCAGTCCGCCGAGAAGGAGCGCGACGAGGAGCGGCATGCCGTCGATGCGGACCATGAAGTTGTAGGCCGCATAGGCGCCGACCGCCATGAAGGCGCCCGTGCCGAGCGAGATCTGGCCGCAGTAGCCGACCAGGACGTTGAGGCCGAGTGCGGCGAGCGAGAGGATGAGGAAGGGGATCAGGATCGCGCGGAGCGCGTACTCGTCGGCGACGAGCGGGACGGCGACGAAGGCGACGATGAGCAGGAGACCGATCGCGATCCGGTCCTGCAGGATCGGGAAGATCTGCTGGTCGGCGCGATAGCTCGTCTTGAACTGGCCGTTTTCCCGGTAGAGCATCAGGCCTCCCGCCGGGCCGCCCCAAGGGAGGCCTGCGCCCCCTCGGGGGGCAGCGAACAAAGTGAGCGTGGGGTCTTCATTCCTAGACCCGGTCGATGATCTTCTCGCCGAACAGCCCTTGCGGCCGGACGAGGAGAAAGGCGA
This sequence comes from Burkholderiales bacterium, assembly GCA_038236565.1. Classification (GTDB taxonomy): domain Bacteria; phylum Pseudomonadota; class Gammaproteobacteria; order Burkholderiales; family Burkholderiaceae_C; genus Schlegelella_A. Next base: position 7,888 of record JBBRZP010000109.1, on the reverse strand, counting down.
GGGCGAGCACGTAGGCGAACCAGATCTCGATGCCGCCGCCGAGATGGGGCCCGAGGTAGATCTCCGAGAGCTTCTCGCCGACGCCGATGATCAGCCCGCCGATGATCGCGCCCGGGATCGACGTGAGGCCGCCGAGGATCACGACCGGCAGCGCCTTCAGCGCCACGAGCGAGAGCGAGAACTGGACGCCGAGCTTCGAGCCCCAGATCACGCCGGCGACGAGCGCGACGATGCCCGCGACCGACCAGACGATGACCCAGATGCGGTCGAGCGGGATGCCGATCGACTGCGCCGCCTGATGGTCGTCGGCGACGGCGCGCAGCGCCCGGCCGGTGCCGGTCTTCTGGAAGAAGAGCGCGAGCACGGCGACCAGCACCGCGGCGATCACCGCGGCATACAGGTCTTCCTTGTTGACGAGCAGGCCGCCGGGAAAGGTGCTCTCGAAGATGAAGACGGGATCCTTCGGCATGCCGATGTCGATCTTGTAGATGTCGTTGCCGAAGATCGCCTGGCCCGCGCCTTCGAGGAAATACGTGATGCCGAGCGTCGCCATCAGCAGCGTGATGCCGTCCTGGTTGACGAGCCGGCCCAGGACGAGTTTCTGGATCAGCCAGGCGAGCACGACCATGACCAGCGCGGCGAGGACGAAGGCGATCGTGTTGTCGATGAACTTGTTGTTGAGCCCGGTGAGCTTCGGGATCCACTCGGCGAAGCGCGCCATCGCGAGCGCCGCAAACAGCACCATCGCGCCCTGGGCGAAGTTGAAGACGCCCGACGCCTTGTAGATGAGGACGAAGCCGAGCGCGATCAGCGAATAGAGCATGCCGACCATCAGGCCGCCGAACAGGGTTTCGAGGAACGAGCCCATCTCAGCGCCCGCCCGGCCGCCCGAAGGGCGCCGAGCGCCCCCTCGGGGGGCGGCGCACGAAGTGAGCGTGGGGGCCCATCAGTGCGTCGCCGTTCCCAGATAGGCGCTGATGACGTCGGCATCGGCGCGCACCTCGTCCGGGCTGCCGTCGCCGATCTTCCTGCCGTAGTCCAGGACGACGACTCGGTCGGAGATGTCCATGACGACGCCCATGTCGTGCTCGATCAGCACGATCGTCGTCCCGAACTCGTCGTTGACGTCGAGGATGAAGCGGCTCATGTCCTGCTTTTCCTCGACGTTCATGCCGGCCATCGGCTCGTCGAGCAGCAGCACCTCGGGCTCCATCGCCAGGGCCCGACCGAGGTCGACGCGCTTCTGCAGGCCGTACGGCATCTTGCCGACCGGCGTCTTGCGATAGGCCTGGATCTCGAGGAAATCGATGATCCCTTCGACGACGACGCGGTGCTCCGTTTCCTCGCGCTCGGCCGCGCCCCAGCCGAACGGAAGACGAAAGGCCTGCTGGAGCAGGTTGGTCCGCATCTTCAGGTTGCGGCCGGTCATGATGTTGTCGAGCACGCTCATGCCCTTGAAGAGTGCGAGGTTCTGGAACGTGCGCGCGACGCCCATCTCGGCGACCTGGCGCGGGTTCATGTGCTTGAAGGTCTGGCCGCGCAGGCTGATCGAGCCTTCCTGCGGATGGTAGACGCCGTTGATGCAGTTGAGCATCGAGCTCTTGCCGGCGCCGTTCGGGCCGATGATGGCGCGGATCTCGTGCTCTCGAACGTCGAACGAGATGTCGGTGAGCGCCTTCACTCCGCCAAAGCGCAGGCTGATGTTGCGCACATCGAGGATGACGTCGCCAATCCCGCGGTCAATGACGTCGCGGCCGGCCGTCACGCGGCCCGTCCCACGGCCGGAAAGGTCGGCACGTCGACGATCTTCAACGTCGCCGCGATCTTGCCGCTGCGGCCGTCCTCGAACCTCACCTCGGTCTCGACGTACTGCTCGCTTCGGCCGCCGTAGAGCGCGTCGACGAGCAGCTGGTAGCGCTCGGCGATGAAGCCGCGCCGGACCTTTCGCGTGCGCGTCAGCTCGCCGTCGTCGGCGTCGAGCTCCTTGTGCAGGACGAGGAAGCGGCCGATCTGGCTGCCGGCCAGGCGCTCGTCCGTCGCGAGGTCGGCGTTGACCTTCTCGACGCAGTCGCGCACGAGGTCGAGCACGGCGGGCTTCTGCGCCAGGTCGGCGTAGCCGGCGTAGGGCAGGTTCCTCTTCTCGGCCCAGTTGCCGACGGCCTCGATGTCGATGTTGATGAAGGCGCAGACCGCCTCGCGCCGGTCGCCGAAGGCCACGGCTTCCTTGATGTACGGAAAGAACTTCAGCTTGTTCTCGACATACTTCGGCGCGAACAGCGCGCCGTCGTTGGCGCCGCCCTGGAGCCGGCCGACATCCTTGGCGCGGTCGATGATCTTGAGGTGCCCGCCCGCGTCCATGAAGCCGGCATCGCCGGTGCGGTACCAGCCGTCGGCGCCGAGGACTTCGGCGGTGGCGGCCGGGTCCTTGTAGTAGCCCTTCAGCAATCCGGGCGAGCGCACCAGCACCTCGCCCGAGTCGCTAACCTTGATCTCGACGCCCTCGATCGGCACGCCGACGGTGTCGGCGCGCACCTCGTGGTCGGGCTGCAGGCAGACGAAGACGGCGGTCTCGGTCGAGCCGTAGAGCTGCTTCAGGTTGATGCCGATCGAACGATAGAACGTGAAGAGGTCGGGCCCAATCGCTTCGCCCGCGGTGTAGGCGACGCGCACGCGCGAGAAGCCGAGCGTGTTACGCAGGGGCGCGTAGACGAGCACGTTGCCGAGCCACCAGCCGAGCCGGTCGACGAGGGCGAGTGGCTTGCCGTCCATGCGCGCCGGGCCGACGCGGCGCGCCAACGCCATGAAGCGGTCGAAGAGCCAGCGCTTGGGTCGCGCCGCGTCCTCCATGCGGATCATCACGCTCGTCAGCAAGCCCTCGAAGACGCGCGGCGGCGCGAAGTAGTAGGTCGGGCCGATCTCCTTCAGGTCCAGCGTGACGGTGCTCGCCGACTCGGGGCAGTTGACGACGTAGCCGCACACCAGCCACTGCGCGTACGAGAAGATGTTCTGGCCGATCCAGGCGGGCGGCAGATAGGCGAGCACTTCGTCGCGCTCGGTGAGCTTGTCGAAGACCGCGCCGGCGCGGGCGCGGTCGATCAGCGTGTCGTGGCTGTGGACGACTCCCTTGGCGTTGCCGGTCGTGCCCGAGGTGAAGAACATCGCGGCGACGTCGTCGGGCTGGTTCTTCGCCACCTCGGCGGCGAAGAAGCCGGGGTGATCGGCCGCGAACGCGCGCCCTGCTGCGACCAGCGCATCGAGCGCGGCCAGGCCGGGCTCGTCGTACTTGCGCAGGCCGCGGCCGTCGTCGAACCAGATCCGGCCGAGCTGCGGACACTGCGCGCGCACCTCGAGCAGCTTGTCGACCTGCTCCTGGTCTTCGACGACCGCGAACGCGATCTCGGCGTTGGCGATCGGGAACACGAACTCCTTCGCCGCCGCGTCCTGGTAGAGCGGCACCGGGATCGCGCCAAGCGACTGCGCCGCGAGCATCGACGCATAGAGCCGCGGCCGGTTCTCGCCGATCACGGCGAGGTGCTGGCCGCGCTGCAGGCCGGCCTGCGCGAAGCCGCACGCGAGCGCCTGCACGAGATCGGCGAGGGCGCTCCAGTCGAGCGTCTGCCAGATGCCGAACTCCTTTTCGCGCAACGCCGGCGCCCGCGGGCGCGCCGCGGCATGGTCGAGCAGAAGGTGCGGGAAGGTCGTCTTCACGGAGTCGGGTGCAGGCGTGGCAAAGCGCGCGCGAACGCGTGCCGGATGGTGCGACTTTAGGAAGGTTTTGACGTCATGTTGTCGTTCTGACGACAAACTACGGGACAACACCCTCGGGTGTATCCCTGCCGACGCGGGCCTCAGGCCCGGATGTAGACCGTGCCGGTGAAGCTCGACACCGCCGTCTCCGCGCCGTTCGATTCGGGCCGGACGACGTCGATGCGGTAGACGCCGATGCGCTTGCTGCGCTGGACCTCGACCGCGCGCGCGACGAGCGTGTCGCCCGCGCGGACGCCGGCCTGAAAGGTGATGTGCGCATCGATGCCCGAGGCGACCGGGCCGTGCGAGTTCGACGCCAGACCGAACGCCGAGTCGGCGAGGGCGAAGATCGCGCCGCCGTGACATCCGCCGTTGAAGTTGAGATGACGCGCGCCGACGGTCATCGCCACGTCGGCGCGGCCCGGGCCGCCGTCGCGCACCGAGATGCCCAGCGCCTGGCACAGGCCGTCGCGGGCGGCGAGCGCTGCGATGCGGTCGCGCCAGCCCTGCGTGTCGAGCGGTACGACCTCTCTCGCCCTCGCGCCGTGCGATGTCGTCGGTGCCGCCGCGCCGCGCCGTCGCCGGCCGACACCCATCGCCTCGCGATGCGCATCGAGCGCGGCGAGCAGCTCGTCGATCCCAGTGCGGGCGAGCGCGCTCACGGCGAGGACGCGCGGTTGCCAGGTGCTCGCGGCATCCTTGCGGCGCAGCGTCAGCATCTCGCGCATCTCGGCGACCGTCTGCGCGGCGAGCGGCAGGTCGCCCTTGCTCACGGCGAGGATGTCGGCGATCTCGAGCGTGCCGGCCTTGATCGCCTGCACGTCGTCGCCGAGGCCGGGCGGGCAGACGACGACGCGCGTGTCGGCGAGCGCGACGATCGCGGTCTCCGACTGCCCCGTGCCGACGGTCTCGACGATCACGCGATCGAAGCCGCAGGCGTCGAAGCAGTCGACGGCGGCCAGCGTCGCGCGCGAGAGGCCGCCGAGCTCGCCGCGCGCCGAGAAAGAGCGGATGAAGACGTTCGGGTGCGCCGCGTTCGCGCCCATGCGGATGCGGTCGCCGAGCACCGCGCCGCCGCTGACCGGGCTCGATGGATCGATCGCGATCACCGCCACCGTGCGGCCGTCCGCGAGCCACGCGCCGAGCAGCGCATCGACGAGCGTCGACTTGCCGCTGCCGGGAACGCCCGTGACGCCCACGACCCAGGCGCGTCCGGCCCGAGCCGCCATGGCTTTGGCGACGTCGGCCGAGCCGGCGCCGCCGTCGTCGACGAGTGTGAGCAGCCGACCGAGCGCGCGCCGGTCGCCGGTGAGCGCGCGCGCGGCCAGCGCGTCGGTCGAAGCGGAGACCGCCACGCGTCAGACGATGACCAGCGGCTGACCGAAGCCGAGGTCGCGCCGCAGTCGCGTGCAGATCTCCTCGTTGGTGAGGCCGGCACGCGCGCCGTCGACGACGGCGCCGAAGACGTTGCCGCGGGCGGTCTCTGCGGCGCGGGTCAGCCCGTCGAGCGAGTGCGCGACCGCCGCGCTCGAGCGTGCCGCCTTGGCGTCGCGGAAGGCGTCGCGATGACGCTGCATCGCAGCCGCGTCGGGCCGCTCGACGGGTGGGCGATTCGCGAGGTCTTCGGCCGCCTGGTACTTGTTGACGCCCACGACGACCTGCTCGCCGGCCTCGACCTTGCGCTGGAAGCGCATCGCCGAGGCGCCGATCATCCGCTGCACGAGCCCGGCCTCGACCGCGCTGTACATGCCGCCGGCCTCGTCGATCGTCTGCATGATCGCGACGATCTTCTCCTCCATCTGATCGGTCAGCGACTCGACGTAGAACGAGCCGCCGAGCGGGTCGATGACGTCGGTGAGGTGCGCTTCCTCGCGCAGGATGTTCTGCGTCGCGACGGCGATTCGCGCGCCGGCCTCGCTCGGCGTCGCGTAGGCCTCGTCGTAGGCGTCGGTGTGGAGCGACTGCAGGCCGCCGAAGATGCCGGCCATCGCCTGCGCGGTGACGCGCGCGATGTTGTTGAGCGGCTGCTGGCGGGTCAGGTCGACGCCCGAGGTCTGGGCGTGGAACTTGAAGCGCCACGCCTTCTCGCTCTTCGCGCCGAGGCGCTCCTTGGCGAGCCGCGCCCAGATCCGGCGGCCGGCGCGGAACTTGGCGATCTCCTCGAAGAAGCTGAGCGAGATGTCGAAGAAGAAGGTGAAGCGCGGCAGGAACTGGTCGGGGTCCATGCCGCGGGCGATGCAGTCCTCGGCGTTCTGCACCGCCGCCGAGAGCGTGAAGGCCATGGACTCGGCTGGCGTCGCGCCGGCCTGCTGCGTGTGCTGGCCGACGACCGACATCGGGTTCCAGCGCGGCACGTGCTTGCCGCACCAGGCGATGTGGTCGATCAGCACGCGTCGCGCGCCCGGCAGCGAGAGCCGGTAGAACATGTGGTTGGCGACGTAGTGCGAGAGGTAGTCGCTCTGGTTCGAGGTGCCGCTCACCCGCTTCCAGTCGACGCCGCGCCGCTCGGCGGCGACGAGCATGAAGGCGAGCAGCGTGAACGGCGACGGATCGTTCAGAGCGCACGACACCTCGCCGAGATCGACGCCCTCGAGGCAGCGCGCCATGTGGTCCGCGTTGTTGATCACGGTGCCGCAGGTGCCGAGCAGCTCGGGTTCGACCGAGTCCATGTCGAGGCCGCGGTAGACGGAGTTGCACGGGATCAGCGAGACCGCGGACGCGCCGCGGTCGAGGAGGCCGAGCAGGCGCGCGTTGTAGTCGGCCGGCGTGCCGAGGCCGACGAGCTGGCGCTGCGTCCACGTGCGGCCGCGGTGCATGGTCGCGTAGATGCCGCGCGTGTAGTCGGGCTGGCCGGGGTAGCCGAGCGCGTCGTCGTTGCCGGACGCGGCGCGGTCGTCGGCGGTATAGAGCGGCTGGATCGGGATGCCGGAGACGTTCTCGACCGCGCGGTGCGCGCCGATGTCGGCCGCATAGTCGCGCTCCCACCGCTTGCGTGCCGGCGACGTCGCGCCGGTGAGGATCGTCGGATCGATCGGCTGGTTCATGTCTTCTCCTCGGCGTCGGCGGCCGTGCGGCGCGACTCGCGCGCATAGTCGCGGATGCGGGTCGTGATGTCGTCCATGGTGCTGCCGGGATGGAAGACCTCGCGCACGCCGGCCTCGATGAGCAACTTCTCCTCGTTGTCGGGGACGATGCCGCCGACGACGACGCGCACGTTGCCCAGGCCCGCTTCGCGCAGCGCAACCATCAGCTTGGGCACGATCAGGTGATCGGTCGCGAGCGACGAGATGCCGACGACGTCGACGTCTTCTTCCATCGTCAGCTTCACGACGGCCGGAATGCTCTGCCACGGCGGCGTGTAGATCACCTCCATGCCGGCGTCGCGGCATGCGGCGGCGACGATGCGGCTGCCGCGGTCGTGCCCGTCGAGGCCGATCTTGGTGACCAGCACGCGGGGTCGAAAGTCGTTGTCGTTCATGCGTTTTCCTTGGCCGAAGCGGCGAGGTTGACCTTGAGCAGGCCGACGAAGCGGCGCGCGATCTTCGCGGGCGACGTGCCGCGCTCGTCGCGGTACCAGGTCTGGCTCCAGTTGAGCGCGCCGACGAGCATCAGGCGCAGCAGGGTGCGATCGGTCGGGCGGGCGAGCGGCAACGCGGCGACAAGGCGCGCGAAGCGCTTCTCGTAGGAGTCGCGCAGGACGATGAGCTCGGATTCGGCCGCGGGCGCGTCGCTCGGGCGGACGCGGATCACGACCTGCGAGTAGTCGGTCTGGTCGAGGAGCGACGAGAGGTGCGCGACGCACGCCGCCTCGAGTCGCTGCCAGGGCTCGTCGAGGTCGGCGACCGCGGCGTCGACCGCCGCGCCGATGCGCTCGACGCCTTCCGTGTAGACCGCGACGAGGAGCGCTTCCTTGGTCGCGAAGTGGCAGTAGAGCGAGCCCGGCAGCATGCCGACCGGGCCGACGATCTCGCGCACCGACGCGGCGGCGTAGCCGCGCAGGGCAAACGCGTGCGCCGCTTCGTCGAGCAGACGCGGCAGCCGGCTCGAGGCGCGCTTCGGCGGCGTCCCGGCCTTGAGGACGGTGGACTTGTGGGAAGCATCGGCGAGCATCGGCGAATTAGAAAGACAAACAGTTGTTTGG
>JBBRZP010000108.1:0-12601 GCA_038236565.1 Burkholderiales bacterium | reverse complement strand
CTCGTCGTCGGGCTACATCAACGACCTGGCGGGCGGGTCGCTCTGCGCTGTGATGGGCTACTCGGGGGACATCAACATCGCCCGGGCGCGGGCGCTCGAGGCGAGCCCGAAGCAGCCGGCGGCGATCGAGGCGCTCGTGCCGAGAGGTGGAGCGACCCTCTTCTTCGACTCGATGGCGATCCCGAAGGACGCCAAGAACGTCGCCAACGCGCACCTGTTCATCGACTACATCCTGCGTCCGGAGGTGGCGGCGGCGCTCACCAACAAGGTCTTCTACGCCAACCCGAACGCAGCGTCGCTGAAGTTCGTGAAGAAGGACGTCGCCGAGAACAGGACGATCTTCCTGTCGGCCGCCGACAAGGCGCGGATGACACCGCCCGACGCCGTGCCGCAGGCGATCCGGCGCGTGCAGACGCGCGTCTTCACGAATTTCAAGGCCGGCCGCTGACGGCGGAGACTCCCCTACGAGACGGTCACGCCCTTCCAGAACGCGACCCGGCCCTTGATCTGCCTGGCGGCCTCGAGCGGCTCGGGGTAGTACCAGACGGCGTTCTCGTTCATCTTGCCGTCGACCATCAGGCTGTAGTAGTGCGCCTGGCCTTTCCACGGACACGAGGAACGATGATTGCTAAAGCTCACGTAGTCGCGCTTCAGGCTCGACTCCGGGAAGTAGTGATTGCCTTCGACCACGACGGTGTCGTCGCTTTCGGCGATGGTCGCGCCGTTCCAGGTGGCTTTCATGATCTTGTTCCTCGATGAGACGGCGCGAATGCTAGGCCAACGCGAAAGGCAGACATGACGACCAAGGTTCGCAAGGGGCAGGCGCCCGACCAGCTGAGCCGCGAGGAATTCGGCAAGCGCTTCCGCGGCTCGTTCGTCGATCCGGCGTTCCAGGCGGAGGCGCCGGCGATCGCGCGCATCGAGGAGATCGCCTGGCTCGGCTATGCCGACGGCCGCAAGGCGCCGATCACGAGGAAGGCCGGCCCGGGCTATGCCGATCCCGACTACGACCTGTCGGTCGACTGGATCGAGGCCAAGGAGCGCATCGACCGGGCGCAGGAGACATGGGCCGATCCGAAGTCGAAGACCCGCGCCCTCGTCATCTGCGGCTCGCCGCGCAACGACGGCACGTGTCCGGGCGAGATCTCGAAGACCTTCCGGCTCGCCGGGCTCGTCAACGAGATGCTGGTGAAGGAGGAGGTCGAGGTGGACTTCCTCGACCTGAGCCTGCTCACCTCGGAGTACGGGCGGAAGATCCATCCGTGCAAGGGCTGCGTGTCGACGGCGATGCCGCTCTGCCACTTCCCGTGCAGCTGCTACCCGAACCACTCGCTCGACCAGACGAACGACTGGATGAACGAGATCTACGAGCGCTGGACCTCGGCCCACGCCGTCGTCATCGTCACGCCGACGCACTGGTACAGCACGTCGAGCGTGCTCAAACTGATGATCGACCGGCTCGTCTGCGCCGACGGCGGCAACCCCGATCCGACCTCGACGCACGGCAAGAAGCCGGCGAAGGCGAAGGCGCTCGAGCTGGCAGGCTGGGACTATCCAAAGCACCTCGACAAGCGCGTCTACGGCCTGGTCGTGCACGGCGACGTCGCCGGCATCGAGGGATCGCGGCGCGCTCTCTCGGACTGGCTCGACTGGATGGGCCTCATCGATGCCGGCGACCAGGCCCGCCTCGACCGCTACATCGGCTACTTCGAGCCCTACGCGACCAGCCACGACACCCTCGACGGCGACGAGGCGATGCAGGCCGAGACGCGCAACGTCGCCCGTGCCGTCGCCCGGGTCACGGCGGCGCTTCGCCGCGGCGACCTGAAGGACACTTTCGACAAGCTGCCGCCGGCCCGACCCAAGTAGCGGCGGCGACCTACAGCACGATCCCGGCACACCGGGTACGCTGCGAATGTTGCACTGCAGCATACGGTGCGTTCCCGAGAGTCCGAGTGAAGACCAATTTCCTGCGCAAAGTCCTCTCGGCCGGCGCCCTCGTCCGCCGTGGCCAGCTCCTCGCAGCGACCGGCGCGATCCAGCGCGCGTTGACGGACGTGCCGCTTCGCCGGGGACCGGCTGCGTCGCCTAACCCCGGAGCGGTCAAGCTTCCTGCGGCAGTGAGCACTGGCGTCCTCGATGGTTTCGTGCAGGACCTGTCGGCCCGCCTGCGCGCCGTCGGCGATCAAACGCCGGTCGCGAATGCATCGCCGTTCGGGGTCGACCCGCGGGAGGAAGCTGCGCAGCCGGCGGCGCGATCCGACGGCGCACGCTTCGCCGATAACAGTTTCACCGGCGCGTCCGGCACCCGCAGCTTCAAGCTCTTCGAGCCGGACGGCTTCGAGGGCGAGGCGCTCACGCTCGTCGTCATGCTCCACGGCTGCACCCAGGATCCGGACGACTTCGCCGCCGGCACCCGCATGAACGCGCTGGCGCAGGACGAGGGCTTCCTCGTCCTCTACCCGGCCCAGGCGCCGCGCTCGAACGCGAACAAGTGCTGGAACTGGTTCGCCGCCGGCGACCAGCGCCGCGGCCAGGGCGAGCCGGCGCTGATCGCCGGCATGACGCGGCACGTCGTGCAGACGCACGACGTCGATCCGGCGCGCGTCTACGTCGCCGGGCTGTCGGCGGGCGGTGCGATGGCGGCGATCCTGGCGCGCGAGTATCCCGACCTGTTCGCCGCCGCCGGCGTCCACTCCGGCATCGCGGCGGGCGCGGCGCACGACGTCGCGTCGGCCTTCGCGGTGATGAAGTCGGGGCCGTCCGGCACCGCGTCGCGATCGCCGCGCAAGGCCCGGGCGGCGGCGCGCGACGAGGCGGACGCGGCGCAGCAACCCCCGGCACCGGTCATCGTCTTCCACGGCGACGCCGACGGCACGGTCGCGGTCGGCAACGGCGAAGCGGTCGTCGCCGCCGCGCTCGGTGCCGACGCTGGTACGCCGGTTGCGCGAGCCGAGACCGGCAGCGCCAATGGCCGCACCTTCCAGCGCACGGTCTGGCATGGCGCCGACGACGCGGCCACGAGCCGGGCCGAGCACTGGGTCGTGCACGGCGCGCCGCACGCCTGGTCGGGCGGCGCCCCGGCTGGCTCGTACACCGATGCGTCGGGGCCGGATGCGTCGCGCGAGATGCTGCGCTTCTTCCGCGAGCATCCGCAGGCCGCCGGCGCCGCGCGCTGACCCCAGGCGCGGGCCGGGCGTCGCGCCGACGACACCGTTTCGACGGACCGACCCCTTAGACTGCGGGCCCCATGCAACCACACCTCCTGGCAGCGATCCTGTCCAGCGCGGTGCTTCTCGGTTGTGCCGCCGGCCCCGACCCTTCGGCCGCGCCGCCGCCCGTCGCGCCGTCCTGGTATGCCCCCGTTCCGCGCGACGGCGGGCTCGCCTCGCTCGCGACCTGGTGGTCGCAGTTCGACGATCCGATGCTCGGCCGCCTGGTCGGTGCCGCCGAGGACGCAAGCCCGTCGATCGCCAGCGCCGCCGCCCGCATCGCCGACGCGCGCGCCCGCCGCGTCGCTGCCGGCGCAGCGCTGCTGCCGTCGCTCGACGCCAGCGCCGGCGTGAGCAGGGCACGCCAGGACGTGTCGATCCCGTCCCTGACGAACGAGAGCATCGGACTGCAGGCGAGCTGGGAGCTCGACGTCTTCGGCCGCAATCGCGCCGCGCGTGACGCCGCTTCCGCGCGCGAGTCCGGTGCGGCCGCCTCGTGGCACGACGCGCGCGTCGTCGTCGCCGCCGAGACCGCGAACCAGTACCTCGACCTGCGCGCCTGCGAAGCCCGGCTCGCCCAGGCACGGCTCGACGCCAACTCGCGCGGCGAGACGGCGCGCCTCACCGAGCTCAGCATGCAGAGCGGCTTCGAGTCGCGCGCGAACGCGGCGCTCACGCGCGCCAGCGCGGCACAGGCGCTCGTCGTCGTGCGCCAGCAGGCCGAGCAATGCGAGCAGTCGCTGAAGGCGCTGGTCGCGCTCACCGCCTGGGCCGAGCCGGCCCTGCGCGCCGAGCTCGCGGCAGCGACGGCGCGCGTGCCGACGCCGGCCTCGCTGGCGGTGGCCAGCGTTCCGGCGGCCGCGCTCGCGCAGCGGCCCGACGTCTATGCGCGCAGCCAGGACGTCGTCGCCGCGAGCTCCGACATTGGCCAGGCCCGCGCCGAGCAGTGGCCGCGCATCACCCTCGCGGGCAGCGTCGGCGCGGCGCGCGTCGAGCTCGCCGGCACGAGCGTCAGCGGCACGACCTGGAGCCTCGGGCCGGTCGCGGTCAGCCTGCCGGTGTTCGACGCCGGCGCGCGGCGCGCCAACGTCGATGCCGCCCGTGCCCGCTACGTCGAGGCGACGAGCGCGTATGCCGCGACGCTGCGCAAAGCGATCCGCGAGGTCGAGAGCGCGCTCGTCTCGTTGCAGGGCACTGCCGATCGCGCCGCCGATGCGCAGACGGCGGCCGACAACTTCGAGGTCTCCTACCGCGCCACCGAAGCGCGCTACAAGAGCGGCTTCGGCACGCTGTTCGAGCTCGAGGACGCGCGGCGCAGCGCGCTCGCGGCACAGAACACGCTCATCGACCTGCGGCGCGAACGTGTCGCCGCCTGGATCACCCTCTATCGCGCCCTCGGCGGCGGCTGGACGGAGGACGCCGAGGCGCGCACCGCGTCGAGCGCGTCGCCCGTCACCGCAACGCCATGAACCGACTCTCTCCCTCCCGCTGGACCCTGCTCGGTGCGGCCGCGCTCGTCGTCACCGGCGCGGTCGTCGTCGGCCTGCGCGCCCACGCCGCCGACGACAAGAAGGCAGCGCCGCCCAAGCCGGCCCTGAGCGTCGTCGTCACCCAGCCGCAGCGCGCCACGCTCGGTCTCGGCGCGCGCGCCAACGGCAACATCGCAGCCTGGCAGGAAGCGATCATCGGCACCGAGGCCAATGGCCTGCGCATCGCCGACGTCAGGGTCAACGTCGGCGACGTCGTCAAGCGCGGCCAGACGCTCGCGACCTTCTCGCCCGACACCTTGCAGGCCGACCTGCTGCAGTCGCGCGCGACTGTCGCCGAAGCCGAGGCGACGCTCGCCGACGCGACCGCCAACGCCGACCGGGCCAAGAGCCTGCGCGCGACCGGCGCGCTGAGCGAGGCGACGATCAACCAGTACGTCACCGCCGAGCGCACCGCCAAGGCCCGCCTCGACGCGCAGCGCGCCGCGGCGCAATCGCGCCAGCTCAAGCTCACGCAGACGGCAGTGCTCGCGCCCGACAACGGCGTGATCTCTTCGCGCAGCGCGACCGTCGGCGCGGTGCTGCCCGCCGGCCAGGAGCTCTTTCGCATGATCCGCCAGGGCCGGCTCGAGTGGCGCGCCGAGGTCGCGTCGACCGACATGGCGCTGCTCAAGCCGGGCTTGAAGGTCACCGTGACCCCGGCCGGCAGCGCGCCGATCGCCGGCGTCGTGCGCATGGTCGCGCCGACCGTCGATCCGCAGACGCGCAACGGCATCGTCTACGTCGACCTGCCGTCGCCGGCGAGCGCGCGCGCCGGCATGTTCGCGCGCGGCGAGTTCGACATCGGCAGCTCGAGCGCGCTGACGCTGCCGCAGAGCGCGGTGCAGCTGCGCGACGGCTTCAGCTACGTCTTCAAGGTCGGCAGCGACTCGAAGGTGACGCAGGCCAAGATCGGCGTCGGCCGCCGCGCCGGCGACCGCATCGAGGTCACCGACGGGCTCGAGCCGCAGGCACGCGTCGTCGTCTCGGGCGGCGGCTTCCTCGCCGAAGGCGACACGGTGCGCGTCGTCGACGCACCGCCCGCGATGACGGCCGCGTCCATGCCCAAGCCATGATCAACGTCTCCTCCTGGTCGATCAAGAACCCTATCCCCGGGGTGCTGCTCTTCATCATGCTCACGGCCATCGGCCTGATGAGCTTCAGGGCGATGAAGATCCAGAACTTCCCGGACATCGACCTGCCGACGGTGACGGTCACCGCGCAGCTGCCGGGTGCATCGCCGGCGCAACTCGAGACCGACGTCGCCAGGAAGCTCGAGAACCAGATCGCGACGCTGCAGGGCGTCAAGCACATCTACACCTCGGTGCAGGACGGCGTCTCGACGACGACGGTCGAGTTCCGGCTCGAGAAGCCGACGCAGGAAGCGGTCGACGACGTTCGCGACGCGGTCTCGCGCGTGCGCTCCGACCTGCCTGCCGACCTGCGCGATCCGGTGATCTCGAAGTTCGATCTCGCCGGCTCGCCGATCCTCACCTACACGGTCGCGTCGAGCCGCATGGACGACGAAGCGCTGTCGTGGTTCGTCGACGACACCGTCACGCGCACGCTGCTCTCGGTGCGCGGCGTCGGCGCCGTCTCGCGCGTCGGCGGCGCGACGCGCGAGGTGCGCGTCGAGCTCGACCCGGCGCGGCTGCAGGCGCTCAACGCGACCGCCGCCGACATCTCGCGCCAGTTGCGCCAGACGCAACGCGAATCGTCGGGCGGACGCACCGACGTCGGCGGCGCAGAGCAATCGGTGCGCACGATCGCGACCGTGCAATCGGCGGCCGAGCTGGCGCAGATGGAAATCACGCTCGCCGACGGCCGGCGTATCCGCCTGGACCAGGTCGCGCGCGTCGCCGACACGGTCGGCGAGAAGCGCTCGGCGGCCTACCTCAACGGCCAGCCGGTCGTCGGCTTCGAGATCGTGCGCACGCGCGGCGCGGGCGAGGTTGACGTCCAGCGCGGCGTGCGCGCAGCCCTGGCGACGCTGAAGGAGACGACGCCGAGCATCACGATCACCGAGGCCTTCAACTTCGTCAATCCGGTCGAGCAGAACTACGAAGGCTCGATGGTGCTGCTCTACGAAGGCGCGGCGCTCGCCGTGCTCGTCGTCTTCCTGTTCCTGCGCGACTGGCGCGCGACGCTGGTCGCCTCGACGGCGCTGCCGCTCTCGATCATCCCGGCGTTCTGGGCGATGTCGCTGCTCGGCTTCTCGCTCAACGGCGTGACGCTGCTCGCGCTCTCGCTCGTCGTCGGCATCCTGGTCGACGACGCGATCGTCGAGATCGAGAACATCATGCGTCACCTCGGCATGGGCAAGAAGCCCTACCAGGCGGCGATGGAAGCGGCCGACGAGATCGGCCTGGCGGTCATCGCGACGACCTTCACGCTGATCGCCGTGTTCCTGCCGACCGCGTTCATGAGCGGCGTGCCGGGCAAGTTCTTCGTCCAGTTCGGCTGGACTGCGGCGATCGCCGTGTTCTTCTCGCTCGTCGTGGCGCGGATGCTGACGCCGATGATGTCGGCCTACGTGCTGAAGCCGCCGAAGAAGGCGTACGTCGAAGGTCGATGGCTCGGTGTCTACATGAGCTGGATGCGCTGGTGCCTGCGCCACCGGATCCTGACCACGATCGGCGCGCTCGTCTTCTTCTTCGGCGGCCTCGCCCTGGTGCCGCTGCTGCCGACCGGCTTCATTCCGCCCGACGACCTTTCGCAGACGCAGGTGCAGATCGCGCTGCCGCCGGGATCGACGTTCGCGCAGACCAACGCCACCGCCGAGGCGGCGCGCGTCATCGTCGCGAAGAATCCGAACGTCAAGCTGATCTACACGACGGTCGGTGGCGGCGCGACAGGCGCCGATCCGTTCCAGGGCGGCGGCGGCTCCGACGTCCGCAAGGCGTCGCTGACGCTCAACCTCACGCCGCGCTCGGAGCGCCACGGCGTCAGGAAGCAGGCGATCGAGAAGGAGCTGCGCGACGCGCTGGTCGCCGTGCCCGGCGCGCGTATCAACGTCGGCTTCGGCGGCTCGAACGAGAAGTACACGCTGGTGCTCGCGGGCGAGGACGGCGCGGTGCTCGGCGAGGTCGCGCGCCGCGTCGAGCAGGAGCTGCGCACGCTGAGCGGCATCGGCACCGTCACGTCGTCGTCGAGCCTGGTGCGGCCGGAGCTGATCGTGCGGCCCGACTCGGCGCGCGCGGCCGACCTCGGCGTCACGGCGACGGCCATCGGCGAGACGCTGCGCGTCGCCACCGCCGGCGACTACGACCAGAGCCTGGCCAAGCTCAACCTCTCGCAGCGCCAGGTGCCGATCGTCGTCAAGCTGCCGATCGAGGCGCGCGCCGACCTCGGCCTGATCTCGCGCCTCGCCGTGCCGGGCGCGCGCGGGCCGGTGATGCTCGGCAACGTCGCGACGCTGGCGATCGACAGCGGCCCGGCGCGCATCGACCGCTACGACCGCCTGCGCAACATCAACTTCGACATCGAGCTCAACGGCCAGCCGCTCGGCGCCGTGCAGGACGAGGCGCTCGCGCTTCCCAGCCTGCAGCAGCTGCCGCCGGGCGTGCAGCGGGCGAGCGTCGGCGACGCCGAGGCGATGACCGAGCTCTTCGACAGCTTCGGCCTTGCGATGCTCACCGGCGTGGCCTGCATCTACGTCGTGCTGGTGCTGCTGTTCAAGGACTTCGTCCAGCCGGCGACGATCCTGGTCGCGCTCGTGCTCTCGATCCCGGGCGCGTTCCTGGCACTCTTCATCACCGGCACGGCGCTCTCGATGCCGTCCATGATCGGCCTGATCATGCTGATGGGCATCGCCACCAAGAACTCGATCCTGCTCGTCGAGTACGCGATCATGGCCAGGCGCGACCGCGGCATGACGCGCTTCGACGCGCTCATGGACGCGTGCCACAAGCGGGCGCGTCCGATCGTGATGACGACGATCGCGATGGGCGCCGGCATGATGCCGATCGCGCTCGGCATCGGCACCGACCCGAGCTTTCGCGCGCCGATGGCCATCGTCGTCATCGGCGGGCTGATCACGTCGACCTTCCTGAGCCTGCTCGTCATCCCGGTCGTGTTCACGTTCGTCGACGACGGCATCGAGTGGCTGCGGCGGCTCCTGCGCCGCGAGCGCAAAATCGCGGTCCGCCCAGCGCAGGAGACACCATGAGAGCGCCACTGGCCGACGCCGAATTCCTGATGCGCGACACGACGTCGCATCCGCCCGCGTACACGCCGGCCTACAAGACGAGCGTGCTGCGCAGCCCGAAGCTGGCGCTGATCTCGCTGCAGCAGTCGCTCTCGGAAGTGACGGCGCCGGTCTTTCGCGCCGACGAGCTCGGCTCGCAGGACGACGACCTGATCCTCAACTACGCCAAGGGGGGCATGCCGATCGGCGAGCGCATCGTCGTCCACGGCTACGTCCACGACCAGCTCGGCAAGCCCGTGAAGAACGCGCTGGTCGAGGTCTGGCAATGCAACGCGAGCGGCCGCTACCGGCACAAGAAGGACCAATACATCGGCGCCCTGGACCCGAACTTCGGCGGCTGCGGCCGGATGCTCACCGACGAGAACGGCTACTACGCCTATCGCACGATCAAGCCGGGTCCCTATCCCTGGCGCAACCGCGTCAACGACTGGCGCCCGGCGCACATCCACTATGGGGTCTCGGGCGACGGCTGGGTGCAGAGGCTCGTCACGCAGATGTACTTCGAGGGCGATCCGCTGATCCGCAGCTGCCCGATCCTCGGCGTCGTGCCGAGCGAGGAGCAGATCCGCGGCCTGATCGCGCTCCAGGACATCGGCGCCTTCGTCCAGCTCGACAGCCGTGCCTACCGCTTCGACATCGTCCTGCGCGGCCAGCGCGCGACGCTGTTCGAGAACCACGTCCAGAAGACGCCCGCGGAGGGACTGCAATGAGCGCCCGGCGCGAGACCGCGTCGCAGACGGCGGGTCCCTACGTCCACATCGGCCTGGCGCCGCAGGCGGCCGGCTTCGACATCTTCGAGAACAACTTCGGCAGCGTGCTGGCCAGCGAGCGCACGAAGGGGCAGCGCATCCGGATCGAGGGCCGCGTCTTCGACGGTATCGGCACGGTGCTGAAGGACGTGCTGATCGAGATCTGGCAGGCCAATGCCGAAGGCAAGTACGCGCATCCGGGCGACCGCCAGCCAGGCAAGTCGATCGATCCGAACTTCCGCGGCTGGGGCCGGGCCTGCACCGACTTCGAGACCGGCGTCTACACCTTCGACACGATCAAGCCCGGTCCGGTCGAGGGCCGCAACGGCCGCTTCATGGCGCCGCACGTCAACGCCTGGATCGTCGCCCGCGGCATCAACGTCGGCCTGAACACACGCATCTACTTCGGCGACGAGGCCGAGGCCAACGCCAGGGACGCGGTGCTCAACATCATCGAGTGGGAGGCGCGCCGCAAGACGCTCGTCGCCGAACGGCTCGACGCCAAGGGCGACGGCGGCGCTGTCGTCTACCGCTTCGACATCCGCCTCCAGGGCGAGGACGAAACCGTGTTCTTCGACGTCTGAGCCGGCCGCGATGAAGATCCTCCTCGTCAACGGACCGAACCTCAACCTGCTCGGCACGCGCGAGCCCGCCGTCTACGGCTCGACGACGCTCGCCGACGTTGAGTCGGCCTGCCGCGCCGAGGCCACGTCGCTCGGCCATGAGCTGCTCGCGTTCCAGAGCAACCATGAAGGCCAGCTGATCGACCGCATCCATGCCGCGCGCGGCGAGGGCGTGGCCTGCGTCGTGATCAATCCGGGCGCGCTCACGCACACCAGCGTGGCGCTCCGCGATGCGCTCACCGGCGTCGCGATCCCGTTCATCGAGATCCACATCAGCAACGTGCACAAGCGCGAGCCGTTTCGCCACCGCTCGTATCTGTCCGACATCGCCGAAGGCGTCATCGTCGGCCTCGGCACGCAGGGCTACGTGCTCGCGGTCCGCGCCGCGGCGCAGTTGCTGAAGGACCCGGCCCGGCCCTGACCGGCGGAGCGTCGAAACGGGCGCGGCGTCAGTGCAAGAGCTGGTTGCCGGCTGATTCGGCGGCTTCCGACATCGGCCCGATGTCGGCGCAGTAGAAGCCGTCTCTGCTTGTCCAAAGGCCCCATACGGGCAAGGCTAAGGACGGGTCGCCCCGACCGATGCCCGGATTCGAGGGCGAAGCCGGTGCTATTTCCCGTCGACCACGCCGAGCTCGACGAGCAGGAAGACGTCGTCCTCGGCGATCTCGCGCAGCGCGTCGAAGCGGCCCGAGGCGCCGCCGTGGCCGACCTCGAGGTTGATCTTGAAGACGAGCGCGCGGTCGTCGGTCTTCAGCGTGCGCAGCCTCGCCACGTACTTGGCCGGCTCCCAGTAGGCGACCTGGGTGTCGTTGAGGCCGCTGCGCACGAGCATGGCCGGATAGGCGCCTGGCTTCAGGTTGTCGTACGGGCTGTAGGCGCGCATCCAGGCGTACTGCTCCGGGATCTTCGGGTTGCCCCACTCGATGAACTCGCCGACCGTCAGTGGCATCGTCTCGTCGAGCATGGTGGTGACGACGTCGAGGAACGGCACCTCGGCGACGACGGCGCGAAAGAGCTCGGGCCGCTGGTTGACGACGACGCCCATCAACAGGCCGCCGGCGCTGCCGCCTTCGATCGCGAGCTGCGCCGGCGTCGTCCGGCCCGCGGCGACGAGCGCCTCCGCGCAGGCGATGAAGTCGTCGAAGGTGGTCTGCTTCTTCGCCATCTTGCCGGCCTCGTACCAGGTCCGGCCGAGGTCGCCGCCGCCTCGGATGTGGGCGATCGCGAAGACCACGCCGCGGTCGAGGAGCGACACGCGGCTCTGCGAGAACGCCGGGTCGATCGGGATGCCGTAGCTGCCGTATCCGTAGAGCAGCAGCGGCTGCGGCCCGACACGCTTCGTGTCGCGGCGGTAGGCGATCGAGATCGGCACGCGCGTGCCGTCGGCCGCGGTCGCGAACGTGCGCTCGCTGGCGTAGAGCGCGGCGTCGTAGCCGGGCACCGGCTGGCGCTTCTTCAGCACGCGCCCCCTCGTCACGAGGTCGTAGTCGAAGGTCGACGCCGGCGTCGTCATCGAGGTGTAGACGAAGCGCAGCGTCGTCGTCGCGAACTCGGCGTTGCCGCTGGTGTGGACGCTGCAGGCGGGCTCGTCGAAGGCGATCGTGTGCTCGCCGCCGCCGGCGAGGTCGACGATGCGCAGCTGCAGGCTGCCGTCGACGCGCTCGGTGACGGCGAGGTGGCCCGCGAAGACGTCGACGTCGTCGAGCATCACGCGGTCGCGCGCGGCGATCAGCTCCACGGCCTGGGCGAGGTCGGGCGCCGCCGCGTCGACGGTGACGAGCCGAAAGTTGCGGCCGGTGTCGTTGATGCGCACGTAGAAGCGCCCGGCACGATGCTCGAGCGCGTACTCGACGTCGGCGCGGCGCGGGAAGACCGTCCGCCACGACGGCGCCTCGGCGCTGCAGTCGGCGCCGGCGTCGAGGACGCGCCATTCGGTCGAGTCCTTGCTCTCGATCGCGAGCAGCAGCCAGCGCTCGTCGAGCGTCTTCGCGACGCTGTTGTCGAAGAGCTCGTCGCTCTCCTCGTGGACGAGCGCGTCGGCCGACGCGCTGCCGACCTCGTGGCGCCAGAGCCGGCTCGAGCGCTTCGTCTCGTCCATCGTCGTGTACCAGAGCGTGCGGCTGTCGTTGGCCCACACCGCCGACGAGACCTGCTCGACCGACCAGGCGTCGATCGTTCCCGTCGACAGGTCCTTCACGTGCAAGCTGTAGTCGCGGCCGCCGGTGAAGTCGGCGGTGTAGGCGAGCCACCTCGCGTCGCGGCTCACGTCGGCGTCGCCGAGGCG
>JBBRZP010000107.1:0-12745 GCA_038236565.1 Burkholderiales bacterium | reverse complement strand
AGCTTCTGGATCTCGAGCCGCGTCTGCGCGCGCAGCTTGGCGTCGAGGTTCGAGAGCGGCTCGTCGAACAGGAACACGGCCGGCTGACGCACGATGGCGCGGCCCATGGCGACGCGCTGGCGCTGTCCGCCGGAGAGCTCGCGCGGCTTCCTCAGCAGGAACGGTGCGAGCTCGAGGATCGCCGCCGCCTTGTCGACGCGCGTCTTGATCTCGGCCTCCGGCAGCTTGGCGATCTTCAGGCCGTAGGCCATGTTCGCGAACACCGTCATGTGCGGATAGAGCGCGTAGTTCTGGAACACCATGGCGATGTCGCGCTCCGACGGCTCGAGGTCGTTGACGACTCGGCCCGCGATCCAGATCTCGCCCTCGGAGATCTCCTCGAGCCCGGCGACCATGCGCAGCAGCGTCGACTTGCCGCAGCCCGACGGTCCGACGATGACGACGAACTCGCCGTCGGCGATCTCGGCGCTGACGCCGTGGATCACGGGATTGGCCTTCGGGCCGAAGCCGTAGCGCTTGACGACGTTGCGTAGAGAGATGGCGCCCATGTCTTGTCTTCTCTACTTCTCGGTGTCCACGAGGCCCTTGACGAACCACTTCTGCATCAGGATGACGACGAGCGCCGGGGGGATCATCGCCAGGATCGCCGTGGCCATCACGAGGTTCCACTGGTTCTGCGAATCACCGCCGGCGATCATGCGCTTGATGCCGATGACGACCGGGTACATGTTCTCCTCGGTCGTGACGAGGAGCGGCCACAGATACTGGTTCCAGCCGTAGATGAACTGGATGACGAAGAGCGCGGCGATGCTGGTCTTCGAGAGCGGCACCAGCACGTCGATGAAGAAGCGCATCGGCCCGGCGCCGTCGATCCGCGCCGCCTCGACAAGCTCGTCGGGCACGGTCATGAAGAACTGGCGAAAGAGGAAGGTGGCCGTCGCCGAGGCGATCAGCGGGATCGTCAGGCCGGCGAAGCTGTTCAGCATGTGCAGGTCGGCGATGACCTTGTAGGTCGGCAGGATGCGCACCTCGACCGGCAGCATCAGCGTGACGAAGATGGCCCAGAAGAAGAACTCGCGGAAGCGGAAGCGGAAGTAGACGATCGCGAACGCCGAGAGCAGCGAGATCGCGATCTTGCCGAGGGCGATCACCAGCGCCATGACCAGACTCACGAACATCATGCGGCCGACGGCCGCCGTCGAGCCCGCGCCCTGGCCGCCGCCCACCAGCGCCGCCGTGTAGTTCTCGATCAGGTGCGGGCCGGGAAGCATCGGCATCGGCACCTGCACGATCTCTTCGGCTGTGTGGGTCGACGCGACGAAGGCGATGTAGAGCGGAAAGGCGACGACGAGCACGCCGACGATCAGGATGACGTGGGCGAGGATGCCGAGCGTGGGGCGGCGCTCGACCACTTCAGTAGTTCACTTTCTTCTCGACGAAGCGGAACTGCGCAACGGTCAGCGCCACGACGATGATCATCAGCACCACCGACTGCGCCGCCGAGCCGCCGAGATCGAGCGCCTTGAAGCCGTCGAAGTAGACCTTGTAGACGAGGATCGAGGTGGCCTTGCCCGGCCCGCCCTGCGTCGCCGCGTCGACGATGCCGAAGGTGTCGAAGAAGGCGTAGACGACGTTGATGACGAGCAGGAAGAAGGTCGTCGGCGAGAGCAGCGGGAACTGAAGCGTCCAGAAGCGTCGCCACGGTCGCGCGCCGTCGATGGCGGCGGCCTCGATGAGCGACTTGGGGATGCTCTGCAGCCCGGCGACGAAGAACAGGAAGTTGTAGGAGATCTGCTTCCACACGGCGGCCATGACGATCAGCGCCATCGCCTGGCGGCTGTCGAGCAGGTGGTCCCAATGGACTCCCAGGTGTTCGAGCGCGTAAGCGACGACGCCGATCGACGGCGAGAACATGAAGAGCCAGAGCACGCCGGCGATCGCCGGTGCGACGGCGTAAGGCCAGACCAGCAAGGTCCGGTAGAACGTCGTGCCGCGAACGACGCGATCGGCGAACACCGCCAGCAGCAGCGAGATGCCGATGCCGAGCACGGCGACGAGGACCGAGAAGAGGGCGGTCGTGCCGAACGAGGCGAGGTAGGTCTCGTCGTGCAGCAGGGCGGCGAAGTTGGCGAAGCCGACCCACTCGACCGTGGTGCCGAACGCGTCCGACTGCTGCATCGACTGCAGCACGGCCTGCGCCGCGGGCCAGAAGAAGAACACGCCGATGACCAGCGCCTGTGGCGCGAGCAGCGCCCACGGCAGCCAGCCGGAGCGGAACACGACTCGCTTTTCAGCCGCCACGGTGAATGCCCGTCAGGCGGGCTGTATCGCGGCGCATGCGAACAAGTGCTTCAGGACTTGTTCGCTTTCTCGAACTTCTCCAGCAGCTCGTTGCCGCGCCGGACGATCGTGTCGAGCGCTTCCTTGGCCGTCTTCTTGCCGGACCAGACCTCCTCGAGCTCCTCGTCCTCGATGGCGCGGATCTGCACGTAGTTGCCGAGCCGGATGCCGCGCGACTTGTCGGTGACCTTGCGGATCATCTGCGTCACGGCGACGTCGGTGCCGGGCTTTTCCTTGTAGAAGCCCGACTTCTCGGTGAGCTGATAGGCCGCCGTCGTGATCGGCAGGTAGCCGGTGCGCTTGTGGCTGGCCGACTGGACCTCGGGGCTCGACAGGTAGCTGAAGAACTTGGCCACGCCCTTGTATTCCTCGGGCTTCTTGCCGGCCAGCACCCAGAGGCTCGCGCCGCCGATCACGGTGTTCTGCGGCGCGCCCGGAACGTCGGGGTAGTACGGCAGCGCCGCCAGACCGTAGGCGAACTTGGCGTTCTTGGCGACGTTGCCGTAGAAGCCCGACGATGTGTTGATCATCGCGCACTCGCCCGACACGAAGCTCGCTTCCGGCACGTTGCCGCGGCCCTTGTAGACGAAGAGCCCCTGCTTGGCCATGTTGGCCAGGTTCTCGATGTGGCGCACGTGCAGCGGCGAGTTCACCTTCATGCGCGCGTCGAGCCCGGCGAGGCCGTTCTGCTTGGTCGCGAACTCGACGTTGTGCCAGGCCGAAAAGCTCTCCAGCTGGGTCCAGCCCTGCCATGCCGTGGTGAAAGGGCACTTGTGGCCGCTTGCCTTCAGCTTGGCCGCGGCGGCCACCACTTCCGGCCAGGTCGTCGGCGCCTTCTCGGTATCGATGCCGGCGGCCTTGAAGGCGTCCTTGTTGTAGTAGAAGATCGTCGTCGAGCTGTTGAACGGGAAGCTCAGCATCTGCCCGCTCGGCGCCGTGTAGTAGCCGGCCACCGCGGGCACGTAGCCGGCGGGATCGAAGCTTTCGCCGGCGTCCTTCATCACCTTGCCGACCGGCACGACCGCGCCCTTGCTCGCCATCATCGTCGCCGTGCCGACCTCGAACACCTGCAGGATGTTCGGTGCGTTGCCGGAGCGGAAGGCGGCGATCGCCGCGGTCATCGACTCGTCGTACGTGCCCTTGAACACCGGCACGACCTTGTAGTCCTTCTGCTTCGCGTTGAAGTCCTTGGCCAGGTCGTTGACCCACTCGTTGTTGACGGCCGTCATCGAGTGCCACCACTGGATCTCGACCTGGGCGTACGCGGGCGCGCTGAAGGCAACCGCGCCGAGCAGGCAGGATGAGACAAGCGACTTCAACTTCATGACGATTTCCTTGGGAGCTGTGGGGCGTTGCGCCGTGGCGGCTGCGATTCTCGCGACCCGGAATGACAGCCGCGTTTATCCCGCGCCGGGTCTCGCTCGGGCAAGCGGGATTACCCGCCGGAGATCGATGGCCGCATGCTGGCAGTGGCCGGAATGATGCATTGCGGCACCGTCAGGGCATGAGCGGCAAAATGCGGGGATGACGGCGCGAATCGAACAGACCTGCCCCGGCGAAGCGACCGGCACCAGCACGCCCCACTCCGAATTCGTGGGGGCCACCTCGTGAACGCGCCGATTCCGCTGGCGCGATTGACGGCCGGCGACAATGTCGCCGCGGCGCCGCGGCTGCGCGAGATTCCCTACAACTACACGTCGTTCTCCGACCGCGAGATCGTCATCCGCCTGCTTGGCGCGCGCGCCTGGGAGGTGCTCGGCCTCCTGCGCAGCGAGCGCCGCACCGGTCGCTCTGCGCGCATGCTGTACGAGGTGCTCGGCGATATCTGGGTGGTGCAAAGGAATCCCTATCTTCAGGACGACCTGCTCGACAACCCGCGCCGCAGAAAGCTCCTGATCGAGGCGCTGCACCATCGCCTGGGCGAGGTCGAGAAGCGCCGCACGCCTTCGGCCGACTCGGCGCGCGACGAGGTCGTGGGCGAGCTGCTCGAGCTGTCGCGCGCCGCCGTCGAGTCGTTCGCGGCGCAGTTCCGCGCCGTCTGGGACTTGCGCAAGCGCGCCGTGCGCGTGCTGTCGAAGGTGACGGCGAAGGACAACATCAAGTTCGATGGCCTGTCGCGCGTCTCGCACGTCACCGACGCGACCGACTGGCGCGTCGAGTACCCGTTCGTCGTCCTCACGCCCGACACCGAGACCGAGATGGCGGGCCTGGTCGCCGGCTGCATCGAGCTCGGCCTGACGATCATCCCGCGCGGCGGCGGCACCGGCTACACCGGCGGCGCGGTGCCGCTCACGTGGTCGAGCGCCGTCATCAATACCGAGAAGCTCGAGGCGATGACCGAGGTCGAGCACGTCGAACTGCCGGGCGTCGCGGGCAAGGTCGCGACGATCTGGACCGAAGCCGGCGTCGTCACCCAGCGCGTTGCCGAAGCGGCCGAGCGCGCCGGCCACGTGTTCGCGGTCGATCCGACGTCGGCCGACGCGTCCTGCATCGGCGGCAACGTCGCGATGAACGCCGGCGGCAAGAAGGCCGTGCTCTGGGGCACGGCGCTCGACAACCTGGTCTCGTGGCGCATGGTCACGCCCGACGCGAAGTGGCTCGAGGTGACGCGGCTCGGCCACAACCTCGGCAAGATCCACGACGCACCGCAGGCGAGCTTCGAGCTGCGCTACTTCGACGCGAGCGGCAGGAAGCTCGAGCGCACCGAGCGTCTCGACATCCCCGGGTCGGCGTTCCGCAAGGAAGGCCTCGGCAAGGACGTCACCGACAAGTTCCTCGCCGGCGTTCCCGGTATCCAGAAGGAAGGCTGCGACGGGCTCATCACCTCGGCACGCTGGATCGTGCACAGGATGCCGGCGCACGTGCGCACGGTGTGTCTCGAATTCTTCGGCAACGCCAAGGACGCGGTGCCGTCGATCGTCGAGATCCGCGACTACCTGTTCGATCTGGCGGCGAAGTCGGCACCCGGCCAGCGCGTCCTCCTCGCCGGCCTCGAGCACCTCGACGACCGTTACCTGAAGGCCGTCGGCTATACGACCAAGAGCAAGCGCGGCGCGTCATCCGAAGGCGGCCAGAGGGCCGCCTTTCCGAAGATGGCGCTCTTCGGCGACATCGTCGGCGACGACGCCGACGCCGTCGCGCGCGCGACGAGCGAGGTCGTGCGCATCGCCAACGCGCGCGCCGGCGAAGGCTTCGTCGCCGTCAGCGCCGAGGCGCGCAAGAAGTTCTGGCTCGACCGCAAGCGCACGGCGGCCATCAGCAAGCACACCAACGCCTTCAAGATCAACGAGGACGTCGTCATCCCGCTCGACCGGATGGGCGAGTACACCGAGGCGATCGAGCGCATCAACATCGAGCTGAGCCTGGCGAACAAGCTCGCTCTCGTCGACCGGCTGGAGGCATTCCTGTCGAGCGGCAGCCTGCCGCTGGGCAGGAGCGCCGACGGCGACGAGATCGCGTCGGCCGAACTGCTCGAGGACCGCGTCCAGCAGGGGCTGGCGCTGCTGGGCGAGGTCGGCGGGCAATGGCGCGGCTGGCTCTCGAGCCTGGATCTTCCGGCCGACGACGGCTCGGGCCGGACCGTCTTCGGCCTGCTCCAGGACCACACGCTGCGCGCCTCGTGGAAGACGCAGATCCGCGCCCCGCTCGAGTCGATCTTCACCGGCGCGGCACTGAAGCCCATCGTCGACGAGTGCCAGAAGATCCACGGCGAGGTGCTGAAGGGCCGCGTCTGGATCGCGCTGCACATGCATGCCGGCGACGGCAACGTGCACACCAACATCCCCGTCAACAGCGACAACTACGAGATGCTGCAGACCGCGCACACGGCGGTCGCGCGGATCATGAAGCTCGCGCGCAGCCTCGACGGCGTGATCTCGGGCGAGCACGGCATCGGCATCACCAAGCTCGAGTACCTCACCGACGCCGAGCTGTCGGCGTTCGCCGGCTACAAGCAGCGCGTCGACCCGGAAGGACGCTTCAACAAGGGCAAGCTCCTGCGTGGCCCTGGCGCCGACGCGAGCGCGCCGAGGGCCGATCTGACCAATGCCTACACGCCGAGCTTCGGCCTGATGGGGCACGAGTCGCTGATCATGCAGCAGAGCGACATCGGCGAGATCGCGACCTCGATCAAGGATTGCCTGCGCTGCGGCAAGTGCAAGCCGACCTGCACCACGCACGTGCCGCGCGCCAACCTGCTCTACAGCCCGCGCAACAAGATCCTCGCGACCTCGCTTCTGGTCGAGGCCTTCCTGTACGAAGAGCAGACGCGGCGCGGCGTGTCGCTGCGCCACTGGGAGGAGTTCGAGGACGTCGCCGACCACTGCACGGTCTGCCACAAGTGCCTCGCGCCGTGCCCGGTCGACATCGACTTCGGCGACGTGACGATGAACATGAGGAACCTGCTCAGGAAGATGGGGCAGCGCAGCTTCAAGCCGGCGAGCAGGGCGGCGATGTTCTTCCTCAACGCGACCAGCCCCGAGACGATCAAGGTCATGCGCACGGCGATGGTCGACATCGGCTTCAAGGCGCAGCGCTCCGCGAACAACCTGCTGCGCGGCCTGGCCAATGCGCAGACTGCGGCACCGAAGTCGACGCACGAAAAGGCTCCGATCAAGGAGCAGGTGATCCACTTCATCAACAAGAAGATGCCCGGCAACCTGCCGAAGAAGACGGCGCGCGCGCTCCTCGACATCGAGGACAAGGCCTACGTGCCGATCATCCGCAACCCGAAGACGACGAACGCCGACAGCGAGGCGGTCTTCTACTTTCCGGGCTGCGGCTCGGAGCGGCTCTTCTCGCAGGTCGGCCTGGCGACGCAGGCGATGCTCTGGCAGGCCGGCGTGCAGACCGTGCTCCCGCCAGGGTATCTGTGCTGCGGCTATCCGCAGCGCGGCTCGGGCGACTTCGACAAGGCCGAGAAGATCATCACCGACAACCGGGTGCTCTTCCACCGCGTCGCCAACACGCTCAACTACCTCGACATCAAGACCGTCGTGGTGAGCTGCGGTACCTGCTACGACCAGCTCCAGGGCTACAAGTTCGAGGAGATCTTCCCCGGCTCGCGGATCATCGACATCCACGAGTTCCTGCTCGAGAAGGGCATCACGCTCGGCGGCGCGGGCGGCCCCGATGCCGCGGCGCCGGGCTATCTCTTCCACGACCCGTGCCACAGCCCGATGAAGCTGCGCGAGCCGATGCAGACCGTGAAGGCGCTGGTCGGCGAGAACGTGAGAAAGAGCGATCGCTGCTGCGGCGAGAGCGGCACCTTCGGCATCGCCCGGCCCGACATCGCGACGCAGGTGCGCTTTCGCAAGGAAGAAGAGCTGAGGAAGGACGAGACGGCGCTGCGCACGATGATCGGCGGCGAGGGCGGCGCGTCGGCGAAGGGCAACCTCAAGATTCTCACGTCCTGTCCGAGCTGCCTGCAAGGCCTGCAGCGCTACAAGGGCGACCTGAGCAACGGCCTGCTCGAGGCCGACTACATCGTCGTCGAGATGGCCAACCGCATCCTCGGCGACGACTGGATGCCGGACTACATCGCCCGCGCCAACGAAGGCGGCATCGAGCGCGTCCTCGTGTGAAGTCACGCCGGGCGGCGGGCAAGGTCTTTCGCGTGGGCGCAACGCCACACCGCTTCTCCCCAACGGTGCCGGGGATGCAGCCCAATCGCTACACTGCGGCGACCCCCTCCAAGAGCCATGACCACCCGCACCGCGCCGCGCCGTCCGACGACGATCACCGTCCACCAGGCCTCGCGTGTCCTGGAGGTCGGATTCGACGACGGCAAGAGCTTCCGGATCCCGTTCGAGCTGATGCGCGTCTATTCGCCGTCGGCCGAAGTCCAGGGCCACGGCCCGGGCCAGGAAGTCCTGCAGACCGGCAAGCGCGACGTCGACGTGACGGCGCTCGAGCCGATCGGCAACTACGCCGTCCTGCCGCGCTTTTCCGACGGCCACGAGACCGGCATTTTCTCGTGGGACTACCTCTACTTCCTCGGCTCGACCCACGACGACCTGTGGCGCCAGTACGAGGAGCGTCTCGCGAAGGCAGGCGCCAGCCGCGACGTCGCGACCCCTGCCGCGGCGGCCCCGGCGCCGTCGTGCGGTCACCACCACTGACATGACGCGGCGATGAGCGAGACCCACTTCGGCTATCGCAGCGTCGACGAGACGACGAAGGCCGATGCCGTGCGCGACGTCTTCGATTCGGTGGCGCCGAAGTACGACGTGATGAACGACCTCATGTCGATGGGCCTGCATCGCGTCTGGAAGGCCTATGCCGTTGCCGTCGCCGGGGCGCGTTCGGGCGACAAGGTGCTCGACATCGCCGGCGGCACCGGCGACCTCGCGCGCGCCTTCGTCAAGCCGGTCGGCGCGCAGGGCATGGTCGTCCTCACCGACATCAACGAGGCGATGCTGACGCAGGGCCGCGATCGCCTGCTCGATCAAGGCATCGTCGTGCCGACCACCTTGTGCGACGCCGAGGCGCTTCCGTTCGCGACCGGCAGCTTCGACCTCGTCAGCGTCGCCTTCGGCCTGCGCAACATGACGCACAAGGAGAAGGCGCTGGCCGAGATGGCGCGCGTGCTGCGCGTCGGCGGGCGCCTGCTGGTGCTCGAGTTCTCGAAGGTCGCCGCGCCGCTCGCCAAGGCGTACGACTGGTACTCGTTCAAGGTCCTTCCGCGCATCGGCAAATGGGTCGCCGGCGACGGCGAGAGCTACCGCTACCTGGCCGAATCGATCCGCGTCCATCCCGACCAGGAGACGCTGAAGGCGATGATGAAAACGGCTGGCTTCGGCCACGTCGACGTCCACAACCTGAGCGCGGGCGTCGTCGCCCTGCACGTGGGAATCAAGTGCTGACGCTGCTGCAAGGCCGGGCCCCGCGCCTGCCGCGCGGCTGGCGCCAGACCGTCTCGCTCGGCCTGGGCGTGCCGCTGCTGCTCGGCAGCACGCCGGCCGCCGCCGCCGGCTCGGGCGGCCTCGTGCTCGGCGGCGTGGCGCCGTGGATCGGACTGCTCGCAGCGCTCTGGGCGCTGCTCGCGCCGCGCCATCCCGCCGATCTCACCGGTGCGGCCACGGTCGCGGCCTTCGGCGCGATCGTCC
The DNA here is from genome assembly GCA_038236565.1 of Burkholderiales bacterium. Lineage (GTDB taxonomy): Bacteria > Pseudomonadota > Gammaproteobacteria > Burkholderiales > Burkholderiaceae_C > Schlegelella_A. The sequence goes on along the minus strand of JBBRZP010000107.1, from coordinate 3,299 downwards.
TGACGAGCGCGGTCTGGAGCTGGCGCCGGCAGCGCGCCCGCCGCAGCGCCGACGCGCGTGGTCGGTCGGGCGGCGCGCTCGTCTCGCGGCGCGCGGTCAGCGGCGCCCCGGCGACCTCCGTGCCGGCCGGGCTCGACGGCGCCGAGGTGCTCGAGGTCGCGCGCTCGCGCTTCCTGCGACTGCAGGCCGCGTGGGATGCCGGCGACGTGCAGGCGCTCGGCCACCTCACCACGCCCGACATGCTGCGCGAGCTGCTGCCGATGCTCACGGCGCGCACGGCAGGCACGAGCCGCACCGACGTCATCACCTTGCACGCCGAGCTCGTCGGCCTCGAGGAACTCGGCGCCGCGTATCTCGCAAGCGTCGAGTTCTCCGGGCTGATCCGCGAGTCTGCGGAGCAGGGCGCGGTGCCGTTCCGCGAGCTCTGGATGCTCGCCTGCGAGAAGGACGGCTCGCCGTCATGGCGCCTGGCGCGCCAGCAGGCGCTGTTCTAGGACATCTTCTCGCGGTCGGCAGCGCCTTGCGCTGCCTCGCGGCCGCTCAGCCCGCGAAGCCGTCCGGATTGGCCGTCTGCCAGCGCCAGGTATCGACGCACATCGCGTCGAGGTCTCGCTTCGCGGTCCAGCCGAGGAGCCGCTCGGCAAGTCCGACGTCGGCGTAGCAGGCTGCGATGTCGCCGGGCCGGCGCGGTGCGATGTCGTAGGGCACCGGTCGGCCGCTGGCGCGCTCGAATGCGTGCACCAGCTCCAGCACGCTGCTGCCTCGACCGGTGCCGAGGTTGACGGTGAGCGAGTCGCTCCCACCCAGCAGGCGCCGCAGCGCCGCGACGTGTCCTTCGGCGAGATCGACGACGTGCAGGTAGTCGCGCACGCCGGTGCCGTCGGCGGTCGGATAGTCGTCGCCGAAGACCTGCAGGCGCGCGCGCTTGCCGACGGCGACCTGGGCGACGTAGGGCATGAGGTTGTTGGGCGTGCCGCGCGGGTCCTCGCCGATGGTGCCGCTCTCGTGCGCGCCGACCGGGTTGAAGTAGCGCAGCAGCGCGACGCGCCACGCCGGATCCGAGCGCTCGAGATCGCGCAGGATGTTCTCGCTCATCAGCTTGGTCGCGCCGTACGGGTTGGTCGACGACAACGCCGCGCTTTCGAGGATCGGCAGCTGTTGCGGATCGCCGTAGACGGTGGCGCTCGAGCTGAAGACGAAGGTCTTGCAGCCATGGTCGCGCATCGCCTCGGCCAGCGCGACGAGACCGCCGACGTTGACGCCGTAGTAGAGCAGCGGCTGGGCGACGCTCTCGCCGACCGCCTTCTTGGCCGCGAAGTGGACGACGGCCTCGATCGTCCCGCCGGCGAAGACCCTGTCGAGCGCGGCGCGGTCGCGCACGTCGGCCCGCATGAAGTGCGAGACGTCGGCGCCGAGCGCCGCCAGCCGCTTCAGCACCTCGGGCGAGCTGTTCGAGAAGTCGTCGAGGCCCGCCACCTGGTAACCGGCCGCTTCGAGCGCGAGCCAGGTGTGCGAGGCGATGTAGCCGGTCGCGCCGGTGAGCAGGATCATGGTCGTGGCGAGGAACGGGACGGGCGATTGTCCGGCATGACGCCACGCACGGCCGCCCGGACGTCTCGCGCGCACGCCCTCTCGTTCGCGGGTGCGTGCCTACAATCGCGGCATGCTCGAATCTCTCAAGGCGCTGGCGGAGCGCTCGGTGATGGAGCGCGTCGTGCTCCTCGTCAATCACGTGATCTCGGCCGAGCCGGCCGCGCTCGAACGGCTGCGTCCGCACGCGACGCGCGTCGTGCAGTTCGAGCTCTCCGACTGGCCGAAGCTCCTGCCCGCGCCCGGGCCGTTCGCCTTTCGCGTCACGCCCGCGGGGCTGCTCGAATGGATGCCGGATGCGCCTGAGCTGCCGGCCGATCTGCGTGTCGCCGTCGCCGCCGGCAATCCGGCGCTGGCGCTGACCCGCCTCGTTGCCGGCGAGCGTCCGGCGGTGTCGATCTCGGGCGACGCCGCGTTCGCGAGCGACCTCGACTGGCTGATCGACAACCTGCGCTGGGACCTGCAGGACGACCTCGCGAAGATCGTCGGCGATGCGCCGGCGCGCCAGCTCGGCAAGATCGGCGGCTGGTTCGCCGGTGCGCTGCGCGAAGGCGCGAAGACGCTGCGCGACCTCGCCGCGCGCGCGCCAGGCTCGACTGCCGCCCCGCCGCCGGGGCTCTAGTCTCCGATGAGGCACCTCGCCCGGCTCGTCGTCATCTGCGTCACGGTTCTTCGCTACGGGCTCGACGAGCTGGCGCTGTCGAGCTTTCGCCAGCCGTGGGTCCGACTGCTCGTCCGCGTCATCACCGTCGGTCGCAAGCTCGACGCGCCGCGCGGCGAGCGCCTGCGCATGGGGCTGGAGCGGCTCGGCCCGATCTTCGTCAAGTTCGGCCAGGTGCTCTCGACCCGGCGCGACCTGCTGCCCGCCGACATCGCCGACGAGCTCGCGCGGCTGCAGGACCGCGTGCCGCCGTTCCCGGACGCCGTCGCACGCGCGATCGTCGAGAAGGCCTTCGGCCGGCCGCTCGACGCCGTGTTCGCGAGCTTCGACGCCGCGCCGGTGGCGAGCGCGTCGATCGCGCAGGTGCACTTCGCGGTCCTGAAGGACGGCCGCGAGGTCGCGGTCAAGGTGCTGCGCCCCGGCATGCTCGCGGCGATCGACGACGACGTCGAGGTCATGCGCCAGGTCGCGCGCGCGGTCGAGCGCTGGTCGGCCGACGGCAGGCGGCTCAAGCCGCGCCAGGTCGTCGCCGAATTCGACAACTACCTCCACGACGAGCTCGACCTCGTCCGCGAGGCCGCCAACGCGGCGCAGCTGCGCCGCAACATGCAGGGCCTCGGCCTGGTGCTGGTGCCCGAGATGGTATGGGAGCTCTGCCGGCAGGACGTGATCGTCATGGAGCGCATGCACGGCGTGCCGATCAGCCAGGTGCAACGGCTGCGCGATGCCGGCGTCGACATCAAGAAGCTGGCCCGCGACGGCGTCACGATCTTCTTCACGCAGGTGTTCCGCGACGGCTTCTTCCACGCCGACATGCACCCGGGGAACATCCAGGTCTCGATCGCGCCCGCGACCTTCGGCCGCTACATCTCGCTCGACTTCGGCATCGTCGGCACGCTGACCGAGGTCGACAAGGACTATCTCGCGCAGAACTTCATCGCCTTCTTCCACCGCGACTACACGCGCGTCGCCGAGCTCCACGTCGAGTGCGGCGGGGTGCCACCGGCGAGGCGCATCGACGAGCTCGAGGGCGCGATCCGCGCCGTCT
>JBBRZP010000106.1:0-12745 GCA_038236565.1 Burkholderiales bacterium | reverse complement strand
GCTCAAGGGCCGGGTCGAGGGCACGGCAACGCTCGACATCTCCGGCAAGGTCAACCCGCTCGCCAGGCCGCTTGCCCTCGACATCCAGGCCAAGGTGCGCGACCTCGAGCTGCCGCCGCTGTCGCCCTATGCGATCAAGTACGCGGGCTACGGCATCGAGCGCGGCAAGATGAGCGTCGACCTCGCCTATCTCGTCAAGCCCGACGGACAGCTCACGGCGACCAACAAGATCGTCCTCAACCAGCTCGCGTTCGGCGACAAGGTCGAGGGCTCGACGGCGAGCCTGCCGGTCAAGCTCGCCGTCGCGCTGCTCGCCGACCGGCACGGTGTGATCGATCTCGACCTGCCCGTGAGCGGCTCGATCAACGACCCGCAGTTCTCGCTCGGCGGGCTGATCTGGAAGGTCGTCACCAACCTGATCGTCAAGGCGGTGACCGCGCCGTTCTCGCTGCTCGCATCGGCGTTCGGCGGCGGCGGCAGCGAGGCCTCGACGATCGACTTCGCGCCCGGCACGGCCACGCTCACGCCGGCGGCGAAGGAGACGCTCGACAAGGTCGCCAAGGCGCTTGCCGACCGGCCGGCGATCAACCTCACCGTCACCGGCGAGAGCCGTCTCGACGTCGAGAAGGACGCCTGGAAGCAGGAGCGGCTGCGCCAGATCGTGCGCGCCGAGAAGCGCCGCCGCGCGATCGCCGGCGGCGCGAGCCCGGAGGCCGAGGTCGTCGTCGGCGACGAGGAATTTCCCTTGCTGCTGAAGGAGGTCTACAAGCGCGCGGACATGGTCAAGCCGAAGAACGTCATCGGTCTCGCCAAGGATCTGCCGACGAGCGAGATGGAAGCGCTGCTGCTCGCCAATGTCGTCGTCGCCGACGACGCGATGCAGCAGCTGGCGGTGCGCCGCGGCGTCGCCGTGCGCGACTACCTCGCAAGCAAGGAGATCGCGATCGGGCGGCTCTTCCTCGGCGCGCCGAAGGTCGCGAGCGGCGACGCGTCGTGGCGGCCGCGCGCCGATCTGAAGCTCGCCGCCAACTGACGCGCGTGGCCGACCCTGCAGCGCCGTCCGCGTGCCTCAATTGCGGCGCGCCCTTCGAGGCGCCGCGGCCGAGCTTCTGCCCGGCCTGCGGGCAGGAGACGACGGTCCGCCCGCCGACGCTCGGCGAGTTCGCGCAGCAGTTCGGCGGCGCGTACTTCTCGACCGAAGGCGCGCTCTGGCGCACGCTCGCGCTGCTGCTCTTCAAGCCGGGCGAGCTGACGCGGCAGTACCTCGCCGGCCGGCGCAAGCACTTCGTGCTGCCGCTGCGCCTCTATCTGACGGTGAGCGTCGTGGTGCTGTTGGCGCTTCGACTCATGATCGCGGTGCAGCCGGGCATGGACGCCAGGCAGGTGGAGCTGATCCAGGACGGGCCGCCGTCGTTGGACCTGGACCTGGGTGTCGCACGCGTCGCGGTCGAGAACGGCCTGTTCGTCTGCGAGGGCCTGCCGTCCTGGCTGTGCGACCGCCTGAAAAAGCGCGCCGTCCTCGCGCCCCAGGCCGTCGTCGAGGACTTCCGGCTCGTCCGCGAGCGCCTGACCGCCAATGGGGGCGCGACGATGTTCGTGCTGATGCCGAGCTTCGCGTTCGGGCTCTGGCTGCTCTACCGCGACCGTCGCCTGCGCTACACCGAGCACCTCGTCTTCGCGCTGCACCTGCACGCGTTCTGGTTCATCGCCATCGCCGTGCTGCAGGTCAACTTCACGCCGACCGAGACGGTGGCGCTGCTCGCGATCCCGGTCTATGCGGTGCTCGCGATGCGGCGTGTCTACGGGGGCAGCTGGGCCGGGCTGGCGCTGCGCGCGGCCGTGCTCTCGACCGCGTACGCGGCGCTCGTCGGCGTCGCGATCGTCACGCTCGCGCTGATCGCGCTGCTGGCCTGAGATCGTCGCGGATCGGATTCATCGGCGCCCGAGCGCGAGCCCGCGTTCCTCGCGCAGCACGGCGCTCGGCGTGTCGCCGTCGCCGGACTTCAGACGGTCGAGGCGATAGAGGCCGAGCCCGCCCACCGGCGGCAAGGCGTGCGGCGCCGGCGCTTCGAGGTACCAGCCGAAGCTCGGCAGGTTGACGTTCGCCTGGGTGCCGGCGGGCGCGGCCGGGCTCGCTGCGCGAGCCGCCTCGGCGAGCCGGCGCACCGGGCCTTGCAGCGTCTCGCCCCACCATGGCACGACGGCGGCGACGAGGAAGAGGCCGACGACGCCGGCGCCGAGCGCTGCGCGCATCGCCGCGGGCCACGCGGCGGCCGCCGGCCGCCACGCGATCGCGGCGACGAGCGCCGCCGCGACCAGCGCCGCGGCCGCATAGACGGTCGACGGCAGCGGCGCCGTCTCGATCAGCGATCGGTACAGCCCCGGCGCGCGGCGCGCGGCGATCGCGACGCCGATCCAAGGCGTCGCGCAGAGCCCGATCAGCGTCAGTGCGAACGTCACCCAGAGCGCGATGCGGACGGCGCGCGACGGCGCGTCGGCGAGCAATCGTCCACCGAGCAGCGCCAGCGGCGTGTAGCCGTAGAGCATGTAATGCGGCAGCTTGGTGCCCGAGAGCGAGAAGAAGACGAGGACGAACCCGCTCCAGCAGACCAGCCAGCGCGTGACCGGCTCGGCCCAGAGGCGCTTCAGCCGCGGCAGCAGCGCGACGAGCAGCGGCGTCCACGGCAGCGCGATCAGCGGCAGCGCGATCGCGTAGTAGAGCGGCCCGCCGGCGTGGCCTTCGAGCGTGCCGGTGAAGCGGCCGACGTTGTGCTTCATGACGAAGCCGTCGATGAAGGCCTGGCCGTGGCGGTGCAGCGCGTAGACGTACCACGGCGCGGCGACGCCGACGAGGATCAGCCAGGCGAGCGGATCCGACACCGCGCGCACGATCGGCTTCCATTCGCGCGACAGCACGGCCCAGACGACGATCGCGCCGCCCGGCACGAGCAGCGCGATCGGCCCTTTGTCGAGGATGCCGAGCGCGGCCCAAAGGGCGGCCCAGCGCAGCGGCGCCTTCGCGCCCGTCTCGACGTGGCGCCAGAGCGCGAACGCAGCGAGCGCGAGCAGGAGGTTGAGGAGCGCGTCGGCGGTGGCGGCGCGGCCGATGGCGATGACGCCGATTGAGGTGCCGAGGATCGCCGCCGCGCACCACGCCGCGCGCCCGCCGAAGCGCGGCGCCGCGAAGCGCGCGACCGCGAGGCACCAGAGGACGCCGCAGATCGCCGACGGCAATCGCACCGCGGCGTCGCTCTTGCCGAGGACGAGGATGCTCGCCGCCTGCAGCCAGTAGACGAGGATCGGCTTGTCGAAGCGGTCGGCGCCGTTGAGCGTCGTGTGGAGCCAGTCGCCGCTCGAGATCATCTCGCGCGTGGCTTCGGCGAACGCGCCCTCGTCGACGTCGAAGAGCGGCGCCGCGCCGAGCGGCCAGAAGAAGATCGCCGCGAGCGCGACGGCAAGGAGGCCCCAAGCGGCGCGGCTCGGCGCGCCCGCGTCGGCGCCCGTGTTCACGGCGGCGACCAGCCGCCCTCCGCGCCGAATGTCTCGACGGCCGGCAGGGCGGTGTACGACTTGGCGTGGTTGCCGTCGAAGTAGATGCGCACCAGCAGCTCGGCGAGCACGCCGGTCATCAGGAACTGCAGCCCGCCGATGACGCAGAAGAAGCCGAGCAGGAGCATCGGCCGGCCGCCGATGCTCTCGCCCATCAGCTTGAGCACGCCGAGGTAGCCGAGCATGAGCGTGCCGATCGAGGTCACGGCCAGGCCGATCACGCCGAAGAAATGTCCCGGTCGCGAGCCGAAATTGAGGAAGAAGTAGATCGAGAGCACGTCGACCACGACGCGCAGCGTGCGCGAGATGCCGTACTTCGACGTGCCGCGCAGGCGCGCGTGATGCCGCACCGGCACCTCGCCCATGCGGTCGGGCGACGTCACCGTCGCGAGCCACGCGGGGATGAAGCGATGCATCTCGCCGTACAGCCGCACCTGCTTCAGCACCGACGCGCGAAACGCCTTCAGGCTGCAGCCGAGGTCGTGGAACTGCAGGCCCGTGATGCGACGGATGAGCCGGTTCGCGAACCACGACGGCACCTTGCGCAGGACCCAGCCGTCCTTCCTCTTCTCGCGCCAGCCGGCCACCATGTCGAGCTTCTCGGCGACGAGCTTGTCGACCAGCTTCGGGATGTCGGCCGGGTCGTTCTGCAGGTCGCCGTCCATCGTCACGATGACGTCGCCGCGCGCGGCGTCGATGCCGGCCTGCATCGCGGCGGTCTGGCGGAAGTTGCGGGCCAGCCGCACGACGTGGATGTGCGGCCCGACCGTCGCCGCATGGCGTACGAGCGCGTCGCCGGTGCCGTCGCGGCTGCCGTCGTCGACGACGATCAGCTCCCACGGCGACGGGTACGACGCGAGCGCGGCCTGCACGGCATCGATCAGCGGCGCGGCGTTCTCGATCTCGTTGTACATCGGCACGACGACCGAGAGCCGGTGGCTGGGCGGCGTCGTCGCGACGGCGGTGGCGGCCACGTCGGTCATGGCGGCGAGCGCAGGGGTGGCGACGGGAGAGGACGTGATCATTGCGGATGAACCGTTCGGGCCGGAGGCGGCCACGACCGCGTCGCCAATTGCGCGACCAGCGCCGCGAAGAGGCCGACGCCGAGGCCGAGCAGATGCACCGCGAGCGCGGCGGCGCCGACGTGCGCGAGCGAGGCGGCCGACGCGCGCAGGGCGACGCCGCCCCAGACGCCGGCCTCGTAGGTGCCGAGGCCCGCCGGCCCCTGGACCGGGAGCACGGCGGCGAGCTCGCCGCCGAGGCTGCCGCGCAGCGCATCGAAGGTCGTGATGTCGGCGAGTGCGGCGAGGAGCGTCGCCAGCACGCCGAGCTTCACCGACCAGTTGGCGAGCGCGCAGGCGAGCGATGCCGGGCGACGCCACGCCTGCTGTCCCGGACGCTGCGCGTAGGCGCCGACCTTCTGCAGCGGCCGCCAGGGCAGGAACGCGAGCATCGAGCCGAGATGCGGCGTCACGAGCGCATAGGAGACGATCCAGATCAGCGCCAGGCCCGCTCCCGCCAGCGCCGGGATCGGCAGCAGCCAGGCGAGCGCGAAGGCGGCGAGGATGGCGACGTCCTGCAGGCGCAGCCAGAGCAGGCTCGCGACCGCGTCGGCGAGCGGCACGCCCCACTGGCGATGGACGATCCAGGCGTAGCCCGCTTCGCCGGCGCGCATCGGCATGATGTTGACGGCCGCGTTGTGCAGCAGCATGAGGCGCAGGCAGTCTGCGTAGCGGATGCCGCGCACCTGCGGCTGCCACTCGACGAAGAGGCGCAGGGCGCGCAGCGCGTAGCTCGCGAGCAGGCCGAGCGTCGCGACGATCCAGAGCATCGGCGGCACGGCGGCGAGCGCGTCGAGCCAGCGCGAGATCGACGCGTCGCGCAGGAGCAGCCAGAGGAGGAGCGCTCCGAGCGCGACGCCCGCGATCGCACCGCTGGCCTGGCGCCCGGTCATGGCGCGACGCCGCCGACGCGGGACGGCGCCTCGCGCATCTGCCAGAGGCGATGGAAACCGGCGCCGACACCGACGAGGCCGACCACCCATTGCAGCGGCTCGGCGAGCGGATAGCCGAGCGGGCGCCAGACCATGAGTGCGCCGGTCACGATCTGCACGAGCGCGACCGCCGCCTGGCCGTACGGCGTCACGAGCCTGCGTGCGAGGTCGACGCGGCGCTCGATCAGGACGCCGCACGCCGCCGCCGAGATGCCGATGCCGGCGCCGACCAGCACGTCGCCGATCCAGTGCGCGCCGACCGCGACGCGCGAGAGCGCGACGACTGAGCCGAGCGCGATCAGCGGCACGACGCTGCGCCACGAGCGGCTGCACACGAGGACGAGTGTCACGACCAGGCCGAGCGCGGTCGCCGCGTGGCCCGAGGGCATCGAGCCCCAGAACAGATGCGCGCCGATCGGCGCAAGGTCGGGCAGCGCGGTCAGCGGCCGGGGCGTGACCAGCGTCCGCTTCACGACCTGGATCGCGAGCGTGCCGAGCGCGAAGCTCCAGACCGACACCGCGAAAAAGCGCATCGAGCGGTCGCGCACCAGGCCGACGAAGATCGCCGCGGTCAGGCCGAAGCCGAGGAAGGTAAGGTCGGACCAGAGCCAGTCCGGCAGGACACCCATCGCCGCGCGCAGCGATCGATAGGTCGGGCTGGCGTCGCCGGCGAGGTGCGACAGGACCCCCGCCACGACGAGCAACGCGGCGGCGATGCCCGCCGCCGAAAGCGCGTGCGGGAAGCGGTGCGAGAGCGAGGTCGCGGCCAAGGTCGGGGCGATGGTAAAGGGTGGCGAAGGCCGCGCGGGGCGCGCGCGGGAGAGGCGTCGTCGCGCGGGCGGCGCGCCGGCTCGGCCTATAGTGAGCGCCCATGCGATTGTGCCTAGTGACCGGTGCCGCGGGCTTCATCGGCGCGCACGTCGCCGCCCGCCTCGCACGCGCCGGCGTGAAGGTCGTCGGCTGCGACGAGTTCAACGCCTATTACGACCCGCGCCTGAAGCGCGACCGGGTCGCCGCGCTGCTCGCGCCGCTCGGCGTCGAGTGCCATGCATTCGATCTCTCCGACGCCGCCGCGACGAGCGCGTTCCTGCGCCGCCATGGCCCGTTCGACGCCGTCGTCCACCTCGCCGCGCAGGCCGGCGTGCGCCACTCGATCAAGGCGCCGATGGACTACGTGCGCTCGAACGTCGCCGCCTCCGTCGCCGTCCTCCAGGCGTGCGCCGACGGCAAGGTCGGCCACGTCGTCTACGCCAGCTCGTCGAGCGTCTACGGATCGCGCACCGAAGCGCCGTTCGCCGAGAGCGACCGCAGCGACGCGCCGGCGTCGCTCTACGCCGCGACCAAGCAGGCCGGCGAGGCGATCGCCCATTCGTACGCCGCGGTGCATGCGCTGCCGGTGACCGGCCTGCGCTTCTTCACCGTCTACGGGCCGTGGGGACGGCCCGACATGGCCTACTTCTCGTTCGCGCAGCGGATGCGGCGCGGCCAGCCGATCCCGGTCTTCGCGCGCGGCGAGCTGCTGCGTGACTTCACCTACGTCGACGACGCCGTCGATGCCGTGCAGCGGCTGCTCGAGCGCGGCCCGCCGCGGCCCGCGAGCGGTGCCCCGGCCGAGGTCTTCAACGTCGGCAGCCACCGGCCGGTGAAGGTGCTCGACTTCATCGCCTCGCTCGAGCGCGCCGTCGGCCGGCCCGCGGTGATCGAGTTCCAGCCGATGCAGGCCGGCGACGTGCCGCTCACCTGCGCCGACCCGGAGCGCCTGCTCGCCGCGATCGGCCCGTGGGCGCGCACCTCGCTCGACCAGGGCCTCGACAATTTCGCGCGCTGGCTCGAGGCGTGGGATCCGCTGGAGAAGGTGCCATGATCTTCGAGCAGGTCGCCACCGGTGGCTGCCAGTCGTACCTGCTCGGCTGCGCCGACACCTGTGCCGGGGCGCTGATCGACCCCGAGGTGAGCCAGATCGACCGCTACCTCGCGCTCGCGTCGCGCGACGGCCTGCGCATCCGCTTCGTGATCGACACGCACACGCACGCCGACCACTTCTCGGCGTCGCGGCGCATCGGCGAGCAGATCGGCGCGATGACGGTGATGCATCGCACCAGCCCGGCGCCGGGCATCGGGATGCGCGTCGACGACGGCGAGTCGATCGTCCTCGGCAAGCTGCGCCTGCGCGTCCTCCACACGCCCGGCCACACCGCCGACTCGATGTGCCTGGTCGGCGAGGACCGCGTCTTCACCGGCGACACCCTGCTCATCGGCGGCACCGGCCGCACCGACCTGCCGAGCGGCGATCCCGACGCCCTGTTCGACAGCCTCGAGAAGCTGCGCGTGCTCGATCCGGCGCTGCTCGTCTTCCCTGCGCACGACTACAAGGGCCGCGGCCATTCGACGATCGGCGCCGAGCTCGCCGGCAACCCGCGCCTGCAGCAGCGCGACCGCGCCACGTTCGTGCAGATGATGAAGAGCCTCGACCTGTCGATGCCGACGCATCTGACCGAGGCCCTGCGGACCAACATGAGCGGCGGCAAGACCGTCACCGAGATGCTCGCCGAGGCGACCGCGAGCGTGCCCTTCATGAGCATGGCCGAGCTGCGCTCGCGCATCGAGTCGGGCGGCGGCGGCCTCGTCGTCCTCGACGTGCGCGAGAAGGACGCCTACGAGGCCGGCCACATTCCTGGCGCGCGCCTGCTGCCGCGCGGCCAGCTCGAGCTGCGCGTCGACAAGGAGCTGCCCGATCCGACCGCGCGCATCGTCACCTGCTGCGAGCTCGGCCGGATCTCGACGCTGGCCGCGGCGACGCTGCGCAGCATGGGCTTCCAGCGCACGGTCGCGCTCGACGGCGGCATGAAGAGCTGGGCCGAGGCCGGCTATCCGCTGCGCGCCGGCGCGGCGCCCTGACACGACGCCCTGACGCGACCGGCGGCGAGCCGCGCCGCGAGTGCCGCTGCTACGATTCTGCGCATCCAGCCGTGCGGGATCGAGTCATGTCGTTGCGGATCGTCGTCGTCGTGTCGGTGCTCGCCCTGCTCGGCGCCTGCTCGGCGTCGACCCAGCTCGTCACCAACGACAAGGCGTCCGACGCCGTCAAGGCCAAGAGCTTCAAGTCGTACCGCGAGGTGCTGCTGATCCCGCCCAGGGACGATCCGCGCCACGTCGTGCCGCGCGTCGCGACCGAGATCGAGCACCTCGGCTTTCGCGTCCGCGTCGTCGATCCGCTCAAGCCGATCGAGGCGCCGCAGGGCACGGGCTTCGTGATCGGCGCGCAGGGCTGGCTCCTCACCTGCGCCCACGTGGTCGGCGAGCAGAAGGAGGCGACGGTGACGCTCGCCGGGCGGCGGATGATGGCCGACGTCGTCAAGGCCGATGCCAAGGCCGACCTGGCGCTGCTCAAGCTGCGCGAGCCGCTGCCGGAGGCGGCGCAGGCGCTCGCCTTTCGCCTCGCCCGGCCGGCGGCGATGGGCGAGGAGGTCTCGACCATCGGCTATCCGCTCAGTCGCCTGCTCGGCAACTCGGCGCGGATGACGCGCGGCCTGCTGTCGGCGACGGCGGGCCTGCGCGACGACCCGCGCGAGGTCCAGGTCTCGGCCGAGATCCAGCCCGGCAACAGCGGCGGGCCGTTGCTCGACCGCGAAGGCAACGTCATCGGCGTCGTCAACCGCACGCTCAATCCGGCGACGGTTGCGCGCGCCACCGGCGGCGCGCTGCCGCAGAACGTGAACTTCGCGATCAAGGCCGTGCCGGTGCTCGACTTCGTCAAGGCCGCCGACGCCGGCGCCTTCGCCGCCCTGTCGTTCGACACCGCCGTCGGCCTCGAGGGCGCGGCCAAGGGCGTGGCGAAGATCCAGGCGGGCGTCGCCGCCGCCGACAGCGAGCGCGGCGACAAGATGGTCGTTCGCCTCAGCTACGTCAGCATCCTCGACGTCTGGTATCGCTTCCGCGTCTTCGCCCTGCAGGCCTTCGACTACGACACCCAGGAGACGCTGTTCATCGCCGGCCAGGGCCGCGACAACATGGTGAGCAACGAGGATGGGGTCATCCACGACACGATGGAGCAGTTCAGGAAGGCCGTCGCGGCCCGCTGACGCCTCGCCGCCTGCCTCGACGGTCTCGGCGGCTGACCCCTCGTCAGCCGTGCGCGCTCGCGAGCGAGCCGCGCACCCAGGCGCTCAGGGAATCGACAGCGAAGACGAGCAGGAACATCGCGATCAGCAGCGTCGCCGCCTGCGCCTGCTGGAAGATCGAGAGGTGGAAGTAGAGCAGCTGGCCGAGGCCGCCGGCGCCGACGAAGCCGAGCACCGCGGCCATGCGGATGTTCATCTCGAGGCGATACAGCGCATAGGCGACGCCTTGCGCCGTGACCAGCGGCAGCGTCGCGTAGGCGAAGGCGGCGAGGCGTCCGGCGCCCGCGTCGCGCAGGGCTCGCTCGGGTAGCGGCGGCACGTTCTCGAGGCTCTCGGCGTAGAGGCGGCCGAGCACGCCCGTGGTGTGCAGCGCGAGCGCGAGCGTGCCGGCGAAGGGTCCGAGGCCGGCCGCGATCACCATCAGCGCGGCCCACACGAGCTCGGGGACGCTGCGCAGCAGGTTGAGCACGAAGCGCGCGACCAGGCGCGGCGCGAGCCCGAAGCGGCCAGCCGCCGGCAGCGCAAGCACGCCGCCGCCGATCACCGCGAGCAGCGTGCCGATGGCCGCGACCGCGAAGGTCTGCAGCGCGCCCCAGGCCGCCTTGGCGACGAACGCGGGCGAGAGGTCGGGCGGAAAGAACTCGCGCACGAACTTGGCCATGAGGCGCATCGATTCGTCGCTGAAGAGCTGGCGCCAGTCGACGGCGAGATAGGCGAAGCTCGCGATGACGGCGGCGACCAGCGCGGCCGAGAGCGCGATGCAGGACCAGCACGGCTCGAGCCGCGTCGGCGGCGACGCCGGGCGGAGCGACGCGGCGCTCACGCCAGCACCTTGCGGATCACGACGCTCATCGCATCGGCGACGAGAACGAGGAAGAGGAAGGTGACGAGGATCGTGCTCGCCTCGCCGCCGTTGAGCATCTTCATCGACTGGTCCATCAGCTGGCCCAGCCCGCCGGCGCCGACGAAGCCCATCACCACCGAGGCGCGCACGGCGCATTCCCAGCGGTAGACGGTGTACGACGCGAGCTCCTGCGCCGCGCCGGGCACGAGCCCGTAGAAGAGAGCGCCGAGACGCGGACTGCCGGCCTCGAGCAGCGCGCGCGCGGCGCGGGTGTCGCCCGATTCGAGGATCTCGGTGTAGACCTTGCCGAGCATGCCGCCGTAGGTGACCGCGAGCGCGAGCACGCCCGCTCCCGGGCCGAGGCCGAGCGCGCGAACGAAGACGAGAGCCCACACGACTTCGGGGATCGCGCGCAGCACCGTGAGCAGACCGCGCGCAGTCGTGCGCACAACCGCGCCGAGGCCGCGGCCCGGGCCCGGGCCGATGCGCGAGACCGCCAGCGCGCGCGTCGCGACGACCGCGAGCGGCACCGCGAGCGCGAGCGCGAGCGCGATGCCCGCGGTCGCGATCGCGAGCGTCTCGAGCGTCGCCTTGGCGAGCAGCGCGAGGAAGTCGGGCGCTGTCGATGGCGGCAGGAAGCCGGCGAGGAAGTTCGCCATCACCTGCAGGTTGCCGGGCTCGAACAGCAGCCAGGGCCGGAATTCGGCGAGCGCGAGCAGCGGCCAGAGGACCGCGATGACGACGACGAGCGCCGTGAGGCGCGAGCGCGCGGCCGGATCGCGCAGCGACGGCGGCGGCGCGATCGTCGGCGCGGCGAGCGCGCTCACTGGCATCCGGGCCGCACCAGTGCGACGACGTTGCCCGAGCGCAGGTCGGCGATCGGTTCGACGCCCTGCTCGGGCAGGACGCGGCCTTCGGTTGCGTAGAGCTCGTGCAGCATCGCGCGCGTCACGGCCGCGGTGGGCCGGTCGAAGACGACCCTACCGGCCTTCATGCCGATGGTGCGCGGGAACCACTTCAGTGCCAGGTCGACGGCGTGCAGCGACGCAACCAGGGTCGCGCCGCCCGATTCGCTCGCCTCGACGAGCGCGCCGACGCTCTGGTCGGCGAGCGTCGGGTCGAGCGCGGAGACAGGCTCGTCGGCGAGGATCAGGTCGGGGCGCTGGTAGAGCACGCGGGCGATGCCGACGCGCTGCAGCTGGCCGCCCGAGAGCCGGTCGCAGCGGTCGAAGACGCGGTCGCCGAGGTCGAGGCGCGCCAGCGCCGCGCGCGCACCCTGCGCGTCGGCCGGGACGAGCAGCGATGACAGTCCCCGCCACGTCGACCACGCGCCGAGCCGGCCGGCGAGCACGGCCGTGACGACGCGCAGCCGCGGCGGGATCGGCGCGCTCTGGTGGACGACGCCGATGCGCGCGCGCAGCTGGCGCAATCCCCTCGCGCCGAGCTGCCACGGGTCGACGCCGTCGATCTCGATCCGTCCCTCGGTCGGCCGCAGCGACGTCCCGAGGACGCGCACCAGCGTCGTCTTGCCCGCCCCCGATGGGCCGATCACGGCGACGCGCTCGCCGCGCGCGAGCGCGACGCTGACGCCGTCGAGCGCGCGGTGGCCGTTGGCGTGGACGTAGCCGACGTCGTCGAGACGCACGTCGCGTGGCCTTCGGTCCGCGCCTACTTGACCAGGCCGGCCGAGCGCGCGGCCGACTCGATGCCGTCGTAGTTCGAATTCTGGGTCGGGATGAACTTGGATGCGCGCTGCAGGTCCATGATCTCCTTCATCGCCGGCTGCGACGGATCGAGCTTCAGGAACGCGTCGGTGAGCTTCTTGGTCAGGGCCGGGTCGAGGCCGGGGCGCACGGTCCAGTTGTAGTCGAAGTACGGCGGCGTCACGGCGAGCACGCGCACCTTCTCGGCGTTGGGGTTCTTGCTCTCGACCAGCTTGTCCATCACCGAGGCGTTGAGCACGCCGGCCTCGGCGCGGCCCGCCGCGACGAAGGCGACGGTCGCATCGTGCGCGCCCGAGAACGCCACCGACTTGAAGTCGCGCTCGGGGTCGATCCCGGCCTGTTGCAGGTAGTAGCGCGGCATCAGGCTGCCCGAGGTCGACGACGGCGAGCCGAACGCGAAGGTCTTGCCCTTCAGGTCGGCGAGGCTCTTCACCGGGCTGTCCTTCGGCACGATGAACTGGCTCGTGAACTTCTCGTCCTCGGCGCGCTGCACGATCGGCACCGCGCCGCCGTT
>JBBRZP010000105.1:0-12864 GCA_038236565.1 Burkholderiales bacterium | reverse complement strand
GCCCGTCGATGCCGGCGCTGCCGGGCGCGACCGGCCAGCGCACGCCGCCGTCTGCCTCGACATACGTGTCGCCGCCGCTCCGGCGCAGGGTGCCGTGGACGACGTTCATCGACGGCGAGCCGATGAACTGGGCGACGAAGAGGTTGGCCGGATGGTCGTAGAGATCGAGCGGCGTGCCGATCTGCTCGATCCGGCCGTCCTGCATCACGACGATCCGATCGGCCATCGTCATCGCCTCCACCTGGTCGTGGGTGACGTAGACCGTCGTCGTCCTGAGCCGCTGGTGCAGCTCCTTGATCTCGGCGCGCATGGCAACCCGCAGCTTGGCGTCGAGGTTGGAGAGCGGCTCGTCGAACAGGAAGACCTTCGGGTCGCGCACGATCGCGCGTCCCATCGCGACGCGCTGGCGCTGGCCGCCGGAAAGCTCGCGCGGGAAGCGCTCGAGGTAGGGCCCGAGGTTGAGGATCTTCGCCGCGCGGTCGACGCGCTCCTTCGTGAGCCTGGGATCCGCCTTGCGCAGCTTCAGGCTGAAGCCCATGTTGTCGGCGACCGTCATGTGCGGGTAGAGCGCGTAGCTCTGGAACACCATGGCGATGTCGCGGTCCTTCGACTCGATGTCGTTGACGACCAGGCCGTCGATCGCGATCGTGCCGCCGCTGATCTCCTCGAGGCCGGCGAGCATGCGCAGCAGCGTCGACTTGCCGCACCCCGACGGGCCGACGAGCACCGTGAACTCGCCGTCGGCGATGTCGAACCCGATGCCGTGGATGATCTTCGTCGAGCCGAAGCTCTTCTCGACGTTGCGAAAGGACAGTGCAGCCATTGCGACGGGCTCGCCGCGCTAGCTCTTCACGGCGCCGGCCGTCAGGCCGCCGACCATGTAGCGCTTGAACGCGTAGTAGATCGCCGCGGGCGGCAAGGCGTAGACGAGGCCGGTGGCCATCAGCAGCTCCCAGGGCGAATCGTCGGCGGCAAGGAAGTTTCCGAGGGCGACGGAGAGCGTGAAGCTGCGGTCGTTCGAGAGCAGCAGGAAGGCGAACAGGTACTCATTCCACGCCAACAGAAGCGCGTAGGTGCCGACGGCCACCAGCGATGGCAGCATCAGCGGCAGGTAGACGAGGCGGAACAGCTGCAGCGGCGACGCGCCGTCGATGCGCGCGGCCTCGTCGAGCTCCCATGGCAGCTTGTCGGAGGCCTGCTTCAACACCCAGATGCAGTACGGCGATGCGATCGTCACCATCGCCAGGATGAGCGCCCACTGGCTGTTGAGGAGACCGTAGTTGCCCATCGTCTTGTACATGGGCACGGCGAGGAAGGCCGCCGGGATGAAGTAGGTGAAGAGCGCGAGGTTCATGACCGTGCGCCCGCCGCGGACGCGCAGCCGGCTGATCGCGAATGCGGCCGTGGTGGCGACGAAGAGCGTGATCGCGGCCACGGCGACGGCGATGAGCGTCGAGTTGCCGAGCTGCAGCCAGAAGTGCTCGAGATAGAAGTGCTTCTCGTAGAACACGAACTCGAAGTTCTGCAGCGTCGGCTCCTTGGGCCAGAGCCGGCCCGAGGTCGCGGAGTCCTTGCTCGAGATCGAGAACAGGAACAGGTGGTAGATCGGGATCAGGGTCCAGATCAGCAGCGGGATGCCGATCAGGAGGAGCTTCGCCTCGGTCGCGACGGACTTCCAGGAGAAGCGCTTCATTTCGAGAGCCGCTTCATCATGAAGTAGACCAATGGCAACACGAGGGGCAAGGCGACGACGATCGAGGCCATGGCGAGATCGACCTGGTCGAGGCGCAGGTAGCGGATGCCGAGCGTGGCGAGAACGTGCGTGAGGTCGGCCGGGCCGCCACCGGTGAGCAGGTAGACGCTGTTGAAGTCGCCGAGCGTAAAGATCATCGAGAGGATCGTCGACGTGAGATAGAGCGTGCGCATCGACGGCCAGGTGATGAAGCGGAACTTCTGCCAGCCGGTTGCGCCGTCGACCGACGCAGCCTCGTACTGCTCGGCCGGGATCCCCAGGCGCCCGGCGACCAGGATCAGCGTCCAGAACGGCAGCGACTTCCAGATGTGCATCAACATCGAGAAGCCCAGCGCAAGCGTCGGATCGTTGAGCCAGTTCGGGCCATCGGCGCCGGTCAGGCGGAAGATCAGCTGGTTGATGACGCCCCACTCCGGATTGAGCATGAAGCGCACCGACAGGATGGTCGGGATCGACGGCACCGCCCACGGCAGGATGAAGATCACCGAGATGACCTTGATCCACCAGCGCTGCTGGATGAGAAAGCCAGAGATCACCAGTGCGACGACCATCTTCAGATTGATGGCGACGACGACGAAAACGATCGTGTTGACGACCGTGCGAAAGAAGATCGGGTCCTCGAAAAGCTTGACGTAGCTCGCCGGATGACGCGCGAGCCAGAGGCCGTAGCAGATCGGATAGAGGACGAAGACGAGGAAGACGAGCACATAGGGCACGACCATGGCGAGCCCCCAGAAGCGCCAGCGGTCGAAGCCCCGCGGTGCCACGGGAGCACCCGTGGCGACGGCGGAGCCGAGGACGGCGCTCATCGCGCGTCGAGCCGCAGGCTAGCCGGGCGAGCCTGCGACGGCCTTGATGCGCGCGATCATCTCGTCGACCGCCTTGTCGACCGGGATCTTCTCGTTGAGCACGCGGTTCGCCGCCTTGGCCCAGACGTTCTCGTTGTTGAGCACGGTGAACTTGTAGTTCTTCGTGATCTCGAAGGTCACCGTGCCGGCCTTGAACTGGTTGTAGACCGAGAGGCGGTGGTTGTCGGCCTTCCAGAACGGGCTTTCCTGGGCTGCCTTGGTCACCGGGAACCAGCGGCCGAGCGAGCCTTCTACGTAGGGCGTGAGGTTCGCTTCGTCCAGCAGGAAGCTGACGAACTGCTTGGCCGCGACCTTGTTCTTGGCGTCCTTGAAGATCACGCCGGTCTTGATCGCGGCGCGGTAGATCATCTTGCTGCCGTCGGGCTTGTTCGGGAAACCGGCGGTGCGCACGAGCTCGCGGTAGTTCTTGAGCGCTGTCGCGCGCTGCGCCTCGGTGAACGCCGTATTGTTGGCGTCGTCCAGCCACTTGGCGGCGATCGAGATCGTCGCGTTGTGCGTCATCACCGTCGTCTTGTTGAAGAACGCGACGTTGTTGTCCGGATCCTTCCAGCTCGTGCTCGACGGCGGCGAGCAGCCCTTCAAGTACACGGCCGTGTAATCGGTCAGCGCGTTGATCAGGCCCTGCTTGACGCTCGGATCGTCGACGAGCAGCTTGCCGCTGTCGCTGACGAGCTTGACGTTGTAGGCGTCCATGAAGGTCAGGAACGAGAAGAACGAATCGGTCGAATCGACGCCGAGCGGCTGGCCGATGCCGAAGGTGCGGTTGCCGGTCTTCGCCCGGTGCGCCGGCTGGACCTTGTCGCACCAGAAGCTCCAGTACTCCTTCCAGCTGGTCGGGATGTCGCTTTCCTTGAAGCCCGCCTCGTTGAGCATGTCGAGCCAGTACTCGATGTGCATCGTCTGCTGCTTGATCGGGTAGGCGTAGTACGCGCGCGTCTTGGTGACGTCGTTGTAGAGGAAGGTGGTCTCGATCGTGTTCGGCGCGAACTTCGCGCGGATCGGGTCGATCACGCTCGACACGTCCTCGAGCTTGCCTTCGAACGCCCACTTGGCGGTGACCTGGAAGTCGTAGGTGTCGGCATAGGCGACATCGGGTGGGCTGCCCGAATCGAGCGCGGACACGGTCTTCGGGATCATGTCCTGGATCGCGTACTGCGAAAGCTCGATCTTGATCTTGGGATGCTTCGCCTCGAACTTCTTGATCGCGGCGAACAGCGCGTCGTCCTCGGACTTGTAGAAGCCCTTGACCCACCACACGGTGAGCTTCTCCTGGGCCAGGGCGTGACCAGCGAAGGCCAGCGCGCAGACGGCGACGATGCCGCCGAACAACTTCCTCATCGTGTTCTCCTTAGGATAGCGATCAGGCAGCTTGAGCGGCCTCGCCGAAAACAATACCCGATGACCCCGCGATTCTCAATCCGGGATTGGCGAAGTTGTCCGGACAACCGGAGGCGACGGCACCCGGCCGGAACGCGCTATCGCGGCCAGTCGGGCGGTCGCTTGTCGATGAACGCCTGCACGCCTTCGAGCGCGGCACTGTCCATCATGTTGGCCGCCATCGTGCGACCGGCGTCCTCGTAGGCGACGGCGACGCTGCTCTCGATCTGGCGATAGAAGAGCTGCTTGCCGAGCGCGATCGCGACCCGCGGCTTGGCGACGATCGCGGCGACGAGCGCCTCGACCTCGGCGTCGAGCCGTTCCGCCGAAGCGACGCGGTTGACGAGGCCTTTCACCTTCGCCTCGTCGGCCGAGATGAACTCGCCGGTGACGAGCATCTCGAATGCCGCCTTCGGCTGCAGGTTGCGCGACAGCGCGACGCTCGGCGACGAGCAGAAGAGGCCGAGATTGACGCCGCTCACCGCGAAGCGCGCTTCGCTCGCCGCGACGGCCAGATCGCAGGCCGCGACGAGCTGGCAGCCTGCTGCCGTGGCGATGCCCTGCACGCGCGCGATCACGGGCACGGGCAGCCGCTGGATTGCGAGCATGATCTGCGCGCATTGAGCGAAGAGCGCTTCGTAGTACGGCTGCGAGGGCTCGGCGCGCATCTGCTTCAGGTCGTGGCCGGCGCAGAACGCCTTGCCCTCCGCAGCGATGACGACGACGCGCACGCCGTCGTCGCATGCGACCGCGTCGAACTCGGCCTGCAGCGCGGCGAGCATGCCTTCGCTCAGGGCGTTGAATGACTGTGGCCGGGCGAGCGTCAGGGTGACGACGCCGCGCGCGTCGAGCGAGCGGCGGACGAACGGGGCGACGGCAGCGGTCGTGTCGGTCATGGAGAGGATTCCTATTCGATCGCCGCCGACGAGCGGACGCGCTCGCGCAGCTGGAACTTCTGGATCTTGCCGGTCGAGGTCTTCGGGATCGGCTCGAAGCGGATCTCGCGCGGCACCTTGTAGCCCGCGAGCAGGGACTTGCAGTGCGCCACCAGCGTCGCCGCATCGACTGTCGCGCCGGCACGCAGCTCGACGAACGCCAGGGGCGCCTCGCCCCACTTCGCGTCGGGTCGGGCGACGACGGCGCAGGCCAGGACATCCGGGTGGCGATAGAGCGCGTCCTCGACCTCGAGCGAGCTGATGTTCTCGCCGCCGGAGATGATCACGTCCTTGCTGCGGTCCCTGATCTTGACGTAGCGGTCGGGCTCGAGCACCGCGAGGTCGCCTGTGTGGAACCAGCCGCCCGCGAACGCCTCGGCGGTCGCGCCGGGATTCTTGAGATAGCCGCTCATGACGATGTTGCCGCGAAACATGATCTCGCCCATCGTCTGGCCGTCCGCGGGCACCTCGCGCATCGTCTGCGGGTCCATCACCGTCATGCCTTCCTCGAGCACGTAGCGCACGCCCTGGCGGCCGTTCAGCCGGGCCTGGTCCGAGAGCGACTCGCCTTGCCACGAATCGCGCTTTACCGCCACGGAAGCCGGCCCGTAGACCTCGGTGAGGCCGTAGACGTGCGTGAGGTCGAAGCCGATCCGCGCCATGCCTTCGATCATCGATGCCGGCGGTGCCGCCCCCGCGACCATCGCCCTCACCTTCTGCGTGATGCCGGCGCGCATCGCTTCGGGCGCGGCGAGCAGCAGGTTGTGGACGATCGGTGCCGCGCAGTAGTGGTCGACGCGCTCGCTGCGGATGGCGTCGAAGATCGCCTGCGCATCGATCTTGCGCAGGCACACGTGCGTGCCTCCGAGCGCCGCGACGGTCCATGGAAAGCACCAGCCGTTGCAGTGGAACATCGGCAGCGTCCAGAGATAGCGCGGGTAGTGCGGCATCGTCCATGTCGCCGCGTTGCAGATCGCGTTCAGGTAGGCGCCGCGGTGATGCGTGACGACGCCTTTCGGGTCGCCGGTCGTGCCCGAGGTGTAGGAGACGGCGATCGCGTCCCATTCGTCGGAAGGCGGATCGAAACGCGCCAGCGGCGCGTGCGATTCCAGGAGCGCCTCGTACTCGTGCGCGCCGAGCCGCTCGCCCGCTCCCGTGAACTCGCTGTCGCAGACGTCGATGACGTCCGGCGACCGGCCGTGCGTCTCGCGTAGGATCTTCAACGCCGCCGCCATCGTCGGCGCGAGCTCGCGATCGGTGATCAGCACGGCGCACTCGCAATGGTTCAGCTGCCAGGCGACAAGCGCGGCGTCGAGCCGCGTGTTGAGCGTGTTGAGGACGGCGTTGAGTGCGGGCACCGCGTAGTGCGCCTCGACCATCTCGGGCGTGTTGTGCAGCATCACGCTGACGGTCGTGCCGCGACCGACGCCGAGCGAGCGCAGCGCCGCCGCGAGTCGCGCCGCGCGGTCGCGCGTCTCGCGCCAGGTGTAGCGCCGCCGGCCGTGAACCACCGCTTCCAGGTCGCCGAACACCTCGGCGCTGCGCTCGACGAAGCTGATCGGCGTGAGGGCGACGAAGTTCGCCGCAGTCTTGCCCAGCCCTTGCTCGTAGATGTTCATGTCGCGCCTGTCTCGTTCGCGGCCCGTGCCGTTCGCCTCATGGTACGCGCCACGAGCGACGTGACCGGGCGCGCGCTACGACGCTGCCGCGGCGAGCGCCTGGTCGATGTCCCAGAGGATGTCGTCGACGTGCTCGAGCCCGACCGAGAGCCGGACCATGTCGGGTGCGACGCCGGCAGCCTGCTGCTGCGCTTCGTCGAGCTGGCGATGCGTCGTCGACGCCGGATGGATCACGAGCGAGCGCGTGTCGCCGATGTTGGCGAGATGGCTCATCAGCTGCGCCGCCTCGATAAAGCGCACGCCGGCGGCCAGCCCGCCCTTGACGCCGAAGGCGAGCAGGCCCGACGCGCCGGGCGCGCCGCCGATCGACCGCATCTGCCGCGCGACAAGAGCGTGATCGGGATGCCCCGGCAACCCGGGATAGTTGACCCAGCCGACCCCCGGATGCGACGCGAGGAAGCGCGCAACCGCGAGCGCGTTGGCGCAGTGCCGCTCCATGCGCAGCGGCAGGGTCTCGATGCCTTGCAGGATCTGCCACGCACTCGTCGGCGCAAGCGCGGCGCCGTAGACGCGCAGCGTCTCCATCCGGGCCCGCATCGTGAAGCCGAAGTCGCCGAAGGTCTCGAAGAACTTCACACCGTGGTAGCCCTTCGACGGCTCGGTCATGCCGGGGAACTTGCCGTTGTCCCACGGGAAGCGGCCGCTCTCGACCATCACGCCCGCGAGCGTCGTGCCGTGGCCGCCGAGGTACTTGGTCGCCGAGTGGACGACGATGTCGGCGCCGAAGCGGATCGGGTTACACAGGAACGGCGACGGCACGGTGTTGTCGACGACCAGCGGCACCCCGTGCGCATGCGCGACGTCGGCGACGGCGGCGATGTCGAGCACCGCCAGGCTCGGGTTGCCGAGGCTCTCGGCGAACACCGCGCGCGTCGTCGGCCGCATCGCGGCGGCGAAGGCGTCGGGCGATGCGACGTCGACGAAGGTCGTCTCGATGCCGAAGCGCGCCAGGTTCACGGCGAGCATGCTCACGCTGCCGCCGTAGAGCGCACCGGCGGCGACGACGTGATCGCCTTGCTCGAGCAGCGTCATCAGCGCCATCGCCTCGGCGGCCATGCCGCTCGCGGACGCCAGCGCCGCGCGCCCGCCCTCGAGCGCGGCGACCCGCTCCTCCAGCACCGCGACGGTCGGATTCGACAGGCGCGAGTAGACGTTGCCGAAGGTCTGCAGGTTGAAGAGGCTCGCGGCATGGTCGGCGCTGTCGAAGACGAAGCTCGTCGTCTGGTAGATCGGCACCGCTCGCGCGCCGGTCGCGGCGTCGGGAATCTGGCCGGCATGGATCGCCAGTGTCTCGGGCTGGAAGCGGTGGTCGGCCACGGTCGTGCTTCGATGGTGCGTGTCAGACGGGTCGACGCGCGGAGATCACGCCGGTGTTCACGCCGGCCCAGCTCAGGCCGCCGAAGAGGCGCGCGTGCTCGATCTTCACGCAGCGGTCCATGACGACGTCGAGGCCGGCGGCCGCGGCGAGCGCCGCAGCGGCCTCGTTCTTCACGCCGATCTGCTGCCACAGGCACTTTGCGCGGATCGCGATCGCCTGCTCGGCGATCGGCATCACGTCCGCGGTCTTGCGGAAGACGTCGACGATGTCGACCGGCACGTCGATCGTCGCCAGGCTGGCGTGGCAGCGCTCGCCGAGGATCTCGTCGTAGCGAGGGTTGACCGGAATGATCCGATAGCCGTGCTCCTGCATGTACTTCGCGGCGAAGAAACTCGGCCGGTGCCACTCGGCCGACAGGCCCACGACGGCAATCGTCCGGCTCGTGCGCAGGATGCGGCGAAGGGTCGCGATGTCGTCGGCCATGGATCGATTGCGGCTCCGCAACGGGCCGGCGCGGACGACCTTAACCGAAACGTCGCGCGGCGGTCAAAGCGGCTCGGGCGCGACGACGCCTGATGCATTGGCCTCGCTTGCGAGATCGGCCTTCTGCCATGGCACACGCGTCGCGGAGGCGGCGGCCGCGCCACGCGGGCCGCGCCACCAGTCGGGATGCGCTCGGTGAGCGATCACCTCGCCGTGCAGCCAGCCTGCGGTCTCGCGACTCGACAGGACGCGCAGTCGCTCGTCAGCGCTCAGGGCCTCGGGTCCGTCGCGCAGCGCACGCTCGACGAGCGCAGCTTGCGCGGCAGCCTTCGCCCCGCCGCGACCCCGTCGTTCCGGTGCCGCGGCAACGACCCGCGCATGCGAGTCGATGTCGGCGATCGCGTGCACGAAGCTGGTGGGCCGGCATCCGACCTCGGCGGCGAGTCGTTTCGCGCGACGCAGGATCTGCGGCACGCGCGTTTCCTCGGGCGTGAGCATGAGGCCACGTTGCTTCAGCGCGCGTCCGATCTTGGCGCGACTGCTCAGCACCGAGAGCGGGATGGCGAACAGCAATCCGGCCAGGATCGGCGACAGCCACCACGGGAACGCAGCGCTGGTGAAGACGATGGTCGCGATCCACACCACCGCCAGGACCGTGTGCGTGCCGTGACGCGTCCAGGCCTGGCGCCACGACGTCGATGCATCGTTGCGCGGCGGCGACTTCCAGTCGAGACGCCAGCCGCTGAGGGCGGCGAGGACGAACTGGGTGTGGAACAGCATCCGCACCGGCGCCAGCAGCAGCGAGTGCCAGAACTCGATGAACGCGCTCGCCAGGAGCCGGCCGACGCCTCCGAAGCGCCCTGCCTGGCCGCGCACGATGATCGCCAGGAGCGACAGTGCCTTCGGCGCGAGCAGGAGAACGCCGGTGAGACCGAAGAGCGTCAGCATCAGCTTCAGGTTCGCGGTCGGCCAGATCGGGAACAGCTGATACGGCTCGAAGAAGTACGTCGGATCGGTGCCGGCGTGCTGCGTGAACAGCACCGTCGACAGCATCAGGAACGACAGCCAGAGCGGCGACGATGCGTACGCGAGCACGCCGGTGAGGAACGCGGTGCGATGCACGGCGTGCAGGCGCGGCTCGAACATCAGGCGCGAGTTCTGCAGGTTGCCGTTGCACCAGCGCCGGTCGCGCTGCAGCTCGGCCAGCAGGTTCGGCGGCACTTGCTCGTAGCTGCCATCGACCTCGTCAGCGACCCACACCTTCCATCCAGCGCGTCGCATCAGCGCGGCCTCGACGAAGTCGTGCGACATCACTTCGCCTGAGAGCGGTCCGCTGCCCTTCAGCGGCGCGAGGCCGCAGTACGCCATGAAGGGCGCCATGCGCAGGATCGCGTTGTGACCCCAGTAGTGGGATTCGCCGAGCTGCCAGAAGCGCATGCCGGCCGTGAACAGCGGACCGTAGGCGCGGGCGCTGAACTGCTGGATGCGGGCATGCGCCGTCTCGTGGCCGACGGCTCGCGGCGCGGTCTGGATGATGCCGGCGCCGTCGTCGGCCTCCATCATCCGAACCAGCGTCGTCAGGCACTCGCCGGTCATGACGCTGTCGGCATCGAGCACGACGAGGTAGCGATAGGCGTTGCCCCAGCGACGGCAGAAGTCGGCGACGTTGCCGGCCTTGCGCTTGGTCCGCAGCTGGCGCCAGCGGTAGTGGATGCGCAGCGCGTGCGGATCGTCGCCGGTCGCGCTCGCGATGCGGGCCGCGAGGTCGTGCCAAGCGGCCTGCTCGGCGGCGCGGATGTCGGGATCGGACGTGTCGCTGAGGATGTAGACGTCGAAGTTCGCGGATTCGCCGGTGGCCCGCAGCGATTCGATGCTCGCGCCGAGCCCGCCGAAGACGGTGGGCACGTGCTCGTTGCAGATCGGCATGACGATCGCCGTGCGCGCCTCGGGATCGAGCGGCCGCACCGGCTCGTCTGCGAGGCGGTGGGTGAGCGAGCTGCTTCCGGGTCGCAGCATCAGGACGCCGGCGCCCATCAGTCCGGTCCAGAACCCTGCGGAGATCCATGCGAAGAGGATGCCGAAGAGCAGCAGCAGGCCCTTCTCGGCGAAAGCCGCACCGTCCTCCGGCAGCACCTCGACCATCGCGTGCGTGCCGACGAAGGCGCCGATCGCGACCAGGACGAGCAACATGAAGCGACGGAACAACGGCGGCCTGAAGTCGCCGATGCGCATCGGGACGCCTGCGGGTGCGCGGCCGAGCAGCCGCTTCCACGGCCGGGCGAGCAACGGCCCGGCCCACGGGGTCGCGGGCATCACGCCGCGCACCAGGTCCGGATGCGGATCGATCGCAGTCATTGCTTGTCGGCCTCGGCGGGAAGGATGTAGCTCCATGTTTCGGTGAGGATCGTTTTCTGTTGCTTCAGGTAGGCGCGCAACTCGACCGGCTTGGCGGCATCGTTGCGCTTGAACCTCACCGTCATGCGCCAGGCGCCGGTGGTCGGGTTCTTGAACAGGTTGCGCTCGCGGACCTCGGCGTTCGCGTCGACCCAGATCACCGGCTCGACATCGCCGGTGGAGGCCAGAGATCGCAGGGCCGGGCCGTCGAAGTCGACCACGTAGTTGATCTCTCCGTCTGTGCGCTTGGCGACAAAGCCGCGTCCGCGTCGCGTCTGGACGGTCCAGCCCTTGCCGGCAGGTGCCGTGCCCGCGCCCTGCCAGTGGAGTCGATAGGCGAAGTCGAAGGCTTTCCCGGGCTGGGGAGCGGCCTGGGGAACCCAGAACGCGACGATATTGTCGTTGGTCTCGTCGGGCGTGGGGATCTGCACCAGCTCGACGCGCCCCACGCCCCAGGGACCGACCGGCTCGACCCAGGCGCTCGGACGCTTCTCGTAGTGCGCCTCTGGATCCTCGTAGCTCGCCGGCAGGCGGTCGCGCTGCATCAGCCCGAAGCCGCGCGGGCTGGTGAGCCCGAACGACGTCACCAGGAGGCGTCGGGGATTGACCAGAGGCCGCCAGATCCATTCGCCGTCGCGGCCCTCGATCGACAGGCCGTCGGAGTCGTGGACCTCGGGGCGGTAGTCGTCACGGCCGGGCTGGTTCTCACCGAAGGCATACATGCTGGTCAGCGGCGCCAGGCCGATCTTGGCGATCTTCTCCCGGGCGAAGAGGCGCGCCGTGACCTGCATGGTCGTCTCGACACCGGGCGTCAGCACGAAGCGATAGGCGCCGGCGACGCGGCGCGAATCGAGCAGCCCGTAGATCGTGAGCGAGGTCGCGCCGGGGCGCGGACGCTCGATCCAGAACTCGACGAAGCGCGGGAACTCCTCGCCTTCGGCCGACGCCGTGTCGACCGCCAGCCCGCGTGCCGAGAGCCCGTACGACTGGCCCTTGCCGACGGCGCGAAAGTAGCTCGCGCCCTGGAAGACCAGGACCTCGTCCTTGTACCCCGGCTTGTTGACCGCGAAGTGGACGCGAAAGCCGTTGAAGCCGAGCCCGCGCAGGCTCTGTGGGTCGAACTTGTTCTTGCCGTAGTCGAAGAGATTCGGATCGAACGCGACCTCGCGGTTGCCGGAAGGCTCGACGACGTTGATGCGGACCGGCTCGGGAACCGTCCGGCCCTGGTGGAAGAACATCAGCTCGAACGGCAGCTTCTCGGCGTGCCAGAGAGCCTTCTCGGGCCGGAAGCGGATGTCGCGGTAGGCGTCGTAGTCGAGGTCGCGCAAGGCAGCCGGCATGTTGACGACAGGCGCCTGGTAGGGCTTGGCGGCGAGGCTGCTTGCCCGGGCCGCGACGTCGTCGAAACCGAAGGCCCATGCCGCCGGCATCGCCACGGCAATCAGGACGGTACAGCAGAGGCGTCGGGCGAACCGTGTGAACAAGGCAGTCATTCTTTCCGGATCGGAAGGCACGGGCCGCAACGAGAACGCGCGGCGGCTGCTCTCGCCGGCATACGGGAACAAGTGGTGACGAACCGGCGCGTTTCATCACGACGTCCGTGCACCGAAGCGACAACGCCCCACGGCGAGCCGTGGGGCGAAGCAAAAGGGAGGCCCGCCCGGCGCGAGGTCGCGACGGATGGAGCGGTCAGCCGTGCTTGCGGTCGAAGAACTGCTCGTCTTCGGTCGATCCCTTGAGTGCACCGGTCGAGGCGTCGCGCTCGATCGTGGTCGTGACGACGTCGAAATAGCCGGTGCCGACCTCGCGCTGGTGCTTGACGGCCGTGAAGCCCTTCTCCGCCGCCGCGAACTCGGCCTCCTGCAGCTCGACGAAGGCACTCATGTTGTTGCGCGCGTAGCCGTGCGCCAGGTTGAACATCGAGTAGTTGAGGCTGTGGAAGCCGGCCAGGGTGATGAACTGGAACTTGTAGCCCATGGCACCCAGCTCGCGCTGGAACCTGGCGATCGTTGCATCGTCGAGGTTCTTGCGCCAGTTGAACGATGGCGAGCAGTTG
>JBBRZP010000104.1:0-12905 GCA_038236565.1 Burkholderiales bacterium | reverse complement strand
GACACCGCTGGCCATGACGTTGCGCTGGAATACTTCGGCATAACCGCCCAGCGACGCGACACCTTCCTGGATGCGCGCACCGCCGCTGTCGTTGATGCCGATGACCGGGGCGCCGACTTTCATCGCCTGGTCCATCACCTTGCAGATCTTCTCGGCGTGCGCTTCCGAGAGCGCGCCGCCGAAGACGGTGAAGTCCTGGCTGAAGACGAAGACGAGCCGGCCGTTGATCATCCCGTAGCCGGTGACGACGCCGTCGCCGGGCGGGCGGTTGTTCTCCATGCCGAAGTCGTGGCTGCGGTGCTCGACGAACATGTCCCATTCCTCGAACGTGTCGGCGTCGAGCAGCAGGTCGATGCGCTCGCGCGCCGTGAGCTTGCCCTTGGCGTGCTGCGAGTCGATGCGCTTCTGGCCGCCGCCGAGTCGGGCGCGGGCGCGCTTCGCTTCGAGCTGCTGGATGATGTCGTGCATGCGTCCTCTTTCGGTCAATGAGGGTCGCGCGCGAGAGCGATGCCCGCGCTGGCGAGGAGTCGTCGTGCCGCCACCGACACGGGCACGGCGCCCGATTCGATCGCCGCGAGCGTCGGCGCGAGCTGCGCGCGCACGTCGGGGTGGGTGCTGAACGACTGGCGCAGGCCGGCGTCGATGCGTTCCCAGAGCCATGCACGCGCCTGGCCGCGCCGCCGCTCGATGCCTGCGCCGGAGGCCGCCTGCGCGGCGCGAAACGACTCGACCACCGACCACACCGCCGCGACCTGGGCGGCCGCCAGAGCGCTCGTCGCCAGCACACGCGGCGACCAGGCGCCGTCACCGCGGCCGCAGACGAGATGCAACGCCGACTCGATCTGCCCGACGGCGCGTGCCGCCGCCGCCGGATCGATGTCGGCCTTGTTGACGACGACGAGATCGGCGAGGTCCATCACGCCTTTCTTGATCGCCTGCAGGTCGTCGCCTGCGTTGGGCAGCTGCAGCAGCACGAACATGTCGGTCATGCCCGCAACCGCCGATTCGCTCTGGCCGACGCCGACGGTCTCGACGACGACGATGTCGAAGCCGGCCGCCTCGACGACGCGGATCGCCTCGCGCGTCGCCGTCGCGACGCCGCCGAGCGTGCCGCCGCTGGGGCTGGGTCGGATGAAGGCGCCGGCGTCGACCGAGAGCCGCTCCATGCGCGTCTTGTCGCCGAGGATCGACCCGCCCGAGACGCTCGAGCTCGGGTCGACGGCGAGCACGGCGACGCGATGGCCCGCGCCGATGAGCTGCAGGCCCAGCGTCTCGATGAAGGTCGACTTGCCGACGCCGGGCACGCCCGAGACGCCGACGCGAAACGCCGGCGAAGACGGCTCTGGCAACGCCGTGAGAAAGGCGTCGGCGCGCTCGCGGTGATCGGGGCGGCTCGATTCGAGCAGCGTGATCGACTTGGCCATCGCCCGCCGCTGCGCCTCGCCGGGACCGGCGAGGACCGCATCGAGCAGCGTCTGGTCGGCCGGCGGGAGCATCGCGACGGGCCGGGGTCTCAGCGCGCGGCGAGCGAGCGCCGGATCTGCTCGAGCACGTCCTTCGCGCTCGCCGGGATCGTCGTGCCCGGGCCGTAGATGCCCTTGACGCCGGCGTCGTAGAGGAACTCGTAGTCGCCGCGCGGGACGACGCCGCCGACGAAGACGACGATCTCGCCCGCGCCCTGCGCCTTCAGCGCCGCGATCACCGCGGGCACCAGCGTCTTGTGGCCGGCCGCGAGCGTCGAGATGCCGATGGCGTGGACGTCGTTCTCGATCGCCTGGCGCGCGCACTCCTCGGCGGTCTGGAAGAGCGGGCCGATGTCGACGTCGAAGCCGAGGTCGGCGAACGCCGAGGCGACGACCTTGGCGCCGCGGTCGTGGCCGTCCTGGCCGAGCTTGGCGATCATCACGCGCGGCCGCCGGCCCTCGGCCTCGGCGAAGTCGGCGATCTCGGCCTTGAGCTTGTCCCAGCCCTCGGCGCTGTCGTAGGCCTTGGCGTAGACGCCCGAGACCTTCTGGGTATCGGCGCGATGGCGTCCCCAGGCAGCCTCGAGCGCGTCGCTCACCTCGCCGACGGTGGCGCGAAGTCGCATCGCCTTGATCGACAGGTCGAGCAGGTTGCCGTCGCCGGTCTCGGCGCAAGCCGTCAGCGCGGCGAGCGCGGCCGTCACGGCGGCGCCATCGCGCATCTGTCGCACCGTCAGCAGCCGCGCGACCTGGTTCTCGCGCACCATGTGGTTGTCGATGTCGAGCGTGTCGATCGGCGCCTCCTCGCCGAGCTTGTACTTGTTGACGCCGACGATCACGTCCGCGCCCGAATCGATGCGCGCCTGCTTCTCGGCCGCGCTCGCCTCGATCTTCAGCTTGGCCCAGCCGCTCTGCACGGCCTTGGTCATGCCGCCCATCGCCTCGATCTCCTCGATGATCTTCCAGGCGGCGTCGGACATCTCCTGCGTCAGCGACTCCATCGCGTAGCTGCCGGCCCACGGGTCGACGATCGACGTGATGTGCGTCTCTTCCTGGATCACGAGCTGGGTGTTGCGGGCGATGCGGGCGCTGAACTCGGTCGGCAGCGCGATCGCCTCGTCGAGCGAGTTGGTGTGCAGGCTCTGCGTGCCGCCGAAGACCGCGGCCATCGCCTCGATCGTGGTGCGCACGACGTTGTTGTACGGGTCCTGCGCGGTCAGCGACCAGCCCGAGGTCTGGCAATGCGTGCGCAGCATCGAGCTCTTCGCTTCCTTCGGCGCGAACTCCTTCATGATGCGATGCCAGAGGCCCCGCGCGGCGCGCATCTTTGCGATCTCGAGATAGAAGTTCATCCCGATCGCCCAGAAGAAGCTGAGCCGGCCGGCGAAGGCATCGACGCCGAGACCGCGCGCGATCGCCGTGCGCACGTACTCGCGGCCGTCGGCCAGTGTCAGCGCGAGCTCGAGGGCCTGGTTCGCGCCCGCTTCCTGGATGTGATAGCCCGAGATCGAGATCGAGTTGAAGCGCGGCATGCGCTCGGTCGTGTACTGGATGATGTCGCCCACGATCCGCATGCTCGGCGCCGGCGGATAGATGTAGGTGTTGCGGACCATGAACTCCTTGAGGATGTCGTTCTGGATCGTCCCCGAGAGCTTGTCCTGCGCGACGCCTTGCTCTTCCGCAGCCACGATGTAGCCGGCGAGGACCGGCAACACGGCGCCGTTCATCGTCATCGACACGCTCACGGTGTCGAGCGGGATCCGGTCGAAGAGGATCTTCATGTCCTCGACCGAATCGATCGCCACGCCCGCCTTGCCGACGTCGCCGACGACGCGCGGATGGTCGCTGTCGTAGCCGCGGTGGGTGGCCAGGTCGAAGGCGACGCTGATGCCCTGCGCGCCGGCGGCGAGCGCCTTGCGGTAGAAGTCGTTCGACGCCTCGGCGGTGGAAAAGCCCGCGTACTGGCGGATCGTCCACGGACGCACCGCGTACATCGTCGCCTGCGGGCCGCGGATGTAGGGCGCGACGCCGGGCAGCGTGTCGGTCGCCGGCAGCGACTGGACGTCGGCCGCGGTGTAGAGCGGCTTGACGACGATGCCCTCGGGCGTGACCCAGTCGAGCCGCGACAGGTCGCCGCCCGGAGCGGATCGGGCGGCGGCGGCACGCCATGCGGCGAGCGCTTCGGGGTCGGCGGCGACAGGTGGTTTCAAGGTGGAGGTCGAGAGCGCAGGGGACACGATTATCGCGGCCGCGGCGGCGACAATCCGCGCATGCCCGCCCTTCCCCACGTCAGCCTTGTCGCCGCGGTCGCCCGCGACCGCGGCATCGGCCGCGGCGGCGCCCTGCTCGTGCGCCTGCCGGAGGACATGAAGCGCTTTCGCCAGCTCACCATGGGATCGCCGATCGTCATGGGACGCAAGACCTGGCAGTCGATCGGCAGGCCGCTGCCGGGCCGACGCAACGTCGTCGTCACGCGCGACCCGGCGTTTCGCGGCGACGGCGCCGAGACCGCGGCCTCGCTCGATGACGCGCTCGCACTCGCCGGCGATGCGCCCCGCGTGTTCGTCATCGGCGGCGCCGAGATCTACGCCCTCGCGCTGCCGCTGGCCGACGAGCTGCAGCTGACCGAAATCGACGCGACCTTTGCGGCCGACGCGTTCTTCCCGCCCTGGGACCCGACGCTCTTCGCGCGCACCCTGCACGAGGCGCACGTGAGCGCCGACGGCATGCCCTACGCCTTCACGACCTACACAAGAACGAACCCGGGAGATCGACATGTCTGAAGGTGGCTTTCACGTCCACGGACCCCACGACCATGCGCTCGAGCACGAATCGCAGGCCGAGCCGCATGGCCTCGCGGGCCGGCTCGCGGTGGCCACGGCGATCATCGCCACCGTCGGCGCGCTCTTCGCCTACATGGGCGGCCTGACGCAGGCGAACGCAGGCCTCTACAAGAACGACGCCGCGATCAGGAAGACCGAGGCCTCGAACCAGTGGAACTACTACCAGGCCAAGAGCAGCAAGCAGAACCTCGCCGAGCTCGCGGTCGAGCTCGCGCCGGAAGCGCGCAAGTCCTTCTACGGGGACGAGGTGAAGCGGTACAAGGCCGAGAAGGACGACATCAAGAAGTCGGCCGAGAAGTTCGAGAAGGAGTCGGACGCGTTCAACGTCAGGAGCGACGAGCAGATCCACCAGCATCACCGCTGGGCGCAGGCGACGACGGCGCTGCAGATCTCGATCGCACTCGCGGCGATCGCGTTGCTCACGAAGAGCCGGCGCCTGCAGATCGGCGTCTACGGTCTCGCGGGGCTCGGCGTCGTCGTCGGCGTGCTGGCCTGGCTGCACATCTGACGGCAGCCGCCGATCAGTCTTCCAGGCCGAGCTCCTGGATCTTGCGCGTGATCGTGTTGCGGCCGATCCCGAGCTTGTGCGCCGCCTCGATGCGGCGCCCGCGCGTGATCTCGAGCGCCGAGCGGATCAGCTGCGCCTCGAACTCGCGCATCAACGTGTCCCAGACCATCGGCTGACCGGAGCGCAGGAGCTCGCGCGCCTGGCGCTCGAGGCCGGCAACCCAGCTCGGTCCCGCTCCGTCGACCACGGCGGCCATCGGCGCTGCACTCGCAGGAGCGGCATCGGTCGGCGTGCCGACGGGCGCCGGGGTGTCGACGGTCGCGGCACGGCTGTCTTCGGTCGGGCGCAGCGCAGCAGCAGGCGCCGGGCTCGCCGATGCTGGCGTCGCCCGCGGCTGCAGCTCGGGCGGCAGATCCTTGGCGTCGACCTGCTGCGCCGGCGCCATCACGGTGAGCCAGTGGCAGATGTTCTCGAGCTGGCGCACGTTGCCCGGATAGTCGAACAGCTCCAGCCGTGCGATCGCCGCATCGGTCAGGCGCTTGCCTTCGACGCCGAGCTCGCGCGCGCTCTTCTGCAGGAAGAAGCGGGCGAGCGGCGCGATGTCCTCGGTGCGCTCACGCAAAGCCGGCAGGCGCAGCCGGATGACGTTGAGGCGATGGAACAGGTCCTCGCGGAACGCGCCCGCCTTGACCCGCAGCTCGAGGTCCTGGTGCGTCGCGGCGATAACGCGGACGTTGCTGCGCATCGGGTTGTGGCCGCCGACGCGGTAGAACTGGCCGTCGGCGAGGACGCGCAGCAGCCGCGTCTGCAGCTCGAACGGCATGTCGCCGATCTCGTCGAGGAAGAGCGTCCCGCCATCGGCCTGCTCGAAGCGGCCGCGCCGTGTCGTCTGCGCGCCGGTGAACGCGCCGCGCTCATGGCCGAAGAGCTCCGACTCGAGCAAGTCCTTCGGAATCGCTGCCGTGTTGATCGCGACGAACGGTCCGCTGGCGCGCGGGCTGTGCTTGTGCAGCGCGTTGGCGACGAGCTCCTTGCCCGACCCCGACTCGCCCGTGATGAGGACGGTGACGATGCTCTGCGAGAGCCGGCCGATCGCGCGGAACACGTCCTGCATCGCCGGCGCCTGGCCGAGCATCTCGGGCACTTGCGCGACAGGCGCATCGTCGGTGCCGACGTGCAGGCTCTCCTCGACGGCGCGGCGGATCAGGTCGACGGCCTTGGGCACGTCGAAGGGCTTGGGCAGGTAGTCGAAGGCGCCGCCCTGGAACGCG
Source organism: Burkholderiales bacterium (assembly GCA_038236565.1). Lineage (GTDB taxonomy): Bacteria > Pseudomonadota > Gammaproteobacteria > Burkholderiales > Burkholderiaceae_C > Schlegelella_A. The sequence continues at coordinate 6,820 of JBBRZP010000104.1, read as the reverse complement.
CTGACGGCGCTGTCGAGGTCGGAGTAGGCGGTCATGATGATGACCGGCAGCTCGCGATGCTTGGCCTTGATCTTGTTGAGCAGCTCGATGCCGGAGCCGCCGGGCATGCGGATGTCCGAGACAAGGACCTGCGGCTGATCGGTGTCGAGTGCGGCCAGAACGTCGCGCGCGTTCGTGAAGCTGCGCACCGCGAACTCCTCGCGCGTCAGGGCCTTCTCGAGCACGAAACGGATCGATTGATCGTCGTCGACGATCCAGATGGGCTTCATCGGTTCAGGCCAGAGGAATCACGATCTTGAAGATCGTGCGACCGGGCTCGCTTTCGAACTCGACAGTGCCATGGTGCTGTTGGATGAATGTACGTGCGAGCGTGAGGCCGAGCCCCGAGCCGCCTTCGCGGCCCGACACGAGCGGAAAGAAGATCCGCTCGCGCAAGGACTCCGGGACGCCTGGCCCGTTGTCCTCGATATGCAATTCCAGTGCCAGACGGTAGCGCTGCTTGCCGAGGGTCACCGAGCGGGCGATGCGCGTCCTGAGCGTGATGCGCGCCGTGCCCTGGTCGATCGATTCGGCCAGCGCCTCAGCAGCGTTGTGGACGATGTTGAGGAGGGCCTGGATCAGCTGCTCGCGATCGCCGCTGAACTCCGGGATCGAGGTGTCGTAGTCGCGCTCGGTGACGAGGCCGCGCGGGAACTCCGCCAGGATCAGCGCCCGCACCCGCTCGCACACCTCGTGGATGTTGACGTTGCCGACGACGTGGGGCTTCCTGTGCGGCGCGAGCAGCCGGTCGACGAGCGACTGCAGCCGGTCGGCCTCCTTGATGATCACCTGCGTGTACTCGGTGAGCGCGCGCGACTCGATCTCCATCTCGAGCAGCTGCGCCGCGCCGCGAATGCCGCCGAGCGGATTCTTGATCTCGTGGGCGAGGTTTCGGATGAGCTCCTTGGTCGCCTCGGCTTGCTCGAGAGCGCGCTCCTCGCGCTCCTGCCGGTTCTGCTGCTCGATCTCGACCAGCTCGACGACGACGTTGCGCGAGCCGTCGATCTGGTTGACTGTGACGTGCACGGGCAGCGCCTCGCCGTGGCTCGCCGACGGCCGCTTCAGCAAGGTCTCGAGCCGGCTCGTCGAGAACGCGTTGTTGCTGACTGCGGCGACCGTGCCGCGCAGCAACTGCGAGTCGACGAACCAGTCGAAGACGAGGCCGCGCGACATGTTTCGCCGCGACAGGCCGAGCACGGTCTCGAACGACGAGTTGGCGAACTCGCATTCGCCTTCGGGCGTGACGATCGCCACCATCGTGGCGAGCAGGTCGAGGGCGCTGTGCGCGGCCGCCTGCCGATTCGGCGCCAGGGATCTGGGCGCGGCGGGATCGGTCACTGCACGGAGGGCGGCAGCTTCTGGATCTCGCGGCGCAGCGCGGCGACGTCGGATTGCTTGCGCACGATCGACGCCTTCATCTCGTTGACCCGGTCGAGGTACTTCTGGTAGTTCTTCTCGTCGCCCTGGCGCTCGGGCTGGCCGTTGTTGAAGTCCTTCTGCAACGCGGCAAGGCGCTCTTCCTCGGTCTTGAGCTCGTCCACGAGGATGCGCCGCGCGTCGCTGTCGCGCGCGCGCTGTGCCACCGGGTCGACCTTGGCGCCGGAGCCGGCCGAGGTGGCGGGCACGGCGTTGGCCGGACGCGGCTTGGTCATCTGCATGATGGTGATCGGCGCGCCTTCGATCTTGCGGCAGCCGAGCTTGTCGGCCTCCTTCGCCGAGATCGTGTTCTTGTAGTCGTTGCCGGGGCAGCGGTACATGACGCTGGCGTCGGCCGGCTCGGCGGGCGCCGCCGCGGTGGCGGCGCACGCCAGCGCTGCTGCCGCCAGGGCGTGGAATCTGATGCGCAAGGTCATTCGTTCGTCTCCTGGCGATACAACGCCGGGCGGCGCGGTCCGGTCGACAGGCCGTCCATTGTCTCGCAGCGCTGCCGGGCGCAACAGCGGGGAAGCAAGGGAAGAACACGGCTTCTTCCGCGGCACCGGCGCCGCCCAGAAAAAAGGGACGGCATCGCCGTCCCTGTCGTCACGCCGGCCGCCGGGGCCGGACCGAGGCCTCAGAGGCTGTAGTACATGTCGAACTCGACCGGGTGCGTCGTCATGCGAAAGCGCGTGACTTCCTGCATCTTCAGGTCGATGTAGGCGTCGATGTAGGTGTCGGTGAAGACGCCGCCCTTGGTCAGGAAGGCGCGGCCCTTGTCGAGATACTCGAGCGCCTGCTCGAGGCTCGAGCAGACGGTCGGGATCTTCGCGTCCTCCTCGGGCGGCAGGTGGTAGAGATCCTTGGTCGCGGCTTCGCCGGGATGGATCTTGTTCTCCACGCCGTCGAGGCCGGCCATCAGCAGCGCCGTGAAGGCGAGGTACGGATTGGCGAGCGGATCCGGGAAGCGGGCCTCGACGCGGCGGCCCTTCGGGTTGGCGACGTACGGGATCCGGATCGAAGCCGAGCGGTTCTTGGCGCTGTACGCCAGCTTCACCGGCGCCTCGAAGCCCGGGACGAGACGCTTGTAGCTGTTGGTGCCGGGATTGGTGATGGCGTTGAGGGCGCGCGCGTGCTTGATGATGCCGCCGATGTAGAAGAGCGCGAACTCCGACAGGCCCGCATAGCCGTCGCCGGCGAACAGGTTCTTGCCGCCCTTCCAGACCGACTGGTGCACGTGCATGCCCGAGCCGTTGTCGCCGACGATCGGCTTCGGCATGAAGGTCACGGTCTTGCCGTAGGAGTGAGCGACGTTCTGGATCACGTACTTCTGCAGCTGCAGCCAGTCGGCGCGCTGGACCAGGGTCGAGAACTTGGTGCCGATCTCCATCTGCGCCTGGGCGACTTCGTGGTGATGGACCTCGACCGGGATGCCGAGCGATTCGAGGATCAGGCACATCTCCGAGCGCATGTCCTGGAACGAGTCGATCGGCGGGGTGGGGAAGTAGCCGCCCTTGACCGTCGGCCGGTAGCCTGAGTTGCCGTGCTCGTATTCCTTGCCCGTGTTCCACGAGGCCTCTTCCGACTCGATCTTGCAGAAGCAGCCCGACATGTCGACCTGCCAGCGCACGCTGTCGAAGATGAAGAACTCGGGCTCGGGGCCGAAGTAGGCGGCGTCGCCCAGGCCCGATGCCTTCATGTAGGCCTCGGCGCGCTTGGCGAGCGAGCGCGGATCGCGCTCGTAGGGCTTGCCGTCGCCCGGCTCGACGACGTCGCAGGTGAGGATCAGCGTCGGCTCTTCGAAGAACGGATCGATGTTGGCCGTGTCGGGGTCGGGCATGAGCTGCATGTCCGAGGCCTCGATGCCCTTCCAGCCGGCGATCGACGAGCCGTCGAAGGCGTGGCCACCGGTGAACTTCTCTTCGCTGAAGGCCGAGATCGGCACGGTGACGTGCTGCTCCTTGCCGCGGGTGTCGGTGAAGCGGAAGTCGACGAACTTGACTTCGCTGTCTTTCACCATGCTCATCACGTCAGCGACGGTCTTGGCCATTCAATCAATCTCCCGGGGACTTCGTTTTGGAGGGGACGGAGGTTCTGCGAGGCAATGGCAGCCCTTGAGGGCCCCAAAATCGCGCACAGGTTTTAGCAGAAAGCATGCCAGTGCGGCTCCCGCGAGGGACGTCCGGGCGGTGCATCGTCATGCACATTCGCGGTGCATCTTATCTCTAGCGCACCAGTTCCGGGCCAAGCGCCGCGCCGGCCGTCTCGAGGCCCTCGAGCAGCCGCGCATATGCCGCAGCCATCCGCTCCGGATCGCCCTTGACGCCGAGCTCGATGTGTCGCCCCCATTGAGGATGGTCGACGCTCGGCAGGCTGAACACCTTGATGCCGGAGAACCCGGCCTCGATCGATTCCATCAACGGCGTCAGCGACGCCTCCATGGCGCCGAAGACGATCACCGACAGCTCCTTGGTCGCGACCGCGACGTGAAGCGCGCGGAAGTGCGTGTCGAGCACCCATTCGATCATCGGCCACGCCATCACCGGGAAACCGGGGACGAAGAACACGCCTCCCTGGCCCGACCGCACCGCGAAGCCGGCGATCTTGTTGAACGGATTCGGGATGATCTCGGCGCCCTCCGGGAACACCGCCATGTTGAGGCGATGCCGGTTGTCGTCGCGGTCGGGTTCGTACGGGACGCCGCGCTCGATCGCCTGGTCGCGCATGCGCTCGAGCACGAGGTCGCGCGCCTGCGGATGGAGCGCCAGCGGCCGTCCCAGTGCCGCGGCGGCACACTGCCGCGTGTGGTCGTCAGGCGTCGCGCCGATGCCGCCGCAGGAGAAGACGATGTCGCGGCTCGCGAAGGCGTCCTTCAGGTCGGCGGTGATTCGCTCGGGATCGTCGCCGACGTAGCGCGCCCACGCGAGCGACAGGCCGCGCGCCGCGAGCAGCTCGATCACCTTCGGCAGGTGCTTGTCGGCACGCTTGCCGGAGAGGATCTCGTCGCCGACGATCAGAAGGCCGATGTTCATGCGCGCGCGCTCCGCCAGGAAGGTGTCGCAGGGTCGATCGGCACGTCCGGCGCTGCGCCGCCGGGCGTCTCTCGCGGCATCGCCGCGGCCGCGTCGTCCTCGCTGCGCAGCCGCTGCAGCGCCGCCAGCAGGTAGTGCGCGAACCAGAGCGACGAGAAGGCGAAGATCAGCGTGTAGAGCCAGATCGACACCAGGATCAGGAACGGCGCGAACACGAGCGTGAGCGCGCTCATTGCCCAGAGCAGCGACGGCGCCGCGCCGAGCAGCCCACAGGCGATGCCCACGCCGAGCAGCGGCCAGCGCTCCTCGCGCATCAGGCGCAGCCGCTCGTCGCGGCTGGCGTGGGTCGCGAGCACGTCGAAGGCGAGAACGCGGTACGTGAGCCAGCCCCAGATCAGCGGCGGAATCACGAGGACGAGCGGTGGCACGAGCCAGAACGGGATGCTGATCACGAGGGCGACGAGCGCAACGAGGGTCGCGAGCGCGGAGCCCGCGAGGCTCGACCAGAACGAGCCGCCGTGGCGCTTGTCGAGCATCGGAAAGCGGCGCTTCACGACGAGGCGCACGATGGCCGGCGTCATCGCCAGCGCGGCGACGAGGAGCGTGGCGACGACGAACACCGGCAGCGCGAGCGCGACGATGATCAGCGGCGCGACGACGCTCGCCCAGCCTCCTCCGCCGATCGAGCGCAGCCATGCGAACAGCGCGTCGAGCAGCGACCAGTCGTCGAGCGTCGCGCGCACGGCGGCGACGGCGCCTTCCCAGTAGAAGTAGCCGAGCACCGTGGCCAGGCCACCGACGATCGCCAGCGGCAGCAGCGACGCGGCGATCACCTTCGGATGCAGGCAGTAGGCGGCGGCGCGCCAGAACGCGTCGAGGATCGGGGCGCTGACGGGGCGCACGGGCAGGCGGGTGACCAAGAGCGGGACAAATCCCGAGTGTACGAGTCGCGCGACGCGTGCCAATTCGTAACGGAATCCTCGGCCGGTGCTCGCGCGCATGCCTCTTCGATCGACTGCGCGCAAGTCCGCCTGCCTAGAATTTCGAGATGCCGTTGCACCCTCCGAGCCTTCTCGCCGCTTTCGCCGCCGCCCTGTTGCTGGCGAGCGGCGCCGCGGCCTCGATGGGACTTCGCCAGCAGAGCCGGCGCGGCTCGTATTGGTGGCTCGCCGCCAACGTGAACCTGGCGGTCGGGCTCGTCCTGCAGGCGACCGTCGATCCGATCGGCGAGGGCGCGCTCGTGGCGGCGCTGTGCGTCCTGCAGTGGCCGATCGTCACCCTCGGCGGCATCCGGCGCTTCTATTCGCGCGGTGCGACACGCGTTCCGGAATGGGCCGACCGGATGGCGCTCGCCCTCGGCGCGCTCGTCACCGGCGGCACCTGGCTCGCGCCGTTCGAGTTCGCCTCGTCGCCCGAGATGTTCGCAGCGAGCTCGTTCGCGCTGACGGTGTACGCCGCGGTCGCCGTCTCGCGGCTCGAGGACTTCGCGTCCAGCACGACCCTGCGCACGCTGCGCCTCGGGCTGGTCGCCAGCGCGATCGTGCAGGCGGCCTGGCTCGCCGTCACGATCGCCTACCTCACTCCGATGTTCGCGCCCGCCGACGTCGGCCTCGGCGCCATGATCTCGGCAACCGTCGTCGCCCTGCTCATGACCCAGCTCGCGCTGGTGATGAACCACGAGCGCCGGATCGCGCATCTGATGGCCTCGCAACGAAAGCTCCGCCACCTGGTCGACGTCGACGCGCTGACGCGGCTGCCGAACCGGCGCCATTTCCACGAGCTCGCCGAGCGCGCCGTCGAGGCCGCGCGCGATGCCGCCACGCTCATCGTCTTCGACGTCGACCGCCTGCAACGCGTCAACGAGCTGCTCGGCCATGCCAACGGCGACGAGGCGCTGCGCCAGATCGGCACCGCGCTGCGCGAGACGCTGCGCCGGCGCGACGTCGCCGGCCGGCTCGGTGGCGACGAGTTCGCCGCCGTCCTGCCGCGCACACGGCTCGCGGACTCGAAGATCGTCGTCTCGCGCATCATCGCCCGGCTCGACGACCGCCAGGTCGCGCCGCGCATCGCCCGCGTCGCGCTCAACGTCGGCTCGGTGCAGATGAAGCCGAACGAGACCATCGCCAACGCCCTGCGGCGCGCCGAGGCGATGCTCGTCTCGGTTCGCAACGAAGCGCGCCGCGACGACACGCTGCCGCTGCCGCGCGACACCGTGCCCGATGCGATCGATGAGACGGCGGCGACGCCATCGGGACTGATGAGCCTGATCCCGGTCGGCGAAGTGACGGTCAGCTAGATGTTGATGGTCAATAGGTTGTTCCCGCCGAGTCTGG
>JBBRZP010000103.1:0-12972 GCA_038236565.1 Burkholderiales bacterium | reverse complement strand
CGGTGGGTGTAGTCCCAGTAGTCGGCGAGCGTCTCGCCCTTGTAGGCGAACACCGGCGTGCCTCGCGCGGCGAGCGCGGCGGCGGCGTGGTCCTGCGTCGAGAAGATGTTGCACGAGGCCCAGCGCACGTCGGCGCCGAGCGCCTGCAGCGTCTCGACCAGCACGGCGGTCTGGATCGTCATGTGCAGCGACCCGGTGATGCGGGCGCCCTTCAGCGGCTGCGCCTTCGCGAACTCGTCGCGGATGGCCATCAGGCCGGGCATCTCGGTCTCGGCGATGCGGATTTCCTTGCGGCCCCAGTCGGCGAGCTTGATGTCGGCGACGATGTGCGAGGCGCTGGTCTTGGGCTTCAGTACGGCGTTCATGTGAGGTTCCGTTGTGGTGCAGAACCCGCCCGGCGACACGTCTGAAGGGAGTCGAGACTCACCCACGACGGCCATCGTGCGGGTGAGCGCGGTTGCAAGTGGCGCGAACCGATCGACCTGGTCCGCTTTGCAGCCTTCCGAGCCTGGGGCCGGTGCGAGCGCACCGGGCCTTGCAACGCTCCTCGGAAGCAGGAATTGTAGCGGGCGCGGCGCGCTCGTGTGCGATCGGCTTCGTGCCCGTTCAAGCGTCGCGCACGCGCCGACAGCGGCAAGGGTCGGACATGCCCCGGAGTCGTGACGCACATCACGCTCCCACGTCTCGTCGCCGTGATCCCGGTATCGATGCGCTGGACGCGCGCGCCATCCCGGTCGCCGACCAGAACCGCCTGCTCGCGCACCTCGCGCCGATGCACCGGGACGAGATCACGGTGCGCCGAGCGCCGCGTCGCTTTCGTCGGGCGACGCCTCTATCATCGATCGCGTGATCCCCTCGCACGTGCTGCCGTGGTCGCGCTGCGATCCGCAGCGTCTAGCGCACCTGCGCGGCGTCCTCACGGATATCGACGACACCCTGACGACCGAAGGAGCGATCCCGATGGGTGTGGTCGCCGCCCTGGCGGCGTTGCGCGAGGCGGGCCTTCCGGTCGTCGCCATCACCGGCCGGTCCGCGGGCTGGAGCAGGCCGATAGCGCTCACGACGCCGCTGGCGGCAATCGTCGCCGAGAACGGTGCCGTCGCCCTGATCGCCGACGCCGCGGCTGAAGGCGGCGTGCGCATGGAGTTCGCCGACGACGCGGCCATGCGTGCCGCCAACGCCGTGCGCCTGCGCGCCGTCGCCGAGCGCATCCTGCGCGAGGTGCCGGGCGCGACGCTCTCCGACGACAGCGCAGGCCGCATCACCGACATCGCGATCGACCACGCCGAGTTCCGCCATCTCGACGCGGCCGCGATCGAGCGCGTGCGCGCCGTGATGCGCGACGAAGGCATGAGCGCGACGGTGAGCTCGATCCACGTCAACGGATGGTTCGGCGCGCACAGCAAGCTCACGGGCGCGACCTGGATCGTGCGTCGCCTCTTCGGCCGCGACCTCGACGCCGAGCGCGACTGCTGGCTCTACGTCGGCGACTCGACCAACGACGAGCCGATGTTCGAGGCGTTCGCGCTGTCGGTCGGCGTCGCCAACATCGCCGACGTCGCCGACCGCCTGCGCCAGTGGCCGGCATACATGACCACGCTCGATCGTGGCCGCGGCTTCATCGAGGTGGCCGAGTCGCTGCTCGCGGCACGCGGGCGCTGAGCGGCCCGCGTGCCGCTCATGCGAGGAATTCGCCGATTTCCCGGTTGAGGAAGTCGGCGTCGGCGGCGGGCGTGCTCGTCGTCGCGAGGTGACCGAGCGGCGACGGGATCTCGACGAAGCGCGCAGCCGCGATGCAAGCCGCCGCACCGCGCGCCGCGGGCGCCGGAGTGAGGATGTCGAGCGGCGGCGCGAGGACGAGCGCCCGCGCGACGATCGCGCGGAGCGCGCTGCATGCCGCCCATCGACGCGCCGACCACGGCATGCAGCCGCTCGATGCCGAGGTGCTCGACGAGCAGCCGATGCTGGGCCGCGACCATGTCGCGCAGGGCGAAGCGCGGGAAGCGCATGCCCGGCTGCGCGGACGAATTCGACGGCGAGGTCGACAAGCCGTTGCCGATCGGATCGGTGGCGACGACGCACCCGCGCGCCGGGTCGAGCGCCTTCCGGCACCGATCAGGAAGTCGAGGCGGTGGTGCGTCGCGGTGAGCGCCGGGCAGACGAGGACGGTGTTCGAGCGATCGGCGTCGAGCTCGCGGTGGACGACGAACGACTGCCGGTAGTCGACGATCGTCTCGCCCGATTCGAGCCGGAGGTCGCCGAGCGCGAACACGCGATGCGGCGCGTCGACATGTCCCGGCGCCAGCGGCGGATGGCTCACGGCATCTCGATGACCGTGCGCGTGCCGACGCCGCTCGCGAGGTCGGCGAAGCCGTCGTTGATCTCGTCGAGGCCGATCCGGCGCGTGATGAGCTCGTCGAGCATCACCTTGCCGGCGAGGTACTGATCGACGATCCACGGGAAGTCGCGCTTCGGGATCGCGTCGCCGTAGCTCGAGCGGACGATGCGCTTCTCGCCCATCAGCGAGCCCCAGCGGAACGCGACCTCGGCGTCGACGTTGATCTTGCCGAGCCACACGACCTCGCCGGCCGGGCGCACCGCTTCGACGGCGAGGCGGAACGCCTGTTCGTGGCCGGCCGCCTCGAAGACGTAGTCGGCGCCGCGACCGCCCGTGAGCGCACGGACTTCGTCGAGCGCCGTCGCGCTCGTCACATCGACGGCGTCGGTGGCGCCGAACTGGCGTGCGCGTGCGAGGCGCGCTGGGCCGACATCGCCGGCAATGATCCGCGCCGCGCCGGCCAGGCGCGCGCCCTGCAGCACGTTGAGGCCGACGGCTCCGCATCCGATCACGAGCACGCTCGACCCGGGCGCGACCTTGGCCTTGCGCACCGCGGCGCCGATGCCGGTCATCACGCCGCAGCCGATGATGCAGGCGCGGTCGAAGGGCATCTCCTTCGCGATCGCGATCGCGCCCGACTCGGGCACGACGGTGTATTCGGCATGGGTCGAGGTGACGAAGTAGTGATGCACCGGCGTGCCGTCGCGGCTCATCCGCGACGTGCCGTCGAGCAGCAGCCCCCTCGGCTCGTGCCGCTTGTACGGCTCGCACAGGATCGGCACGCCGCGCTCGCAGTAGAAGCAGTGGCCGCAGTGCGGGTTCCACGAACAGATGACGTGATCGCCTTCGCGCACCTGGTTCACCGCGCTGCCGATCGCCTCGACCACGCCCGCGCCCTCGTGCCCGAGCACGATCGGCAGCGGGTAGGCGAGCGTGCCCTGGATCACCTCGAGGTCGGTGTGGCAGAGGCCGCTCGCGTGCAGGCGCACGAGCACGTCGCCGGGGCGGAGCGGCGCCATCTCGAGCGTGTCGATGGTCATCGGCACGCCGACCTGGTTCAGCACGGCGGCGCGGAACTTCACCGCGACAGGCCCTCGTCGCGATGGCGGAAGAGCGCGTTCGCCTCGTCGTACGGGATCGCGTCGCTGTGGAAGCGCGTGTAGGTGCCGCTCTCGATGAGCTCGCGCGCTATGCGCCGGACGAGCATCAGGCTCGCCCGCATCGGCCCCGAGCCTTCGCTGACGCGGCGCACGCCGAGCGCCTCGAGCTCGGCCAGCGGCGGACAGCCCGGCATCGCGAGGATGTTGATCGGCCCGGCGATCTCGGCGACCAGCGTCTTCAGCGTCGCGCGGTCGACTGCGCCGGGCACGAAGAGGCAGTGCGCGCCGGCCTCGCGGTAGCGGTTCGCGCGCTCGATGCTCGTCTTCAGGCGCTCGGGCTCGCTGCCGAGCTTGAGCCAGTACGGATCGGTGCGCGCATTGACCACGATCGGCACGCCGCTCGCCTCGACCGCGGCGCACACGGCTCGGATCTTCTCGGTCTGGTAACCCGCATCGAGCAGATGCGCGCCGCCGGCGTCGGAGCTGTCCTCGATGTTGACGCCGGCCGCGCCGAGCGCGATCACCTCCTTGACCGTCGCGACGACGGCTTCGATCCGGTCGCCCATGCCGGCGAGGATGTCGGCCGTCACCGGCACGTCGACCGCGCGGACCATCTCTTCGATCGCATGCAGCATCACCCCGCGCGGGATGCGCTCGTCGTCGCGGTAACCGTGGCTGAAGGCGACGCCGGCGCTGCCGGTGCCGACGGCGCGGATGCCGGCGGCCTCGAAGACGCGCGCGCTGCCGGCGTCCCACGCATTGGCGATCACGAGCAGCTTCGGCCCGAGGTGCATCTCGCGAAAGCGCTGCGCCTTGTCGGCGCTGATCGGCACGCTCATGGCGCGGCGCGCTCGGGCAGCGCCGCGGCGTCGCCGTCGCGATGGAAGGTGTCGATCTGCGCCTGGGTGAGGATCTTGGGCATGGGACAGTCTCCTGCAGAAAGCGGCGTGCGTCGGCGCCTCAGGTCGAGTCGCCGATGACGCGCATCACGTCCGGCGGATAGCTGTCGCCGGGCTTTCCGTGCCAGATGATCTCGCCGCGCTCGAGCACGTACAAGCGGTCGGCGTATTCCGGGATATGGTGCACGTTCGACTCGGCCATCAGCACGCCGTGGCCGAGCCGGCGGATCGAGGCGATGCCGTCGCTGATGCTCGGGATGATCGCGGGCGAGAGGCCCTCGAACGGCTCGTCGAGCAGCAGCAGCCGCGGGTCGAGGGCGAGCGCGCGCGCGATCGAGACCATCTTGCGCTCGCCGCCCGAGAGCTGGTTGCCGCCGCGCATCGCGTACTGGCGCAGCTTGGGGAAGATCTCGTAGGCCAGGTCGATGCGGGTCTTCGCGTTGCGGCCGCCGGGGCGGGTCCAGGTCGGCAGCTCGATGTTCTCGGCCACGCTGAGGTCGCCGAAGACCTGGCTCTCCTCGGGCGAGTAGCCGACGCCGAGCTGGGCGATGCGGTGCGTCGCGAGTGGCGTGATCGACGTCCCGTCGAAGCGGATTTCGCCCGAGACCGGCCGGATCATTCCCATGACCGCGCGAAAGGTCGTCGTCTTGCCGGCGCCGTTGCGGCCGACGAGGCAGACCAGCTGGCCGGAGGCGACCTCGAGCGAGATCGCGCGCAGGATGCGGCTCGTCTCGATCTCGACGACGAGCCGGTCGAGCGACAGCAGCGTGCTCATCGCGCGGGCGGCGCCGGCCGGCGCTTGCCGATCACCGACGCGATCAGCTCCGTATCGCCGAAGAAGTCGTCGGGTGCGCGGTCGGCGAGGACCTTGCCGGCCTGCAGCGCGACGATCCGGGTCGAGTACTCGGCCACCAGGTCCATGTCGTGCTCGACGAGGAGGATCGCCTTCACGCCAGCACGCTTCGCCGCATCGACGAGCGTCTTCATGATCCCGTGCTTGTCGCCGCTCGAGACGCCGCTGGTCGGCTCGTCGAGCAGGATCACTTCGGGCACGAGCGCGAATGCGCTGGCGATGTCGAGGAGCTTCTTCTCGCCCTGCGAGAGCAGGCGCGCCTCGGAGTCGAGCTTGCCGTCGAGTCCGAAGATCGCGGCGACGTCGCGCACCGTCGTCCACAGGGCGGCGTCGCGGCGCAGCGAGGCGAAGAGCTGCCAGCTCCGGCCGGTCTGCGAGACGACGGCCACGGCGATCGTCTCGCCCACAGTCAGCGCCGGGAAGATGTGGACGAGCTGGAAGGCGCGCGCCATGCCGCGCTGGGCGAGGAGCACCGGGCCGATGCCGGCGATGTCCTCGCCTTTGAAGCGGACCACGCCCTCGCTCGGCTTGAGCAGGCCGGTGAGGACGTTGACGAGCGTCGTCTTGCCGGCGCCGTTGGGGCCGACGATCGCGACCGTCTCGCCATCGGCGACCGAGAGCGTGACGCCGTCGAGGGCGACGAAGTCGCCGTAGGCCTTCCTCACGCCGACGGTTTCGAGCAGCGCGCTCATCGCCTCACCGCCCGCTTCCAGGCATCGCTCGCCAGGCCCATCAGGCCACGCGGGAAGGCGATCACGATGACGGCGAGCGTCGCGCCGAGGAAGAAGCGCCAGTACTGGGTCGCGCCCATCAGCTCCGACTTCAGGAAGATGAAGGCGAAGGCGCCGAGGATGGGGCCGAAGAAGTTGGCGAAGCCGCCGAGCACCGTCATGAAGACGAGCTCGCCGGAGTGGGTCCAGTAGGCGAGCTCCGGGTCGGCCTGGCCGGTGTTGATGGCGAGGATCGCGCCGCCGATGGCGCCGTAGAAGGCCGAGATCAGGAAGGCGACGAGGCGGAAGGTGCGCACGCGTACGCCGAGGTACTCGGCCTTGCGTGCGTTCTCGCGGATCGAGGCGAGGTGCAGGCCGAACGGCGAGTGGACGATGCGCCACATCAGCAAGCCGAGGACCACGACGAGCGCCAGGCACGCGTAGTAGAACGGGCCGATCAGGAACGCGGTCTTGTCGAGCTCCTTCCACTCCTGGCCAAGGAGCGTCGGGCGCAGCACGCGGATGCCGGTGTCGCCCCCGGTGAGGCTGTAGAACTTGAACAGGAACGAATGGAACAGCATGCCGAAGGCGAGCGTCAGGATGCCGAAGAAGATGCGCACGTAGCGCACCGCGAGCAGCGCGACCGGGATCGCCGCCACCACCGACACGACGCCGGCGATCGCCACGATCGCCTCGAAGCTGCGCACGCCGAGCTTGCTCGTGAGCACCGCCGCCGCGTAGGCGCCGATCGCGACGAAGAGCGCATGGCCGAACGAGAGCAGGCCGGTCGTGCCGAAGAGCAGGTTGAAGCCGAGCAGCGCGATCGCGTAGGCGAACGCGGGCAGGACGAGCGTCACGTAGTACGGCTCGGCGACGCGCGGGAACACCGCCAGCACCGCGATCGTCGCGACGACGAAGGCGATGAGCGCGACGCGGCTGCGCGGCGCGCTCATTCGACGGGTTTGCCGAACAGGCCTGCGGGCCGCGCGACGAGCACCGCGATGACGATGACGTAGATCGCCAGCACTTCCAGCTCGGCGTAGAACGTGATCGCGAGCGCGCGCGTGAGGCCGACGACGAGAGCGCCGGCGAGCGCGCCGCGCATGCTGCCCAGGCCACCGATGACGACGACCGCGAAGGCCTCGACGACGAGCTCGACGGGCATGTCGAGCGATGCCGCCGCGGTCGGCACGACGAGCGCGCCGCCGACCGTGCCGAGGATCGTGCCGAGCGTGAAGACGCCGGCGTAGATCTTCTTGACGTCGGCGCCGAGTGCTTCCGCCATCTCGCGGTTCTCGGCGGTGGCGCGCAGGATGCGGCCATAGCGCGTGCGCTTCAGGAACAGGCCGAGCGCGACGGCGATCGCGAGGCTCGCCGCCATCACCAGCACGTTGTAGGTCGGGAACGAGACCTCGCCGACGCTGACCTTCCCGTAGCTCATCGACAGGTTGCCGAGTTGCTGCGGATTGGCGCCCCAGAAGAAGCGCAGCACGTCCTGGAACATCAGCACGAGGGCGAAGGTCAGCAGCAACTGAAAGGCCTCGTCGCGACGGTAGACCGTGCGCAGCAGCCGCTCGATGAACGGGCCGATCGCGCCGAGCACGACGCCCGACGCGATCAGCACCAGCAGGAACGACCAGCCCGGCGCGCCGTGGGCAGCCGTCCAGTTGACGGCGGTGATGCCGAAGTAGGCGCCGAGCGCGTAGAACGACCCGCAGGCGAGGTTGACGATGCGCTGCACGCCGAAGACGAGCTGCAGCCCGGCCGCGACGAGAAAAAGCACGGAGGCGTGGAACACGCCTCCGATGAGGACGTCGAAGAAGGAGGTCAAATGATCAAAGCTTGATCTGCGCGGTCTCGATCCACTTCCAGAAATCGGTTCCTTGCGGCTTCTGCAGTTGGTCGGAGTACATCTTCGTCACGTCCGTGATGGTCGCGAAGTCGAAGCGGTTGGCGTGCGTCGTCATGCCCTGGTAGAAGGTCTGGTCGGCGATGTGGTCCTTCCTCATCGCACCCGGGCCGCCGAGCGACTCGGTCTTCAGGCCCTCCATCGCGCTGATGACGTCTTCCTGGCCCGGCCAGGCATTCTTCGCCTTGTAGGCGGCCTCGACGCCGGCGCGATAGATCTGCATCGCGAAGTAGGCGCGGTCGGCCTCCCAGTGCGGGTAGTCCTTGTACTTGGCCTCGTACTCCTGCACGAACTGCTTCTGCAGCGGCGACGGATTCTCGAGGTTGAAGTAGAGCGTGTTGTGGCCGAAGATCATTCCCTCCGGCGTGAACTCCTTCTTCAGGAGCGTGTGCTGGAAGCCGGCGGCCGGGAAGACGAACTTGGTCTTGCCGTCCATCAGGCCGGCGCCGTGGGCGGTCTTCATGAAGACCGGCAGATCGGCGAAGAGCAGGGACGAGAACACGAGGTCGGGCTTGGCCGCCTTCAGCGCCGCGACGTGCGACGTGAGGTCGAGCGTGCCGACCTTGGGCCACTGGTCGGCGACGACCTTGTGCTCGACGCCGAACTTCTTCAGCAGCGCCTGGAACGCGGCGAAGTTGTTGCGCCCGTACGAGTAGTCGGGGTTGATGCCGGCGACGGTCGCGAACTTGCCCTTCCAGTGCTTGATCGCGAGCAGCGACGCCATCACCGCCTCGCACTCGTTGTCGGTGCTGCGGAACACGTAGCGCGGGTTGGGCATGGTCTCGTTGACGCCGTCCTGGGTCGTCCCGTCCCAGAAGATCGTGAGCGCCTTCATCTCTTCGGCGACCGCGCCCATCGCCAGGCTCACGCCAGACGAGACGATGCCCTGGACGCAGTCGACCTTGTCCTGCAGGACGAGCTTGCGGAGCCGCTCGATCGAGTCCTTCGGATTGGTCTCCTCCTCGACGATCAGCTCGACCTTGCGCCCGGCGATGCCGCCGCCGGCGTTGATGCGGTCGAGCGCGAACATCGTGCCGCGCAGCCCGCACTCGCCGATCGTGCCGGCGATGCCTGCCTTCGGCGCGATGATCCCGATCCTGAGCGGCCGGTTCTGCGCGATCGCGGGAAAGCTCAGGTACGGTTGCGCGGCGAGCGCGGCGCCGGCGGCGCCGAGGCCTTGCAGGACTTTTCTGCGTTGCGTGTTCATGCGGTCTCCTTGGTGGTGATGCCGCGGCCTCTACGGGCTCACGGTGCTGCGGGTGAACTTCTCGATCAGGTTGAGCAGCCGGTCGCTCGCCTTGGTGGCGCGTTCCTCGTCGCCTGCGGCGATGGCCCGGGCAATGTCGGCGTGCAGCTTGGCGGTCTGCGGCATGTCGGCGGCCTGCTTGTAGTGCAGGTACCAGAAGCGGCGCGAGAGCGAGTGCATCAGGCTCATCGCGCCGGCGGCGAACTCGTTGCGCGCGGCGGTGGAGCAGAGGAGGTTGAAGTCGCGGTCGATGCGCATGAAGGTGACGTCGTCGTTCGCCCTGGCGGCGGCCTCGAACGCGGTCGCCATGGCGCGGAAGCGCTCTCGCTCGTCGTCGGTGGCGCGCCGAGCGGCGCTGCGCGCGATCAGCCGCTCGAGTTCGCGCCGGGTCTCGAGCAGCTTCAGCTGGCTCGTGACGTTGATCTCCGAGACCAGCATGCCGCGGCGCGGGAAGATCGCGACGAGGCGTTCGCGCGCCAGGCGCTGCAGGGCTTCGCGGATCGGCGTGCGGCCGATGCCGAGGTGGACGCAGAGATCGATTTCCGAGATCGGGCTGCCGGGTGCGAGCTTCAGCGTGACGATCATCTCCTCGATCTCGGCGTAGGCGCGGTCGGTAAGGCTCGGTGCCGGTGCGAAGTCGATGACGGACGCGCGCTGGTTCATCGCCACCTTGACAGTCCGTGTGATCGACTTCTAATATATCAAGGCGCAGATCGGGCGCAAGAGGGGCCTTCCACCATGACGATGACCGAGAGACAGCGCAAGTTCAGGCAGCAGTACGTCGCCCAGATCAGCCCCTGGTACAACGGCTTGCTCCATGTCGGCGTGATGTACGCCGCCGGCATCTCGGCGATCGCCTGGTGCGTCAGTCGCATGCAGGGGGCGACCTGGGAATGGCTGCTGATCGTGCCGGTGGCGATCGCCGGCAACTTCGTCGAATGGGCGATGCACAAGTTCGTGATGCACCGGCTGATCGACGTCTTCGCGCTGCGTGCGATCTACGACCGGCACACCCGCCAGCACCATCAGTACTTCACCGACGGCGACCCCACGATCCACACGGTGCAGGAGTTCCGCATCGTCTTCTTCCCGTGGCGCGTGCTCATGGTGCTCGCCGTGATGGGCGGCTTCTTCGGCTGGCTGGCCTCGGTGCTGATCAATCCCAACGCGGGCTACGTCGTCTTCGTCACCATGATCGGCCACTACATGGTGTACGAGACCTTCCACTTCTGCTGTCACGTGCCGGAGAACTCGTTCGTGCGCCGGATGCCGCTGGTCAACACGATCCGCCGGCATCACACCGCGCACCACAACATGGGGATCATGATGCATTGCAACATGAACCTCACGCTGCCGATCGCTGACTGGGCGATGAAGACGAGCGACCTGAAGCGCGGCCTCGTCGGCCATCTCTTCAACGGCTACGACGAGCGCTACATCAAGGACGAGCTGAAGCCCGTGATCGCGCGCTTTCGCACCGCCGAGACGCAGGACCAGCGCGTCACGCTCGACGGTCCGAAGCTGAGCGCAGACGAGCTGATGGCGCTCGGCCGGGCCGCGAGCCACGCCTGAGAGCCGCTACAGACCGAGGAACTCGACCAGGCGATCGCGCTCCTCCTTCAACGCGGGCCTGAACGCCGGATCCTTCGGCGCGGCGCCGACGAAGTGCGTCGTCATCGAGAGCCGGCCTTCGCGCACCGACGCGTTCGCCCAGCCGACGACCGCATCGCGCCAGAGCAGGGGCAGCGCGTAGTAGCCGAGCGTGCGCCTGGGCGCCGGCGTGTAGGCCTCGAAACGATAGGTCCAGCCCCAGAGCATCTCGAAGCGGCGCCGGTCCCAGACAACCGGATCGAAGGGCGCGAGCAGGCGCACGCGGTCGTCGAGCTTCCAGCGGTGCGAGCGCGGCGTCTCGTCTGCCGGCCAGTACCAGACGACGCCATCGACCTCGACGCTCGCCAGCCGCTCGCGCAGCACCGAGTGCGCGAGCTTCGTCTCGGGCTGCAGATGCGGCGCGCCGTAGCGCAGGAGCCGGACGAGATAGACCAGGCTCGACGCCGGAAGCGGCGCGTACTTGCGCACGACGAGGTCGAGCAGGGCCGTCGCCCGCTCGACGCGGGCAGCCCGGGTGTCGTCGCCGGGCACGTGCTCCACCACGGCGTAGATGCGGGTGCCGCTGTCGCGCCGCTGCACGCGCAGGAGCCCGCGGTAGTGCATGCCGTCGAGCAGGTGCGTCGTCGCCAGGCCAGATCCGCCCCAGGCGTTGATGCGGCGGCCGTGGGCGAAGTGCGACTCGACCAGGCGCGGGTGCGTCGGCCCGTGCTCGCGGATGAAGGCGAGCACGTCGGCGGCCTTTCGCTTCGTCGCCGCCGTCCATGCCTGCTTCACGGTGCGCGGATGCATCAGAGCGAGATGGCGGCGCGGCAGGAAGCCGTAGTTGACGAAGGCGTCTTCCTCGATCTTCAGCCGCGTGTAGCGGCGCTCGAGATCGCCGGCGTGGTAGCCGGCGACGCGGTGACGCAGGATCAGGTCCTGCGCGCGCGCCGGTGCGCGGATCGGGTCGGCCTGGACGAAGCCGAGCTTGTCGATGGCGCGCGCCAGCGTCGTCGGCTTGAAGAGCGTGCGCGCGACGGCATAACGGCGCAGGTCGTCGAGCGTGGGCGTCTTCGCGGACGTGGCGGACATCCGGCGATGATGCCGCGCCGTTCGCTAGAGTGACGGTCGATCCAGGAGCCGCGATGACCGACACCACCGCCTCGTTCGACGACTCGCTCGCCGGGCGCCTCGCCCGCTGCTACACCGGCGTCGTCTTCGACACGCTGCGCGCGCGCGGCATCGCCGACTGCATCCTGCCGCCGTCGATCGTGCCGCTCGACCGCGACATGGTCTGCGCCGGGCCGGTGTTCACCGTGCGCGGCATGCCAGACAAGACCGTCTCCGCGCACGAGAGCCTGCTGCGCTGGACCGAGCTGCTGGCGCTCGCGCCGCGCGGTCACGTCGTCATGACGCAGGGCCACGACAGCGAGCGCGCGCTGATGGGCGAGCTCTCGGCCGAGACGCTCCAGTTTCGTGGCGTGCGCGGCTACATCGTCGACGGCGGCTGCCGCGACACGGCGTTCATCCGTCGCCTCGGCTTCCCGGTGTTCTGCGACAAGGCGACGCCGCGCGACATCGTCGGCGCCTGGGTCCCGGTCGCCTACGACGAGCCGATCAGCTTCGGCCAGGTCGTCGTCCGGCCGGGCGACTACGCCCTCGCGGACTGCGACGGCATCGTCGTCATCCCGCAGGCGATCGCCGCCGAGGTCGTCGATGCCGCGACGGCGGCGATGCAGACCGAGGACAAGGTGCGGGCGGCGATCCTGTCAGGCGTCGATCCGCGCCAGGCCTATCTCGATCACGGCAAGTTCTAGCGTCGGTCAGAGCCCCGCGGCCGCCTTCAGCGCCGCAGCCTTGTCCGTCCGCTCCCACGTGAACTCCGGCTCGTCGCGCCCGAAGTGGCCGTAGGCGGCCGTCTTCTCGTAGATCGGCCTCAGCAGGTCGAGCATCTGGATGATGCCCTTGGGCCGCAGGTCGAAGAACTCGTTGATCAGCGCCGCGATCTTCTCGTCGGAGATCTTGCCCGTGCCTTCGGTGTAGACCGTGACGTTCATCGGCTTGGCGACGCCGATCGCGTACGCCACCTGGATCTGGCACTGCCGGGCGATGCCGGCGGCGACGATGTTCTTGGCTACGTAGCGCGCCGCGTAGGCCGCCGAGCGGTCGACCTTCGACGGGTCCTTCCCGGAGAACGCGCCGCCGCCGTGCGGGCACGCGCCGCCATAGGTGTCGACGATGATCTTGCGCCCCGTCAGGCCGCAATCGCCCTGCGGGCCGCCGACGACGAAGCGGCCGGTCGGGTTGATGAGGTACTTGGTGTCCTT
>JBBRZP010000102.1:0-13063 GCA_038236565.1 Burkholderiales bacterium | reverse complement strand
GGCCGGCCGGTCGATCCGGTGCACGGCCAGCGCGGCAAGCAGCGCAGCGTCCACAACACCTACTTCACGCTGCCGGTCGTGTTCACGATGATCAGCAACCACTACGGCTTCGCCTACGGCGCGAAGTACAACTGGCTGGTGCTCGTCGTCCTGATGCTCGCCGGCGCGCTGGTGCGGGTGTCGTTCGTGATGCGCCACAAGGCGCTGGTCGAAGGGCGCCCGGTGCCGTGGCGCTATGCGGTCGTCGGCACGCTCGTCATCGTCGCGACCGTCGGCGTGCTGATGCCGGCGTCGCAGCCGGCGGTCGCGAAGCTGCCGCCGCCGAGCTTCGCCGAGGTCCAGGCGATCGTGCAGCAGCGCTGCCAGCTCTGTCACAACGCGCAGGTAGCGAACAAGAACGTGCGCCTCGATTCCGCCGACGAGATCCATGCCCACGCGCAGCAGCTCTACCAGCAGGTGGTGGTGCTGAAGCTGATGCCGATGAGCAACGCGACGCAGATCACCGATGCCGAGCGGGCCGCGCTCGGGCGCTGGTACGAGGCGGGCGCGGCGCGCTGAGTCGGATCAGCTCGGCGCGCCGAGCGCGACACTTGGCGTCCGGCGCCTGCGTCGCTGCCTCGCAGCGATCAGCATCGGGATACCCGCAAGAAGCAGCACGGAAGTGCCAGGCTCCGGAACGGCAACGACAAGCCGGGCCCGGTCGACATCGAAAAGTTCGGAATAGCTTCCCGACGTGCTGAAGGCCGGTGCCGGGAAGTAGTAGTAAAAGCCGAAGCCGCCGACGGAAGTCAACAGCAGGGCTTGCACGCCTGGAAAGGGCTCCAGCCCCGAGGCCTGGGCGTCGACGAAGAAGCTCAAGCCGGCGCAAGGGGTCACGGGCGCCGTGCAGGTCGTCAAGGCAGTCGCCGGGAAGAAGCTGTCAGACCTGATGACGTCGGCGACGGACAGGCTGAAGGTCGCCACGCCATCGACCGGACCCGCGGGCGGCACCTCGCCGAAAAAGCCGGAAAACGAATAGGTCACGGCGGCGCAGGGCCAAGTGGCTGCGGCGAACACGACAAACACGGTGAGCGCTCGCGTCAGGTTCATGGCGAAGATCCTTCGATGGCAGCGACCGGCCGGGTCGTGCCGGCGTCGCCATCATGGCCCATCCAGCCCGCGCCGGGAACTGCGGTGACGGCTCGCGCATACTTTCACCCCCGCGACAGAACGAGGAGTCTCACCATGTCCCTGCGCATCAACGACACCGCGCCCGATTTCGAAGCCGACACCACGCAAGGCAGGATCCACTTTCACGAGTGGATCGGCGACAAGTGGGCGATCCTCTTCTCGCACCCGAAGGACTTCACGCCCGTGTGCACGACCGAGCTCGGCTACATGGCCAAGATCGAGCCCGAGTTCACCAAGCGAAACGCCAGGCTGATCGGCCTCTCGGCCGACCCGGTCGACAAGCACAGCGCGTGGTCGAAGGACATCGAGGAGACGCAGGGCGCGACCGTCAAGTACCCGATGATCGCCGACCACGACCTGAAGGTCGCCAAGCTCTACAACATGCTGCCTGCCGACGAGGTCGCGGCCGACGGGCGCACCGCCGTCAACAACGCCACCGTGCGCTCGGTCTTCGTCATCGGCCCCGACAAGAAGGTCAAGCTGATGCTCACCTATCCGATGACGACGGGGCGCAACTTCGACGAGATCCTGCGCGTCCTCGACGCGCTCCAGGTCTCGGCGAAGCACCAGGTCGCGACGCCGGCGAACTGGAAGCCGGGCGACGACGTGATCATCCCTACGTCAGTGTCCGACGAGGACGCGAAGAAGAAATACCCGGCCGGCTTCAAGACCCTGAAGCCGTACCTGCGGACGGTGAAGCAGCCGAGCTGATCGCCACGGCCAAGTCGCGTCGCCGCGATCTTCAGCGCGGCGGGATCGTCTTTCGCGCGAGCACCGGCCGCGGTCCGTAGTCGCGCTCGGGCGCGGCCGGATGCCCCGCGCGCTCGAGCGCCGTCTGCACGGCGACCTCGAGCTGCCGGTCGCAGCCTGCGGCGGCGTCCTGCGGCGCGTTGTCGACCTCGACGTCGGGATCGGTGCCGTAGTTCTCGACCGCCCAGCCGACGTCGCTGAACCAGAAGGCGAACTCCGGCTGCGTCGTCTGCGTGCCGTCGACGAGCGTGTGGCGCGGCCAGATGCCGACGACGCCGCCCCAGGTGCGCGTGCCGACGAGCGGCCCCAGCTTCATCAGCTTGAAGCAGTGCGAGAAGATGTCGCCGTCGGAGCCCGCGTGCTCGTTGGTCAGCGCGACGACCGGGCCGTTGACGGCTTCCTCGGGATACGAGGTCGGCTTCGACCAGCGCGACAGCGTGTAGGCGACACGCTTGCGCGCGACCTTCTCGAGCAGCAGCTGCGAGACGTGGCCGCCGCGGTTGTAGCGGACGTCGACGACGAGCGCGTCGCGGTCGCATTCGCCGGCGAAGTAGCGGTGGAACTCGGCGAAGCCGGCGGCCATCATGTCGGGCAGGTGCAGGTAGCCGACGCGTCCCTTCGACTGCGCGTGGACCCAGGCGCGTTTTGTCTCCACCCATTCGCGGTAGCGCGCCGGCACCTCGTCGGCGAGCGTCGAGACGACGACCTGGCGCGTCGCTGCGCCGGCCGACGCGTCGGCCTTCAGCGTGAGCTCGACCTTCGTTCCTGCCTGATGCACGAGCAGGGCCTGCGGCGGCACGCTCGCCGACACCGGCTGGCCGCCGACGGCGACGATGCGCTCGCCGACCTTCGCCTCGACCCCGACCGCGTTCAACGGCGAATCGGCGCTCGCGTCCCACGGGTCGCCACCGACGATGCGCGTGATCTCGTAGCTCTGATCGGCGGCGTCGAAGCGGGTGTCGGCGCCCAGGTAGCCGAGAGCAATGGATGGCGGCTTGCGATGGTCGCCGCCCATCTCGTAGGCGTGCGACGTGCCGAGCTCGCCCTGCAGTTCCCAGATCAGGTCGGAGAGCTCGGCGCGCGTGGAGACTCTCTCGACCAGCGGCGCGTACATCGTGTACGCCGCCGGCCAGTCGACGCCCGACATCGCCTCCGACCAGAACTGGTCGCGCTGCAGGCGCCAGACCTCGAGCAGCATCTGGCGCCACTCGGCGCGCGGCTCGATCGACACGCGCGGGCGCTCGAGGTCGAGCCAGCCAGTCTTGCGCGACGGCGGCCCGTCGTTCGACGACGGCGTATCGCCCTTGCGCGAGCCCGACGCGCGCACCGCGAGCGCACGCAGCCGCTTGCCATCGCGGACGACGACGGTCGCGCCGTCGGCGGCGAGGTCGAAGGCGTCGACCTTCTCGACCAGCGTCTCGACGCGCTGGGTCCCGAAGTCGAAGACCTCGAGGCGGCCCGAGTCTTCCTTGTGGCCGCCGCGCCCGTGCGCGCCGACGATGGCGAGCACGGTCCAGAGCACCTTGCCGCCGGCAGCCGGCGCGATCCGGCCGAAGCGGTTCTCGGCGACCGGAAACGCGGCGACGCGCGACGCGATGCCGTCGAGGTCGACGCGCAGCGGACCCGGCGCGGCCGCGATCGCCTCGGCATCAGCGCGCGGGCCGTCGGTCTTGAAGCCCTTCGGATCCGGGTCGAACGGCGGCCGTCCGCCGGCTTGCAGCGCGATCAGGTAGGGCCGCGCCGCGCGCGGAAAACTGAGCTCGAACTGGACGCTGTCGTAGACCGGATCGAAAGTTCGCAGCGAGAGGAAGCAGAGGTACTTGCCGTCGGGATCGAACGCCGGCGACCAGTCGCGGAACTCGGGCCGGGTCACCAGCGTCGTCGTGCCCGACGCGACCTCGAGCAGCTTGATCGCGGTGTGCCGCGTGCTCGTCGCGAACGCGTACGCGAGCCAGGCGCCGTCGTTCGACCAGGCGAGGTCCGTGACGCGGCCGAAGTCGCTGCGGTCAACGAGGCGCAGCGCCTCGGGTCCGTCGCCGCCCGCGTCGCCGACCCAGAGCTCGTTGCGGTGGTTGGCCAGCGCGATGCGCGTGCCCTGCGGCGCCGCGCGCAGGGCGGTGACGTGGCCGGTGTCGACATCGATCCGCCGTGCCGCGCCGCCGGCGAAGACGACGACGCGCTCCTCGCCGCTCGCGTCCCCGACCGCGACGACACCGGTGCCGTCGCCGAGCCACTGGCCGTGGCGCAGGCGTCCGCCCTCTGCCTCGGCGAAGCGATGCACGGCGCCTTCCCAATGCGCCATCGTGAACAGCTGGCCGCGCGCGATCAAGGCGAGCGAGTGACCGGCAGGATGAGCGCGGAACGACTCGATGTGATCGACCGCGGGAACGAACCGGCGCGCGGCCTGGGCGCGATGCGCCGGCGTGCGGACGTCGAGCTCGCGCGTCGTGTCGCTCGCCGGGTCGAACAGCCACAGACGCGCGGCGCACTGATAGACGATGCGCCGGCCGTCGCTCTGCGCGTGGCGCGCGTAGAAAGTCGCGTGGTCCGTGTGGCGGCGCTGGTCGCCGCCGTCGGCGCGGCAGGAGTACAGGTTGCCGACGCCTTCGGCATCGGAGAGGTAGTAGAGGCGGTCGCCGAGCCACATCGGGCTCGTGACGTTGCCTTCGAGCTCCTTCATGCGCCGGAAGGTGCCGGCGCCCTCGACGTCGATCCACAGGTGGCCCGCCGTGCCGCCGCGGTAGCGCTTCCAGCGCGCCGGATCGGCGGTGTTGCGGCCGATCACGGTCGCGCCGCGCGGCCCGAAGGTGATGTGGTTGACCTGGCCCCACGGCAGCGGCTGCGCGGCGCCGCCGGCCGGGTCGATCGTGAACGCGTGGTGGTTACGGAAGAACGGCTGGCCCTGCGTCGTCACGAAGACGATGCGGCCGTCGCCGGTCCAGCCGCGCACCAGCGTGTCGGTGCCGAGCCAGGTGAGGCGACGCGCGGGGCCGCCGTCGGCCGCCATCGCGTAGACCTCGGGATGCTGCTCGTCGCGGCCGACGAAGGCGAGCCAGCGGCCGTCGGGCGAATAGCAGGGCGTCGACGGCTCCGAGATCCCCGCCGTGAGTCGGCGCGCGACGCCGTCGGAGGCCGGCACGGTCCAGAGGTCGTCGTCGCAGACGAAGGCGATGCGGTCGCCGTGCAATGTCGGGTGACGCAGGTAGCCGAGGTCGTCGCCCGAAGGCTGGGGCGCTGAAGTCGCGCGCGTCGAGGGGGTCGTCACTGTCTCGGCTCCTGTCATCGGGGCGCGTCGATGCCCGCGCCCGCGAACATCGCACGCGCCTCGGCGCCCTGCAGATAGCGCATCAGCGCCGCGATGGCCTCGGCGCGCGCCGGCTCGGCCGGTGTCGCGCCGGGCCACGGCAAGGCGACGTAGGTCGTGTAGTTCTGCAGCGACGCCGGCAGCGGACCGACGAGCTTCAGGCCCTGGTCGCGGAAGAGGCCGATCTCGGTCATTGCGCCGAAGCCGAACTCGTGCGAGGCACGGCCGGCGAGGAGGCGCCGCATCACCGACGCGCCATCGGCGAGGCGCTCCGACTTGGCATCGACGGCGTCGAAGACGCCGAGCTTGCGCAGCATCTGATCGACGTAGAGACCGGTCGAGGCGCGGTTGAAGACGACGCTGTCGGCTCTCGCGAGCGCGGCCTTCAGGCTCTCTGCGCTCGACACGTCGGGCATATCGCTGCCGGGCCGCACGGCGACGCCGACGCCGACGCGGCCGACCGGCGCGAAGGGGCCGACCGGGCCGGCGCCGTTCGCGTTGAGCTCGTCGAGCACACCTTGCGTCAGGATGACGACGTCGGCCGACGGTCTGGGCGCGCGCACCGCGGCGCGCAGCGCAGGCGCCGCGGCGAAGTCGATCTTCACCGTGTGCCCGCTGCTGCGTTCGAACGCCGCGAGCGCCAGGCGGATGCCGGGCTCGACTGCGCCGGCCGAGAGCATCGAGAGCTCGACGGCCGGCAGCGGCAACGCGCAGGCGACGAGCATTCCTGCAGAGAGCCGGCCGGCGAGATGGCGGACGAGCGCGAGACGGACGGAGTTCAAGGCGCTGTCGATCCGGCCGTCGTCAATTGCGCTCCTTTGCCAGTCGCGCCTGCAGCTCGGCGCGCGCCTCCGGCCATTCGCCGACGCTCATGCTGTACATCACCGTGTCGCGCACCGAGCCGTCGCGGCGCAGCGCGTGATGGCGCAGCACGCCGTCGCGGCGCGCGCCGAGGCGTTCGATCGCGCGCTGGCTGGCGAAGTTGAAGTTGTCGGTGCGCCAGCCGACGAGCTGCGCACCGAGGGTGTCGAACGCGTGGCTCATGAGCAGCAGCTTGGCCCCGGCGTTGACCGACGTGCGTTGCCGGCTCTTTGCGTACCAGGTGTAGCCGATCTCGAGGCGCTCGACCGCCGGCACGATGTCGTGATAGCTCGACGAGCCGATGACATCGCCGCTCGCCGCGTCGATCACCGCGAATGCCAGCCTGTTGCCTTCTGCGAAGCCCTGCAGCGCACGCTCGATGTAGCCGCGCGTGTCGTCGGGCTCGGGAACGCTGGTGACCCGGATCGTCCAGAGCTCGCCGTCGGCCGCGGCGCGCTTCAGGCCCTCGACGTGCTGCAAGCCGAGCGGCTCGAGCCGGAGGTGCTCGCTCGCCAGCGTGACGGGACGAACCGGATGCACGGATCTGCGCCGCCTCTAGCGGTTGTGCCGCTGCATGAAGACGAGCTTCTCGAACAGCGACACGTCCTGCTCGTTCTTCAGCAGCGCGCCGACGAGCGGCGGCACGGCGACCTTCTCGTCCTTGCTCTGCAGCGCCTCGAGCGGGATGTCTTCCGCGACGAGAAGCTTCAGCCAGTCGAGCAGCTCCGACGTGCTCGGCTTCTTCTTGAGCCCGGGCAACATGCGGACGTCGTAGAAGTTCTTGAGCGCGGCGCCGAGCAGCTCCTTCTTGAGGTTTGGGAAGTGGACGCCGACGATCTGCTTCATCGTGTCGGCGTCGGGGAACTTGATGTAGTGGAAGAAGCAGCGGCGCAGGAACGCGTCGGGCAGCTCCTTCTCGTTGTTCGAGGTGATGAAGACGAGCGGCCGGTGCTTGGCCTTGACGAGCTCGCGCGTCTCGTAGACGTAGAACTCCATCCGGTCGATCTCGCGCAGCAGGTCGTTCGGGAACTCGATGTCGGCCTTGTCGATCTCGTCGATCAGCAGCACGACCGGCTCGTCGGCCGTGAACGCCTGCCAGAGCACGCCCTTGACGATGTAGTTGTGGATGTCCTTGACGCGCGCGCCGCTGTCGCTCCCCTCGACGCCGGCGAGCTGGCTGTCGCGCAGGCGGCTCACCGCGTCGTACTCGTACAGGCCCTGCTGCGCCTTGGTCGTCGACTTGATGTGCCACTGCATCAGCGGCATGCCGAGCGCTGTCGCGACCTCCTCGGCGAGCATCGTCTTGCCGGTGCCCGGCTCGCCCTTGACGAGCAGCGGGCGCTTGAGCGTCGCCGCGGCGTTGACGGCGAGCATCAGGTCGGGCGTGGCGACGTAGTTTTCAGAGCCTTTGAACTTCATGGATTGCCCGGAGCACTGCGTCGATTCAGTATAAGGGGCACCCTATAATTCTCGGTTTGCGCGCTCGCGCATCCCCTCGTCCTTGCCATGACCCAGCCGATGACCTCGTCGTTCGCGATCGCCCTGTCCGTTCTCGCCGTCAGCCTCGGCGGCGCAGCCCGCGCGCAGGATGCCAAGGCCGGCGACGCCGTTGCCGGCGAGAAGAAGGTGGCGATGTGCATCGGCTGCCACAACATCCCGGGCTACCAGGCGAGCTTCCCCGAGATCTACACGGTGCCGAAGATCGCCGGCCAGAACGCGAAGTACATCGTCGCCGCGCTCGTCGGCTACAAGAAGGGCGAGCGCCGGCATCCGAGCATGCGCGCGATCGCGACGTCCCTGTCGGACCAGGACATGGCCGACGTCGCCGCCTACTACGAGCAGCTCGGCAAGGCCGGCGCCGAAGCCGCGCCGGCACAGCCGCAGGCCGCGCCCGAGAACGTCGCCAAGCTGCTGGCGCAAGCCAACTGCGCGTCGTGCCACGGCGCCAACTTCTCGAAGCCGATCGACGCGTCGTACCCCAAGCTCGCGGGCCAGTATCCCGACTACCTGTACCAGGCGCTGAAGGCCTACCAGACGGACCACAACGCCGTCGTCGGCCGCAGCAACGCGATCATGATGGGCATGGCCCGGCCGTTCACGCATCCCGAGATCAAGGCGATCGCCGCCTACCTGAGCTCGCTGCCCGGCGAACTGCAGACCGTCGCGCAGTCGCGCTTCCGGTAACGCTCGCGCCGCCCGAGGGCGGCCCTACACTGCCGGCGTTTCGCTGTCCGCACCGGAGCATCGCATGCATCGATTCGTCCCGCTCGCGCTCGCCGGAGCGCTGTTCGCCGTCGGCGCGCACGCCCAGACCCTGCGCTGGGCCAGCCAGGGCGATCCGCAGACCATGGACCCGCACTCGCAGAACGAGTCCATGACCAACATGATGAACGGCCAGGTGTACGAGCGCCTGACGACCCGCGATCGCCAGCTGAAGATCGTGCCGTGCCTGGCGACCGAATGGCAGCAGGTCTCGCCTCTGGTCTGGCGCGCGAAGCTCCGGCCCGGCGTCAGGTTCCACGACGGCTCGCCGTTCAACGCCGACGACGTCGTCTTCTCCGTGCTGCGCGCCCAGCAGCCGACCTCGCAGATCAACAACTACGCTGCCGGCGTCGGCATGCCGGTGAAGATCGACGACCTCACCGTCGAGTTCAGGCTGAAGGCGGTCAATCCGATCTTCCTCGAGCACCTCGATTCGCTCTGGATGATGAGCAGGGGCTGGAGTGAGAAGAACAAGTCCGAGAAGCCGCTCGACTTCAAGAACAAGGAAGAGCTCTTCACCTCGCTGCACTCCAACGGCACGGGTCCCTACATGCTGGTGAGCCGCGCGCCAGGCATCAAGACGGTCTACAGGAGGAATCCGGCGTATTGGGGCAAGGTCGAAGGCAACGTCCAGGACATCGTCTTCACGCCGATCGGCAACGACGCCACGCGCCTGGCTGCGCTCGTCTCGGGCGAGATCGATTTAGTGCTCGACCCTGCGCCGCGCGACGTCGCCAGGCTGCGCAGCACGCCCGGTGTCAAGGTGATCGACGGGCGCGAGAACCGGATCCTCTTCATCGCCTTCGACCAGGGCCGCGACGAGCTTCTCTACAGCAGCGTCAAGGGAAGGAATCCGTTCAAGGACATCCGCGTTCGCAAGGCGCTCTACCAGGCGATCGACATCCAGACCCTGAAGACCAAGTTGATGCAGGGCCAGAGCTATCCGACGGGCGGCATGACGCCGTCGCCGGCGGGCGCCTACGACGACGCGGCCATCGAGGCGCGCCTGCCCTTCGACCAGGCCGCGGCGAAGAAGGGCCTCGCCGACGCCGGCTATCCGGAAGGATTCGAGGTCCAGCTCAACTGCCCGAACAACCGCTACGTCAACGACGAGCAGATCTGCATCGCGCTCGCGGGGATGTGGGCGCAGGTGAAGGTCAAGGTGAAGGTGCAGTCCGAGCCGCGCTCGACCTACTTTCCACGCCTCGAGAAGTACGACTTCAGCATGTACATGCTCGGCTGGGGCGGCGCCTCGACCGACGCCGAGCAGGTCCTGACGCCGGTGATGCGCAACAACGCGGGCGAAAAGGGCATCGGCTTCTACAACTACGGCCACGCGAAGAACGACAAGTTCGACGCGATGGCGGCGCAGACGAGCGTCGAGCCCGATCCGAAGAAGCGCGAGGAGATGGTCAGGGCGGCGCTGCGCGAGTTCAAGGACTCGTACGCGACCTTGCCTCTCCATCGCCAGGTGATCCCGTGGGCGGCGCGCTCGAACGTCAACGTCGTGCACCGCGCCGACAACTGGCTCGAGGTCGGCTGGGTGACGGTCGGCAAGTGAGGCAGGGCGCGCGCAATCGCGCGAGCGCCGTTCGATTCGTTCGTGTGGTGCGCCGGACTGTCTTGCACTTCTGCGGACGCCGGACGGAGCGCGGGTCGGGTCGTGCACAGCTCAACGAGTGCCGGGTACGCCGCGGACACCGGTCACTCGACTGCGCGAGCTGTATGGCAACACCCGACCCGTTGGCGACACTTGGCACGCGACTGCCGATGACTGCTGTTCACCTTAGCGGCCGCTCGGGAACGGGTGACGAACTCACCTGCCGGCCGTAATCGGCCCGAATGTCTGCTTGGGAATGAGCGGCCTCACGTCCCAGGCATCGGATTTGATGCGTTCGACCGTAGTCGCCGCAGTCCGTCCGCCCGCAGCCGACAACCAGCGCACGCTTGGTCGATAGAGCTCGTGCCCTCACACTTCGTGATCCTGCAAGCTGAGCCGGGACGGGCGGCGTACTAGGCGCCGCACTGCATCAAATTATTGGATTACTTCAGTCGCTCGAATGAGCAGCGACGCGGGGATGCTGATACCCAAGATCGCAGCGCTCTTGAGATTGACGGCCAGCCCGAACCGAGTGGGTTGCTGCACCGGTAATGCGGCGGGTTTCGCGCCACGCAGGATGCGGTCGACGTAGTCTGCGACCAGCAACTCGGGCTCGTCCGCCGCTGAGTAAGCGAGGAGCGCGCCCTCGCGGGCATAGACAAGCGATGAGCTCACTGGCGCCAATCGGGCCGCAAGCGCGAAGCGGATGATCTCACCAAGATTCGTGTTCGTGAAGGTGTCGGGTATCAAGACTAGCCCTTCAGCCTGGTCTCGGGCAGCCTGAGCGATAGCGTCGCCGATCTTCCCAACCGAGCCAACATTGGCGTAAATCGGCAAAAGACCGAGCACTCGGCAGCTGTCGTCAAAATTGGAACGATACAAACGGAACTGCGGATTTTCTGCGGTCTGGAGCAGACAGACGCGGCGCAAACCCGGCTTTGCTTCTCTCAACAGAGAGCATCCTTTCGCATTGAGTTCCGTTGTTCTGCTCGAATAACCAGTTGCGTTTCCGCTTGGTTGCGCGAGGTTGGTGACCAAACCATTGATCACCGCGTCCGCCGCGACGAACACGATGGGGACCGTCGCTGTTGCTCGCTTCGCAGCATTCGTTGCGTTGGGTCCTATCGCCACGATCACTTCGACGCCTGCTTGGACAAGCTCCTTCGCAAGAGCCGCTAGCATTTCGATTCGCCCCTGGGCATTACGTTGCTCGACAAGGAAATTCCTACCTTCCACCCATCCTTTCTCGCGCAGGGCCGCGACCACGCCATCCTTCCAACTTGGTCCGATCTCGAGGAAGCCGACGCGACGCAGCTTCGAGGGGTGCTGCGCAAGTGTCCTAGTACATCAACACGTAAGTTTCGGAACGTAATGGCACCCGAGCTTTCGATCTGCATCCTGTCGCGTGAACTTCCACTGGATGGTCTTGCGCAGGGTGTTGCGGTCGCTCTGCCATGCATCGACTTCGCGTTGCAGGATTTGTGGTGTCGGGATGCGGCGATTCAGGCATTGGCGGCTGAGGATGCCGATCTCGATCTCTGCCATGTTGAGCCAACTCGCATGCTTGGGCGTGTAGTGGAAGAGCACCCGGCGCAGCAGTGCGCCAGCGGCCGGCCTGCCCAACACATCGACGAAGCATTTCTTGAAGTGAATGTTCAGGTTGTCCAGCACGAGATGAACGCGCCGGGCCGTCGCGTAGGTGTCGGTGAGAAGGGTCTGAACGAAGCCGACGAAGTCGGTCTTGCCGCGGTGCTCGCTCACCGAGACCACGCGCCGGCCGGCCTTGGATTCGACCGCCACGAACAGGTTGGTCGTGCCCTTGCGGATGTATTCGTAGTCCTGCTTGGCCGCTGCGCTGGCCACCATGGGCAGCGGCTCGCGACTGTGCGCAAGCAGTTGCAGGCTCTTCTCGTCAATGCAGATCACGGGCTCGTCGGATTTGAGCGGCTTGGCGTAAAGCGCCAGCAGGCCGTACATGCGCCGGCGGTACTCCTCGGTCAGCGTGCCGATGCACCACATCAGCCGTCGCCAGGGTTTGAGATCGTTTTTTTTAGCATCCGCCGGACGGTCTCGCGGCTCACTGTGCCAAGGCCTGATTCCTGGCGCGCGGCACGCTCGAGCTCTGCGATCGTCCAGCGCTGGCGACCCTTCGGGGGCGCCGAGCAGGCCAACGCCGTCACCCGAGCCTGTGCATCCGTGTCGTACTGCAGCGGGCGGCCCGAGCGTGCAACGTCGAACACCGCCAGATCGACGCCGCCTTGCAGGTACGCCGCTCGAGTCCGCCACAAGGCAGTTCGTCCTATGCCCAGCACTTCCATGATCTGTGCCTCGGCAATGCCGCGATCCAGGCACGACAACGCGTGCGCGCGGTTGACTTCGCGAGAATGATGGACGCCCTTGGCTCGGATCTTGTCGACAACCGATCGATCCCTTTCGGTCAAGTGCAGTTCGGTCTGGCGCATGAGCACACCCCCGTGAGCCAATTGGCGATTCGTGGAGTGTATTCATGTTCCGTTACTTACGTGTTACTGTACTAGTGGGACCGGCGACGCCGAGGCTTGCTAGCGAGACTGTGAACGTGCGCCGGGATCCAACGGCGGCAAGCAGGGGCCAGCCTGGTTCCCGAAGCCAAGGACGCTGTTCGAGGTGACCGCGCTTTGCCATGCAATTTCCGAAGGGTAGTGACGCGATTTTGCGCCGCAACGGCGGGAAGGATTCATCCGACAATGGACGGCATCGCCATTGCCAAGACAGCCAGTGGGAAGCG
The DNA here is from genome assembly GCA_038236565.1 of Burkholderiales bacterium. Taxonomy (GTDB): domain Bacteria; phylum Pseudomonadota; class Gammaproteobacteria; order Burkholderiales; family Burkholderiaceae_C; genus Schlegelella_A. The sequence continues at coordinate 349 of JBBRZP010000102.1, read as the reverse complement.
AGCTTGTCGGCACGGAGTGTCAATGTCCGCCGCTATTCATTGACGACTTAGGACGAACGGCGGGAGCCAGCCTGAAGGAGTCATGGGCCACGCCTTCGCGTGCGGCAGCAAATGGCCGGGTGCCGCCGCCGAACCGCTGATGTTGATGGGCGGTTGAAGGGACCAGAGCGGCTGGCCGAGCCTGCCGATTGCATTTGCCACTGAAGAAGGTCGTGTCCCAGCGCATGGTGTAAGTCCCCAGCCCGGAAGAGCTGAGATGCGCGGTACTCAGCGGGCCACAGCGGACAGCCGAGTGGGAACAGTATCGCTCAGCGTTTGCAGGCCCTCGAGCTGCATGTAACGCCGGTTC
>JBBRZP010000101.1:0-13332 GCA_038236565.1 Burkholderiales bacterium | reverse complement strand
GCGAGCTGCTGGTCGCCGACCACCTCGAAGACGAAGCCGATGACCGCCAGTGCCGCGCCGATCGTGTCGATCGTCGTCCACGGCGCCGGGTTGCCCGCGGCCGCGAGGAAGGGCAACGACACCAGCGACGCCAGCACCGCCTGCAGCACGAAGATCAGGTAGACGCTCTTGAGCGCGAAGTTCGGCTCGTTGCGGGCGCGGATCACGGTGTAGCGCTTGTCCTCGCCGTGGCCCCAGTTGCGCCAGGAGATGTGGATCGCCAGGCGCACCGCCCAGACGACGACGATCGCCGCCATCACCTTGAAGCGCAGGTCGTCGCCCGGCACGAGAACCCAGGCGTAGGCCGCGGCCGGCGCGGCGATGAGCAGCGACCACATGCGGTCGACGAGGCTGACGTCGCGCTGCACCAGGCTCGCGACCCAGGTGCCGAGGGCGAGGGCGAGCGCGGCGGCGAAGCCGAGCAGGGCGGCGGAGGCGAAGGGCGTCATGCGGCGCTCGCAGGCACTTCGCGCGTCGCGAAGAGGTAGTGCGAGACGCGCCAGCACTCACCGCCCTCGTAGCCGAAAAGCTCGGCGCACGACAGGAAGAAGAGGCGCCAGCGCACCCACCACACGGACGCCATGTCCTTGCCGTAGACCGACTCGAACAGCGGCCAGAGCGCGTCGCGGTGGGCGTCCATGTTCTGCAGCCAGGCCTCCGACGTCTTCGCGTAGTGCCCGCCGTTCCAGCGCCAGCGCTGCACGAGCGCGAGGTCGTCCTGGAAGCGCAGGGCGAGGTCGTCGCTCGGCATCATGCCGCCGGAGAAGAAGTGCCGGCTCATCCAGTCGCTCTCGTCGCGGTCGACGAAGGCGTAGGGCGTCGAGCGGTGGACGAAGACGTGCATGAAGAAGCGTCCGCCCGGCACGAGCCAGCCGGCGACGCGGCGAAACGCCTCGGGCCAGTTGCGCAGATGCTCGAACATCTCGACCGAGACGACGCGATCGAACCGGTCCGCGGTCTCGAAGCGATTGACGTCCTCGGTGATCACCTCGACGTTGGCCAGCCCGCGCCGCGCCGCTTCGGCCTCGATGAAGCGCCGCTGCGAGCCGGAGTTCGAGACTGCCGTGATCCGGCTCGCGGGGTAGCGCTCGGCCATCCACAGGGTGAGCGAGCCCCAGCCGCAGCCGAGCTCGAGGATGCGCTGGCCGTCGGCGAGGCCGGCGCGCTCGCAGGTCGTCGCCAGCGCGGCGGCTTCTGCGTCGGCGAGCGTGGCCGTGCCGTCGCGCCATTCGCAGCAGCTGTACTTGCGGTGCGGCCCGAGCACGCGGGCGAAGAACTCGGCCGGCACCTCGTAGTGCTGCTCGTTGGCCTTGTCGGTGAGGAGCGCGACCGCCGAGCCCGCGAGCTTGGCGATGAATGCCTCCTCGATCTCGGCCGAGCCCTCGGCGTCGCCGTCGCCGATCTCGACCAGCCGCTCCTTCAGGAGCCGGCGGATGCCGAGGCGGATCACCCGGTCGGGCACGAGGCCCTGCTCGACCCAGCCGATCGCGAGGCTGCCGCTGCGTGATGTCGTCATGGTGTCCTGTACGCTGGGCGCTCCGCTATGGATTCACCACGATAATGGGCACCATTCTTGCCCTTTTCGCACCGTGGCGCAGCGCATCGACCCGATCCAGATCACTGCCTACACGACGACGACCGCGGCGGGCAGAGGCAAGGCCGCCTTGCTGTCGGCGCTGAGTGGCCATCGGAGCGCGCTGCGCCCGAACGACTTCGGCCCGACCCCGCTGGCGACCTGGATCGGCCGCGTCGAGGGCGTCGAGTCCGAGCGGCTGCCGCGTCCGCTCGCCGACTGGGACTGCCGCAACAACCGCCTCGCCTGGCTCGGCCTGGCCGGCGACGACTTCCTCGACGCCGCCCACGCCGCGCGCGAGCGCCACGGCGCGGCCCGGGTCGCGCTCGTTCTCGGCACCTCGACCTCGAGCATCGGCGCGACCGAAGGCGCCTACCGCGCGCTCGACGCCGACGGCCGCTTCCCCGAGGGCCAGCGCAACCCGCTCGTCCACACGCTGCATTCGCTGACCAACTTCGTCCAGCACGCGCTCGCCCTCGAAGGCCCGTGCGTCACGGTCTCGACGGCGTGCTCGTCGAGCGCCAAGGTCTTCGCCGCCGCCGAGCGCATGCTGCGGCTCGGCTTGGTCGACGCGGCGATCGTCGGCGGCGTCGACACGCTGTGCGGCAGTGTGCTGTTCGGCTTCAACGCGCTGCAGCTGGTCTCGCCGTCGCCCTGCCGCCCGTTCGACGCCGCGCGCGACGGCATCAGCATCGGCGAGGCGGCGGGCTTCGCCCTGCTCGAGCGCGTCGACGCGCGTGCCGAGGGCGGCCTGAGGCTGCTTGGCTACGGCGAATCGAGCGACGCGCATCACATGTCGACGCCGCATCCCGAAGGGCTCGGCGCGGAAGCCGCTCTCGATGATGCGCTGGCGCGCGCCGGCATCGACATCGCGGCCGTCGACTACGTCAATCTCCACGGCACGGCGAGCGCGAAGAACGACGAGGTCGAGGCCGCGCTGATCGCGCGCCGGTTCCCGGCGCGCGTGCACGCCAGCTCGACCAAGGGCTTCACCGGCCACACGCTCGGCGCGGCGGGCATCGTCGAAGCCGCGGTCAGCCTGCTGGCGATCGAGACGGGCTTTCTGCCCGGCACCGTCAACAGCGCCACGCTCGACGAGGCCTGCGGCCCGCAGATCCGCCTCGCGCCGGCGCAGGCCGACGTCCGCGTCGCGCTCAGCAACTCGTTCGGCTTCGGCGGCAGCAACTGCGTGCTCGTGCTCGGCCGGGACGCGCGATGACGACGCGCCGAAGCCGCGCATGACGACGACGCTGCGCTTCTTCGTCGACGGCATCGCCTTCTGGGCGCCGACGCTGCCCGGCTGGGACGTCGCACGGGCCGCGTTCGGCGGCGCGGGCGCGGCCGTCGACCCGCCGCTGAAGCGCCCGTCGCCCGATCTGCTCGCGCCGGCCGAGCGGCGCCGCGCGCCCGACAGCGTCGCCCTCGCGCTCGAGGTCGCGAGCGCTGCCGCGCGCGATGCCGATCGCGATCCGAAGACGCTGGCGTCGGTGTTCACGTCGGCGCACGGCGACCTCGCCGTCAACGATTACATGTGCACGACGCTGGCCACGGCGCCGACCCAGCTCTCGCCGACGCGCTTCCACAACTCGGTGCACAACGCCGCCGCCGGCTACTGGACGATCGGCACCGGCTGCCACGCGACCAGCACGGCGCTGACCGCCTTCGACCGCAGCTTCGCCGCCGGCCTGCTCGAGGCCGCGACGCAATGCGCCGCCGATGGCGACGCGGTCCTGCTCGTCGCCTTCGACGTCCAGGCAGTCGGCGCGCTGTCGACGGTGACCAGGAGCGACGGCCTGCTCGCCGCCGCGCTCGTCCTCGCCCCGGCGCGCGGCCCACGGACGCGCGCGGCCTTCGATCTGACGCTGCAGAGCGGCCCCGCCGGGGCAGCAGCGCTGCGTTCGTCGGCGGCGCGCGCGCTCGCCGGCAACGCGATGGCCGATGCGCTGCCGTTCTTCGAGGCGCTCGCCGGCGCGACGCAGGAGACGCTGACGATGCCTTTGTCGGCGTCGCTCGCGCTGCGCCTCGCGCCGATCGCGGGCTGACGCGCGCTTTCGCGCGACCGGGCATCATGCCGCGATGACGACCACCGACTCCGCGGACCCGAGCGCACAGGCGAGCCGGCGCGACGTCATGATCGCCGGCGGTGGCCTGGCCGGCCTGACGCTCGCGATGCAGCTCAAGCAGGCGCATCCCGCGCTCGACATCCTCGTCGTCGAGCGCCGGACGCATCCCGTGCCGGAGGCGACGCACAAGGTCGGCGAGTCGACGGTCGAGATCGGCGCGAACTACTTCAGCGAGGTCCTCGGCCTGAAGGCGCACCTGCAGGAGCGGCAGCTCAAGAAGTTCGGCTTTCGCTTCTTCAGCAGCGAGGGCCGGCGCGACATCGACCGCGTCACCGAGATCGGCGCGAGCCGCTATCTCTCGGTGCCGAGCTACCAGCTCGACCGCGGCATCTTCGAGAACTTCCTCGCCGAGGAAGCGGCCAGGCGCGGCATCGCCTTCGTCGACGGTGCGCTGGTGAAGGACATCGCGATCGGATCCGGCGACACGCCGCACCGCGTCAGCTACAGCGCCGGCGGTGCGCGGCACGAGGTCGAGTCGCGCTGGCTCGTCGATGCCTGCGGCCGCGCCGGCCTGATCAAGAAGAAGCTCGAGCTCGCCGAGCCGAACGGGCACCGCGCCAATGCGGTCTGGTTCCGCATGAAGGACCGGATCTCGGTCGACGACTGGTCGAGCGACGCGGCCTGGCGCGGCCGCTGCGACCCGCCAGCGCGGTGGCTGTCGACCAATCACCTCGTCGGCGCGGGTTACTGGGTGTGGCTGATCCCGCTCTCGTCGGGCTCGCACTCGGTCGGCATCGTCGCCGACGCCGACATGCATCCGCTCGAGTCGATGAACACCTTCGCCAAGGCGATGGACTGGCTCGAGCGCTTCCAGCCGCGCGTCTTCGACGAGCTCGACGACAAGCGCGACCGGCTCCAGGACTTCGCCTTCTTCCGCGACTTCTCGTACGGCTGCAAGCAGCTGTTCTCGGGCGATCGATGGGCGATCACCGGCGAGGCGGGCCTGTTCCTCGACCCGTTCTATTCGCCGGGCAGCGACTTCATCGCCATCGCCAACACCTACATCACCGAGCTCGTCGGCCGCGACCTCGCCGGCCGGCCGGTCGAGGCGCACGCCAAGGTCTACGACCAGATCTTCCACTCGTTCTACGAGAGCACGCTCGCGCTCTACGAAGGCCAGTACCCGATCTTCGGCGACGCCGAAGTGCTGCCGGTGAAGGTGATCTGGGACTACACCTACTACTGGGGCATCCTCGCCCAGTTCTTCTTCCATCGCCGCATCGCCGACCTCTCGGCGATGTCCTCGCTGCGCGCCGAGCTCGCCCACTGCCAGGCGCTCAACGTCGAGGTCCAGTCGGTGCTGCGCGCGTGGTGCGCGGCGCGGCGCCCGAGGCCGGCCGACGATCGCGCAGAGATGCTCGACCAGGCGTCGCTGCCGTGGTTCAGCGAGCTCAACCGCAGCCTCAACGACACGCTCGACGAAGCCGCGTTCCGCGCGCGGATCCGCCAGTCGACGCGGCAGATGCGCGACCTCGCCGCCGAGATCGCCGACCGGGCGGGCGACGATGCCGGCGTCGACGCCGGCGCGCTGCGCCGGCTCCTTCACGACGGCCTCCCGGCCGCGAATGCGAGCGCGCCGGCGCTGTCCGTCATCGACATTGACGATGCGCCCGCGTCCCCCGTATCGATGCTCTTCGCAACGACTGGCTGACGCGTTACGCTGTCGCATGGACCCGGAGTTCTTCTTCAGCTACACCCGCGGCAACAACGACCCCTACCTCAAGAAGCTCTTCGACGACCTCTCGGAAGAGGTGCGCAACCTCCGTGGCCTGCCAGCCGGCGCCGAGACCGGCTTCTTCGATCAACGCAACCTCGAGCTCGGCGAGGACTGGGACGCGGCCCTCGTCGACGCCTTGCAGTCCTGCAAGGTGATGGTCGCGATCGCTTCGCCCGGCTACTTCAAGAGCGAGTACTGCGGCAAGGAATGGGCGCTCTTTCGCGAGCGCGTCCAGGCCGGCATGGCACCGGGCGCGAAGCCGGCGCCGCTGCTCAAGCCCGTCGTCTGGATGCCGGTGAAGATCGACGAGCTGCCGCCCGCGGTGAGTGCCGGCCAGCTCACCTTCGGCGACCCGCACGCGATCCACAACGCGCGCGGGGTGCGTTACCTGCTCAAGCAGATCCAGGAGCAGCGCACGGCCTACAACGACTTCGTCGAATCGCTCGCCAAGCAGATCGTCGATGCCGCGGACGTGCATCCGCTGCCGGCGCTCGCGCGGGTGCCGACGCTCGCCGAAACGCCGTCGGCATTCGCGCGCAATGCCGCTGCGCCGGCCGGCATCGCGGTGCCGACGGCAACACCGACCGGGCCGCGCCACGTGCTCTGCATCTATGTCGCCGCGCATCCGCAGGCGATCGGCGGCGCGCACGCGCTCGAGGCCTACGTCGAGACCGGCGGCGCGGACTGGAAGCCGTTCTATCCGCAGCACACGACGCGCGTGCACCGCTTCGTGCAGAGCGTCGTCGCGGGCGACGACCTCGACTTCACGAGCGAATCGATGCCCTTCGGCCCGAACCTGATCGCGCGCATCGACGAGGCCTGGCGCCAGCGCCAGATCGTGGTGTTGATCGTCGACCCGTGGAGCCTGCACTGGGACCGCAAACGCGCCGCGCCCGAGTACCAGGCGCTCCTGCGCGAGCTTGACGCGCGGCTCGACTACCACTGGTGCGTGCTCGTGCCCTGGAACGAGGCCGACCCCGACGCGATGGCCGAGCGCGAGGCGATCAGTGCAACGGTGCGCGACACCTTCGACCGCCACGCCAACCTCGCGCCGAACCCGATGTTCTATCGCGACGGCATCGCCAGCGCCGACGATCTCAGGCGCACGCTCGGCGACGTGCTGACGCGGCTGAAGGAAGAGATCAAGAAGCGCGCGCCGGTGGCCATGCCGATCCCGACCGGGCCGGCGAAGACCGTCGTCACCGGCCCGTCGGCCGACGCCTGAGGCCTTCGACGATGCAGTCGTCCCGGCAGCCCGGTCGCGTCGTCACCTTCTATTCGTACAAGGGCGGCACGGGCCGCTCGATGGCGCTCGCCAACATCGCCTGGATCCTGGCCTGCAACGGCAAGCGCGTGCTCGCGATCGACTGGGACCTGGAAGCGCCCGGCCTGCACCGCTACTTTCGCCCGTTCCTGCTCGACCCCGAGCTCGGCGCCTCGGAAGGTCTGATCGACCTCATCGACCGCTATGCGACGGCGGCGATCGCACCGGTCGCCTCCGGCGCCGATCCATCACCCGACTGGTACCTCGAGTACGCGAATTTCGAGGACCACGTCCTCGGCCTCGACTTCGAGCACTTCCCGCAGGGCGGCAAGATCGATCTCCTGCCCGCAGGCCGGCAGAGCGACACCTACGCCGTCAAGGTGAGCTCGTTCAACTGGCAGAACTTCTACGACCGGCTCGGCGGCGGTGCCTTCCTCGAGGCGGTGAAGGCGCGGGCCCGCGCCGAGTACGACTACGTCCTGATCGACAGCCGCACCGGCGTCAGCGACACCGCCGGCATCTGCACGGCGCAGATGCCCGACAGCCTCGTCGTCTGCTTCACCTACAACAACCAGAGCATCAAGGGTGCGGCCGCGGTTGCGCGCTCGGCGCTGACGACGCACCGCCGGCTGGCCGAGGAGCGCACGACGCGGGCCGCGGCGTCACCGAGCACAAGCGCCGCCAGCGGCGAGGTCGAGGACACGCCGACGCCGTACGTCGTCTTTCCGGTGCCGATGCGCGTCGACGCCGGCGAGAGCGATCGCCTCGCCCTGCGCCAGGCGTTCGCGCGCGAGCAGTTCTCCGATCTCGTCGCCCATATCTCGCCGAGCGAGATCGCCGAGTACTGGAGCGGCGTCGAGGTGCCGCACCGCGTCTTCTACGCCTACGAGGAAGTGCTCGCGCCGTTCAAGGACGACGCCCACGACCCGAAGACGGTACTCGCGGCGTTCCTGCGCCTGACCACGCACATGACGCACGGCGACGTCACCGACTATCGCCTGCCGATCGCGCCCGAGGTGCGCCAGCGCTACCTCGAGGCGTACGCCGAGACTCCGCTCACGGCCGAAGCCAAGAAGGCGAGTGCCGAGGCGCAGCGCGAGAGCGCCGTCGAGGTTCTCGTGCGCAACGCCGACGCCGCGATCTTCGCGCTCGGCGACGAGGAGAAGCAGGTGGCGCAGCAGGTGCTGTGCCGCCTGGTCCGCATCGGCCGCGAAGACGAGGGCGGCAGCTGCTTTCCGATCCGCGCGCCGATCGGCGACTTCGACGAGGCCCAGCGCAACGTGATTGCCGAGCTCGCGCGGCGCGGCGTGCTCAGCGTCTGGAGCGACTACTACCGCAACGTCGCGCCGAGCGCGCTCACGACCCCGCCTCAGCAGACCGTCGCCAACGGCACGTCGACCCGGCCCGAACAGTCGGTGAGCCTCGCCGACGGCACCATGGTCACGGTGTGGCCGATGCTCGCGCGCTGGCTCGAGGTCGACCGCGAGTTCCTGATCTGGCGCCAGCAGCTGCGCAGCTACCTCGCCGACTGGGAGCGCAGCGGCCGCGACGCGGGCGCGTTCCTCAGTGGCACGCTGCTGGCAGAGGCCAAGCTCTCGCTGCACCGGCGCGGCGGCGATCTCAACGCGGGCGAGCGCAGCTACATCGAGGCCAGCGTGGCGCACGCAGAGCGCATCGCATCGCGCCCGAAGGCGGCCGCGTCGGCGCCGATGCCGCTGCCCGCCAGCGTCGCCGTGCCGCCGGCCGCCGCGCTGCGCAAGTCGCCGTGGCCGATGATCCTCGTCGCGCTCGCGGTCGTCGCCATCGTCGTGCTCGGCGTGTTCGCGCTGACCGGCCGGCCGACCTCGACGCCCGTCGTCGCCGTCGTCGGCGCGGCCTCGCAACCGGGGCCTGTCGTCGCGCCGCCCTCCAGCGCCGACGCGCAGATCGCTCTCGGCGACCAAGCGTCGTCGGCAGGCGATCTCGTCGCCGCCGCCGCGGCCTACACGCGCGCCCTCGCGCTCGATGCGAAGAGCCTCGAGGCGGCCCTCAAGCTCGGCCGCACGCTCGAGCAACAGAACGATTTCGAAGGTGCCGACCGCGCCTACCAGCAGGCGATGGCGATCGCGCCGACCGACCCCGCCGCTTGGCTCGAGCGCGGCGCGAGCCTGACGCAGCAGGGACGATATGCGGACGCCGTCGCCGACTACACCCACGCCCTCGGGCTGCGCGCCGATGCCGACACCTACTTCAACCGCGGCGCCGCCAACGAGGGGCTGAAGCAGTTCAATGCGGCGGTGGTCGACTACGGCGCCGCGCTCGTCGCGAAGCCCGATTTCGTCGCGGCCTTGCTGGCGCGCGCGCGGCTGGTCGGCGTCAAGAACGCGCCGGCCGCTCTCGCCGACTACCAGAAGGTGCTGTCTCTGCCGGCGAGCCCGGCCGACCTGGCGCTGGCCAAGGCGCAGATCAAGGCCTTCGCCGACCGGGGCGTGGCGAGCGGGCCACCGCGCGTCGTCCTGCAGTACCGCGCGGGCGACGCGGCCGGCGCGGTCGACATGCTGCGCAAGTCGCTGATCGAGGCGCTGAAGCCGGCGACGGTGACCTTGCCCGAGGCGGTGACGACGAGGAGCGACGGCGACGTGCGCTATTTCTTCGTCGACGACGAGACGTTCGCGCGCAAGGTCGCCAGCACGACGGAGCTGGTGCTCGCCAACGAGGGCGTGCGCGTCCAGCTCAAGCTACTGCGCCTCGACGCGAAGGACTTTGCCAACGCGCGCTCCGGCTCGGTCGAGCTCTGGCTGCCGTCGCTGACGGCGCCGCAGGCGCTGCCCCGGCCCGACTTCGTGCAGCGCCCGCTGACTCCGCCCAAGTCGGATCCGGGCGCCAGCCGGCGCGAGATCTACAAGAAGTAGTCAGGCGACGACGCGCAGCCCCGCGCCGGATCCGACCGAGCCGATCACGGCGGCATCGTCGAAGCCCTGGGCGCGAAAGAGCGCGAGCACGTCGCCGACCGCGGACGGGTCGCAGCTGACGAGCAGTCCGCCCGACGTCTGCGGGTCGGTGAGCAGGTCGCGCGCGACCCCGGGCAGCGCCGGATCGAGGCCGACCTCGGCGCCGAAGCCAGCCCAGTTGCGGCCCGAGGCGCCGGTGACGAAGCCGTCGCGCGCCATGCCGGCGACGCCGGCCAGGAGCGGCACCTTCGACCATTCGATCGTCACCGCGAGCTTCGCGCCGCGCGCGAGCTCGAGCGCGTGGCCGGCCAGGCCGAAGCCGGTGACGTCGGTGATCGCGTGCACGCCCTGCATGTCGGCGAGCGCGATGCCGGGCGTGTTGAGGCGCGTCGTCGTCGTGATCAGCTGCTCGTAGCCGGCGGCGTCGAGAGCGTTCTTCTTCAGCGCCGCCGAGAGCACGCCGACGCCGATCGGCTTGCCGAGGACCAGCACGTCGCCCGCCTTGGCGTCGGCGTTGCGGCGCACCTTGTCGGGATGGACGAGGCCCATGACGACGAGGCCGTAGATCGGCTCGACCGAATCGATCGTGTGGCCGCCGGCGATCGGGATGCCGGCCTGGCGGCACACCGACTCGCCGCCGCGGATGACGGCGCCGATCTGCTCGACCGTGAGCTTGTCGATCGGCATCGCGACCAGCGCGAGGGCCATGATCGGCCGGCCGCCCATCGCGTAGACGTCGCTGATCGCGTTGGTCGCGGCGATGCGGCCGAAGTCGAACGGATCGTCGACGATCGGCATGAAGAAGTCGGTCGTCGCGATCAGTGCCTGCGTGTCGTTGAGCCTGTAGACGGCCGCATCGTCGGCGGTCTCGATGCCGACCATCAGCTCGGGCGGCACGATGCCGCCGACGCTCGAGCGCAGGATCTCCGAGAGCACGCCCGGGGCGATCTTGCAGCCGCAGCCTCCGCCATGCGAAAAGCTCGTGAGGCGAACCGGTTCGAGCGGGGCGAACGGCGTGAAGGCGGTCATGGCGGTGTCCGATCGACGGGAAGGCGTCGGGGCGATTCTCTCAGCGACTCGCCGGCGATGCGTCGACGAGGTCGAGCACCAGCCTCTGCACGCCCTGGCGCTCGGCCGCCGGGCGAAAGAGCGGCTCGCGCGCGGCGCACTGCGCCGCGAGGTGCCGCGCAAACGGTGCATCGTCGATGAAGCGGCGCATCAGCGCCGCGAGCGCGGCCGCGTCGCCGGTCGGGAAGTAGCCAGCGTAGCCCGCGCCGAGCAGGCCGACGTTGCCGTCGATAGCGCTCGCCAGCACTGGCACGCCGGATCGCACGGCCTCGATCACGACGTTGGCGCCGCCCTCCATCCGGCTCATGTGCACCAGCGCCCGCGCGCCCGCGATCGCACGCCGCGCCACCGTGTGCGGGAGCGGGCCGAGCCAGCGGTAGGCCGGGCAGTCGCGCATCGTCGCCCGGGCCGCGTCGGCAAGCGCGGGGTCGAGCGCGTCACCGACGTGGGCGATGGTCGGCGTGGCTGCGCCTCCCGCGGCGAGCAGGCGCGCCGCTCGCATCAACGTCTCGGGATCCTTCTCGTCGCGCAGGTGGCCGACGGCGACGAAGTCGGGATCGGCCGGCGTCCGAACGACCGACAGGGCCGACGCCGACTGCACGATCACGACCGACTTGGCGCGCGCGGCGGCGTCGAGCCGCATGAGCCCTGCCTCCTGCAGCACGACGATGCGACTGGCACACTCGACCGAATGTCGGGCGTCCAGGTCATGGTCGAGGTCGCGGTACAGGTCGGTGCCGGTCAGGACGAGCGCCAGCGGCGCGTCGGGGCGACGCTCGCGCCAGCGCGCGATCGAGGCGGCCGATCGGCGCGCGTGCAGCGCGATCAGCAGATCGGCCGCATCGCCGTCGAGCCACTCGCCGGCGACCGTCGTCGTTGCGACCGGCGCCAGGAACCGTTGCCAGCGCGAGGCCGTATGCCAGTTGCCGTTGTTCGCTGCGGCGAGCGCCGGCGAGACGATCGTGACGCGCGGCTTCGACGTGGGCGCGGCAGGCATCGCAACATCATGGCACGCGCCCTGTCGGCCGATCGGCATGGACGCTGACCCGCGCCGGCTCGCCGGCAGCGCGCTTGCGGCGGCCCTGCGTGACAGCCGAACGACGACGCTCGCGCGCACCTTCGATCGCGACGACTGGCGCGTCCCTCGACAGCCCGGTATCAATCCGGTCGCGTGGGAGCTCGGTCACCTGGCCTGGTTCGCGGAGTTCTGGATCCTGCGCGGCCCGCATCGCGTCGAAGACGACGGCCGCGTCGTCGCCGAGCGGCCGGCGACCCTCGCCGGACCCGACGCGACCTTCGATTCCGCTCGGCTGGCGCACGACGATCGCTGGACCACGGCGATGCCCCCGCGCGACGCGCTCGTCGCCCGTCTCGCTGCGCAGCTCGAGGCCTGCATCGACGCGATCCCGGACGAGGACGACGATGCGTGCACATACTTCCATCGCCTCGCCCTCTTCCACGAGGACATGCACGGCGAGGCCTTCGCCTGGCTGCGCGCGACGCTCGGGTGGCCGGCACCGGACGGCCTCGCGCCAGGCACATTGCCGGCGGGAGCGCCGATCGGGATCGCCGGTGGCGACGTCGAGCTCGGTCGCGATCCGGGCGAGCCCGGCTTCTCGTTCGACAACGAGAGCCCGCGCCGGCGCGCCCGCGTCGCGCCGTTCGAGATCGACGCGGCGCCGGTGATGAACGGGCCGTTCGCGCGCTTCGTCGAGGCCGGCGGCTACGACGATGCGCGCTGGTGGCCGGGCGAGGCCGGCGCGTGGCGCCGCCGCCAGTCGCGCGCGCGGCCCGAGCGCTGGCGGCGCAGCCAGGCCGGGGCGTGGCAGCAGCGATGGTTCGATCGCTGGATCGCGCTCGACCCCGACGCCGCCGTGATCCACGTCAACGCCTTCGAGGCCGAGGCCTTCGCGCGCTGGGCCGGCCGGCGCCTGCCGAGCGCGGCCGAGTGGGAGCGCGCCACCGCCGAGCCCCGCTTTCGCTGGGGACGCAGCGTCTGGGAGTGGACGGCCGACGCCTTCCAGCCCCATCCCGGATTCGTCGCGGGACCGTACCGCGACTACTCCGCGCCGTGGTTCGGCGATCATCGCGAGCTGCGTGGCGGGTCGTTCGCCGCGCACGACCGCCTGCACCACCCGAAGTACCGCAACTTCTTCACCCCCGACCGCAGCGACGTCTTCGCGGGCTTTCGCACCGCCGCGCCGCGCTGAACCACGAAAGGCCCTCCTCATGTCCCTCTTCCGCTTCCTTCTCGTCGGCGCCGCGCTCGTCGCCGGCATCGCCTCCGCGCCCGCCGTGCTCGCCCAAGGCGGCGTCCTGCGCGTCTCGGCCATTCCCGACGAGGCGCCGACCGAGCTGCAGCGCAAGTTCAAGCCGCTCGGCGACTACCTGAAGCACGAGACCGGGATGGACGTGCAGTTCATTCCCGTCACCGACTACGCCGCCGTCGTCGAGGGCCTGGCGACGAACAAGCTCGACCTCGCCTGGCTCGGCGGCTTCACCTACGTGCAGGCGCGCATCCGCACCAATGGCGGCGTCGTGCCGATCGTGCAGCGCGCGGAGGACGCGAAGTTCACGAGCCGCTTCATCGTGCCCGTCAACAGCACGGCCAAGACGCT
>JBBRZP010000100.1:0-13338 GCA_038236565.1 Burkholderiales bacterium | reverse complement strand
GCCTGCCCTACGGCGCGGTGATGACGGGCGCGAAGATCGTCTTCCCCGGACCGCACCTGCATCCCGACGATCTGCTCGACCTCGTCACGCAACAGCCGCCGACGCTCGCGGTCGGCGTGCCGACCATCTGGATGGGCGTGATCCAGGCCTACGACCGGGCGCTCACGGAGGAGCCCGGGCGCTGGACGCTGCCCTCCGGGATGCGCTCGCTGGTCGGCGGCGCGGCGGTGCCGGAAGCGCTCATCCGCGCGTTCGCGAAGCACGGCATCTGGATCGTCCAGGGCTGGGGCATGACCGAGACCTCGCCGCTGGCGACGACGGCGATCCGCGACGACACGTTGCCCGACGACGAGCGCTTCCGCCGCGCGGCGATGGCCGGCGTGCCGGTGCCGCTCGTCGACGTCCGCATCCGCGCCGACGACGGCGAGGACGCGCCGTGGGACGGCAGGTCGGTCGGCGAGATCCAGGTGCGCGGGCCCTTCATCACCGGCTCGTACCACGGCGTGCCGGTCACCGAGGAGAAGTTCACCGACGACGGGTGGCTGCGCACCGGCGACGTCGCCGTGATGGACGCGCTCGGCACCGTGCGCATCACCGACCGGACCAAGGACCTGATCAAGTCGGGCGGCGAGTGGATCTCGTCGGTCGATCTCGAGAACGCGCTGATGGCGCACCCGGCGATCGCCGAGGCCGCCGTGATCGCGATCCCGGATCCGAAGTGGAGCGAGCGGCCGCTGGCGTGCGTCGTCTGGAAGAAGGATGCCGCGATCGCATCGGGCGACGTCGCCGACGTGCTCGGCAGGCACCTGCTCGCGCACGGCTTCGCCAAGTGGCAGCTGCCCGACCGCTACGAGACGATCGACGGCGTGCCGCGCACCTCCACCGGCAAGTTCTGGAAGCTGAAGCTGCGCGAGCGCTTCCCTCGTTGATGTCCACTGCCGATCTGTTCACCGCCGACGCCGAGTCCGCCGACACCGTCGGCCTCTCCGAGTACGCCGAGCGCGCCTACCTCGAGTACGCGCTCTCGGTCGTCAAGGGCCGCGCCTTGCCCGACGTCGCCGACGGCCAGAAGCCGGTGCAGCGACGCATCCTCTATGCGATGGCCCGCATGGGCCTGGCCTTCACGACCGCGGCCGGACCGAAGGCGGTCAAGAGCGCGCGCGTCGTCGGCGACGTGCTCGGGCGCTTCCATCCGCACGGCGACCAGGCCGCGTACGACGCCCTGGTGCGGATGGCGCAGGACTTCGCGCTGCGCTATCCGCTGATCGACGGCCAGGGCAACTTCGGCTCGCGCGACGGCGACGGCGCCGCCGCCATGCGCTACACCGAGACGCGGCTCGCGCCCATTGCCCGGCTCCTGCTCGACGAGATCGACGAAGGCACGGTCGACTTCATCCCCAACTACGACGGCTCGACCGAGGAGCCGCGCCTGCTGCCGGCGCGCTTGCCGTTCGTCCTGCTCAACGGCGCGAGCGGCATCGCCGTCGGCCTCGCGACCGAGATCCCGAGCCACAACCTGCGCGAGGTCGCGGCCGCGGCGATCGCGCTGCTGAAGGACGACAAGCTCGGCGACGACGAGCTCGCGCGATTGCTGCCCGGCCCCGACTATCCCGGCGGCGGCCAGATCATCAGCAGCGCCGACGACATCCGCGCCGCCTACGCCACCGGCCGCGGCTCGCTCAAGGTGCGGGCGCGCTGGAAGATCGAGGACCTGGCACGCGGCCAGTGGCAGCTCGTCGTCACCGAGCTGCCGCCGGGCGCGAGCGCGCAGAAGGTGCTCGAGGAGATCGAGGAGCTCACCAATCCGAAGATCAAGGCCGGCAAGAAGGCGCTCGGCGCCGAGCAGCTGCAGCTGAAGGCGACGCTGCTCGCGGTCCTCGACGGCGTGCGCGACGAGTCGAGCAAGGACGCCGCCGTGCGGCTCGTCTTCGAGCCGAAATCGCGCGCCGTCGCGCAAAGCGATCTCGCCAGCACGCTGCTCGCGCACACCAGCCTCGAGAGCTCGGCGCCGATCAACCTGACGATGGTCGGCGCCGACGGGCGGCCGACGCAGAAGAGCCTGCGCCAGCTGCTCGGCGAGTGGGTCGCGTTCCGGCTGAAGACGGTGGAGCGGCGCACGCGCCAGCGACTGGACAAGGTGGCCGAGCGCATCCACATCCTCGAAGGCCGCCAGCTGGTGCTGCTGTCGATCGACGAGGTGATCGCGATCATCCGCGCCGCCGACGAGCCGAGGCCCGCGCTGATCGCGCGCTTCGCGCTCAGCGAGCGCCAGGCCGACGACATCCTCGACATCCGCCTGCGCCAGCTGGCCCGGCTCGAGGCGATCAAGATCGAGCAGGAGCTGAAGGATTTGCGCGACGCCGCGGCGAAGCTGGACGAGATCCTCGCCAGTCCGGCCGTGCTCAAGCGCACCGTCGTCCGCGAGATCGAGGCCGACGCGAAGGCGCACGGTGACGAGAGGCGCACGCTGATCGAGGAGCAGAAGCGGACGGTCGCGGAAGTGCGCGTCGTCGACGAGCCGGTCACCGTTGTCGTCAGCATGAAGGGCTGGGTGCGGGCGATGAAGGGCCACGAGGTCGAGCCGGCCCAGCTCGCCTTCAAGGCCGGCGATTCGCTCTACGGCACCTTCGCCTGCCGCAGCGTCGACACCTTGCTCGTGTTTGGCAGCAACGGCCGGGTCTACTCGGTCGCGGCGGCGACGCTGCCGAGCGGTCGCGGCGACGGCCAGGCGATCACCTCCCTGATCGAGCTCGAGCCCGGCACGCAGCCAGCGCACTACTTCGCCGGCGCCGGCGCGCAAGTCCTGCTGCTCGCTGGCACGGGCGGCTTCGGCCTGCTCGCGCGCGCCACCGACCTGCTCTCGCGCCAGCGCGGCGGCAAGGCCTTCCTCGCGCTCGAGGGCGAGGAGAAGCCACTGCCGCCGGTGCCGTTCGGCGCCGACGCGGCGCGCGTCGCGTGCCTCACGCTCGCAGGACGCCTGCTCGTGTTCTCCCTCGACGAGCTCAAGCTCCAGGGCAACGGAGGTCGCGGCCTCACGCTGGTCGATCTCGATGCCAAGGATGCGGTGGTGAGCGTCGCGGTGTTCGCGTCGGCCTTGCGCGTGCTCGGCACCGGTCGCGGCGGGAAGGCAAAGGACGAGGTCTTGCGCAACGCGGCGCTCGAGCCCTATGTCGGCAAGCGGGCGCGCAAGGGCAGGCGCCAGGACGTCATGCAGAAGGCGATGCGCATCGTCGCGGCCGACACGCACTGAGACGCCGCGGCGCGCCGGTCGCCCGCGACCGACGGCTCAGTCGGACGATCGAGCCGCCGCCGCGCAGAGCAGCGCGAAGACGACGAAGGCGAGCATCGACCAGATCGCGTAAGGCACGCCGAGCAGATTCACCGCGGCATCCGCACAGCTGGCGCGAGCCTCGAACACGTCGGGCACGAGACGATCGAGCTGGGTCGCGCCGACGATGCGGTCGGCGAGCGTGAGGTTGCACGACGCCGACTTGGCGGCGACCAGCTGCTGCCAGAGCGCGGCCGCGATGCCGCAGACAGCGAGGGCGATCGCGACGCCGGCGACAGCTGCGCGCGCACCACGCGAGCGCGCGACGATGCCCGTGGAAGCGACCAGGCCGGCGAGCAAAAAGATCAGTCGTTGCAGGATGCACCACGGGCACGGTTCCATCGCGAATGCGTGCTGCGAGACCAGCGCCCCGGCGACCGCGGCGAACGCCAGCCCGTCGGCAAGCATGAACAGCACGGCCGAGCGCGGCAGGCCGTTGCGCGCGCGAACCGGGGCCGACCCGGACGGACTGCTCATTCCGCGACTTGGGCGATCAGCTCGATCTCGACGCAGGCGCCGAGCGGAAGCTGCGCGACGCCGTAAGCGCTGCGCGCATGCGCGCCCTTCTCGGCGAAGACCTCGCCGAAGAGCTCGGAGCAGCCGTTGGTGACGAGGTGGTGCTCGACGAAGTCGGGGGCGCTGTTGACGAGGCTCGTGATGCGCACGATGCGCTGGACCGTGTCGAGATCGCCGACGGCGGCGTGAAGCGTGCCGAGCAGGTCGACGGCGACCGCGCGTGCCGCCTTCTTGCCGGTCGCGGTCGTCATGTCGCGCCCGAGCTGGCCGACCCAGACCTTGCCGTCGCGCTTGGCGATGTGGCCGGAGAGGAAGACGAGGTTGCCCGAGCGCACGAACGGCACGTAGGAGCCGGCGGGAATCGCGAGCGGCGGCAGCGAGATGTCGAGGTCGGTGAGACGGTCGTAGATGGACATGGGGGGCCCGGAAGAGGGGAGGGCGGAGCGAGGGCAAATCCTACACTTCCCGAATGCAAGGGCAGGGCACCGGCGCGTGGCTCGTGGCGTGCCTGCTCGCCTGGCTCGGCGGCGTCGCGCTGCAGTTGCAGGAGCACGAAGCCCTGGCCGCGTCCGTCTACGTCGCCATCGCGGCGATCGCGGTGGTGACGATCGTGGCAGGCATCGCGCTGCGCGGTCGTCGCTGCGCGGTCGTGCCGACGGCCCTCGCAGTGGCGGCGCTCGCGTTCGCCTTCACCGGTCTGCAGGCGACGGTGCGGCTCGCGCAGACGTTGCCGCACGAGCTCGAGGGCCGCGACATCGTCGTCACCGGCGTCGTCGCCAGCTTGCCGCAGCAGGGACCGAGCGGGCTGCGCTTTCGCTTCGATCTCGATCCGGCGCCGGCCGGCAATCCGATCGCGGCCGTGCCGCGCACCCTGGCGCTCGGCTGGTACGCCGGCTCGCACGAGGACGCCGCCGCAGCGCAGCCGCGCAACGAGCCGCGCGCCGGCCAGCGCTGGCGCTTCACCGTGCGCCTGCGCCGGCCGCACGGCAATCTCAACCCGCACGGCTTCGACTACGAGCTGATGCTCTTCGAGCAGGGCGTGCGCGCGACCGGCTACGTCCGCGACGCGCCCGCCGCGATGCTCGACGCGAGCGCAGGCCATCCGGTCGAGCGGATGCGCCAGCGCGTGCGCGACGCGATCTACGCCCATGTCGCCGATCGCCGCGCCGCCGGCGTGCTCGCTGCGCTCGCCGTCGGTGACCAGAGCGCGATCGAGCGCGACGACTGGGATCTCTTCCGCAACGCCGGCGTCGCCCACCTGATGTCGATCAGCGGGCTGCACATCACCATGTTCGCGTGGCTCGCCGGCCTCGCGATCGCGGCTGCCTGGCGCCGCAGCACGCGGGCGATGCTCTGGCTCGCGGCGCCGATCGCGGCCCGCTGGGGCGGGCTCATGGCGGCGTCGGCCTACGCGCTCTTCTCGGGCTGGGGCGTGCCCTCGCAGCGCACGGTCTGGATGCTCGCCACCGTCACCATTCTGCGCGCGGCCGGCGTGCGCTGGCCATGGCTCGTCGTCCTGCTCGTCGCCGCCGCCGTCGTCACGGCGCTCGATCCCTGGGCCCTGACGCAGGCCGGCTTCTGGCTGTCGTTCATGGCCGTCGGCCTGTTGATGGCGTCGTCGTCCGGCACCGACCTGCCGGCGATGCCCGCGACCGCGGCCACGCGATGGCGCGCCTGGCCCGGCCGGCTCGGCGCCCACGTCCGCGACGGCCTGCGCACGCAGGTCATTGCGACACTCGGCCTGACGCCGCTCACGCTCGTCTTCTTCCAGCAGGTATCGCTGGTCGGCTTCCTCGCCAACCTGGTCGCGATCCCGCTCGTGACGCTGGTGATCACGCCGCTCGCGCTCCTGGGCGTCGCGCTCGCGCCGCTGTGGAGCGTCGGCGCCGCGATCGTGTCCGGCCTCGTCGGGCTGCTGTCGCGGCTGGCGGCGATCCCCGGCGCGGTCTGGACCGTGCCCGCGGCGCCGCTCTGGGCGCAGCTCGCCGGTCTCGTGGCGGCAGCGCTCGTCGTCCTGCCATTGCCGTGGCGGGCCAAGCTCTTCGCCGTGCCGCTCGCGCTCGCGCTGCTCGTGCCGCCGCGCGAGTTGCCGGCCGACGGCAGCTTCGACCTCGTCGCCGCCGACATCGGCCAGGGCACGGCCGTCGTCGTGCGGACGCGCACGCACGTCCTGCTCTTCGACACCGGACCGCAGTACACGCGCGAGAGCGATGCCGGCCAGCGCGTCCTCGTGCCCTTGCTGCGCGCGCGCGGCGACCAGCGCGTCGACCTGCTGATGCTCAGCCATCGCGACAGCGACCACGTCGGCGGCGCGCGCTCGGTGCTGGGCGCGCTCGAGGTCGAGACGATGGCGAGCTCGCTCGAAGACGGGCATCCGCTGCACGACGCGGCGCGCGCGTCGCGGCGCTGCGTCGCGGGCAAGCGCTGGACCTGGGACGGCGTCGACTTCGCCGTGCTTCGTCCCGAGGCCGGCGATTACGCGCGCAGCCTCAAGTCGAACGCCATGTCGTGCGTCCTGCGGGTCTCCGGCGGAGGTCGCAGCGCGCTGCTCACCGGCGACATCGAGCGCGAGCAGGAAGCGGCGCTGGTCGCGAGCGCCGGCGAGACGCTGCGCAGCGACGTCCTCGTCGCGCCGCACCACGGCAGCAAGACGTCGTCGAGCGCGCCGTTCCTCGACGCCGTCCATCCGGCCGTCGCCGTGTTCCAGGCCGGTTACCGCAACCGCTTCGGCCATCCCGCGGCCGACGTGCTCGATCGCTACCGCGAGCGCGGCGTCCGGATCGTCGCGAGCCCGGCGTGCGGTGCGTGGGTGTGGCGCGCGAACGGTCCGGCGGCGGGAACCTGCGAGCGCATCGACGGGCACCGGTACTGGCAGCACCGGGCCGATCCGGCCGCACCGTGAGGCCGCCGTCCGGGCTCCGGTGGCGCGGAGTTTGCTACCCTCCCTGTCTGGAGGAACCATGATCGGCTTCGACGAGATGCGGGGCGCGGACGGCGCGGTGCGAGAGCACTACGGCGGCTACGACCGCTGGCTGGCGCAACAGCCGCCACAGGTGATGCGGACCCGGCGCGACGAGGCCGAGGTCATCTTTCGGCGCGTCGGCATCACGTTCGCCGTGTACGGGGCGAAGGACGACGGCGCCGGCGGCAACGGCGGCACCGAGCGGCTGATCCCGTTCGACCTGATTCCGCGCGTGATTCCCGCCGCCGAGTGGCGCGAGATGGAGCGCGGCCTGCGCCAGCGCGTGACAGCCCTGAACCGCTTCCTCCACGACGTGTACCACGGCCAGGAGATCCTGAAGGCGGGCGTCGTGCCGGCCGACCAGGTGCTCGGCAACTCGCAGTTCCGGGCCGAGATGAAGGGCATCGACGTCGCCGGCGGCGTCTACTCGCATATCGCCGGCATCGACATCGTCCGCGCCGCCAACCCCGACGGCAGCGGCAGCTACTACGTCCTCGAGGACAACCTGCGCGTGCCGAGCGGCGTCTCGTACATGCTCGAGAACCGCAAGATGATGATGCGGCTCTTCCCCGAGCTCTTCAGCCAGCACCGGATCGCGCCGGTCGCCCACTACCCCGACCTGCTGCTCGAGACGCTGCGCTCGGTCGCGCCCGCGGCGGTGAGCGATCCGACAGTCGTGGTTCTCACGCCGGGCATGTACAACAGCGCCTACTTCGAGCACGCGTTCCTGGCCCAGCAGATGGGCATCGAGCTGGTCGAGGGCCAGGACCTCTTCGTCGACAACAACTTCGTCTACATGCGCACGACGCAGGGGCCGAAGCGTGTCGACGTCATCTACCGCCGCGTCGACGACGACTTCCTCGATCCGCTGGCCTTCCGCGCCGACTCGACGCTCGGCTGCGAAGGCCTGCTCTCGGCCTACCGGGCCGGCAACGTCACGCTCTCGAACGCGATCGGGACCGGCGTCGCCGACGACAAGTCGATCTATCCGTTCGTGCCGAAGATGATCGAGTTCTATCTCGGCGAAAAGCCGATCCTGCAGAACGTGCCGACCTACGTCTGCCGCGAGCCCGACGACCTGGGCTACGTGCTCGACCACCTCGGCGAACTCGTCGTCAAGGAAGTGCATGGCGCGGGCGGCTACGGCATGCTCGTCGGTCCGGCGTCGACGAAGGCCGAGATCGAGGACTTTCGCGTCGCGCTGAAGGCGGACCCGAACCGGTACATCGCCCAGCCGACGTTGTCGCTGTCGACCTGTCCCACCTTCGTCGAGAGCGGCATCGCGCCGCGTCATATCGACCTGCGTCCGTTCGTGCTGTCGGGCAAGACGGTGCAGATGGTGCCGGGCGGGCTGACGCGCGTCGCGCTCAAGGAAGGCTCGCTCGTCGTCAACTCGTCGCAAGGCGGCGGCACCAAGGACACCTGGATCTTGGAAGCATGAGAACCGTCGATCGCAATGCTGTCTAGAACCGCCGACCATCTCTTCTGGATGGCGCGCTACATGGAGCGCGCCGAGAACACGGCGCGCATGCTCGACGTCAACTACCAGATGTCGCTCCTGCCACAGTCGGAAGGCGCAGCCGAGCTCGGCTGGCGCGGCCTGCTCAGCATCAGCGAGCTCACGGCGGATTTCGCCAAGCGCGTCGGCGACGTGACGCCGCGCAGCGTCATCGACTACATGGTGAGCGATCCGAAGAACGGCTCGTCGATCCGCAGCTGCCTGATGGCGGCGCGCGAGAACGCGCGAGCGGTGCGCGGCACGCTCACGACCGAGGTCTGGGAGACGCAGAACCAGACCTGGCTCGAGTTCCAGCGCATGGTCGCCGGTGACGCGTTCGAGAAGAGTCCGAACGAGGCCTTCGAGTGGGTCAAGTTCCGCTCGCACCTCTCGCGCGGCGTCACCGTCGGCACGATGCTGCAGGACGAGGCGTTCCACTTCCTGCGCATCGGCAGCTTCCTCGAGCGCGCCGACAACACGGCGCGCATGCTCGACGTCAAGTTCCACTCCGTCGACAACGAGTTCGTCGGCTACGGGCCCGGCGCGGCGGCGGCGCGGCTGCGCTACGGCATGAGCATGAGCGTTGGCCAGAGCCAAAGTCAGAGCCAGACCGGCGGAAGCCAGAGCCAGAGCCAGAGCCAGAGCCAGAGCCAGAGCCAGAGCCAGAGCCAGGGCCAGGGGCGAGGCGATGGAGACGAGGCGCAGGCCCAGGAAGGCGGCGGCAAGGACGTCGAGTTCGACTTCTATCACTGGTCGGCCGTGCTCCGGTCGGTCTCGGGCTTCGAGGTCTACCGCAAGGTCTACCGCAACGTGATCAGGCCCGAGCGCGTCGCCGAGCTGCTGATCCTGAGGCTGGACATGCCGCGCTCGCTCGCGGCCTGCATGCACGAGGTCGTGTCGAACCTGCAGCGCGTCGCCAACGAGCAGTCGAAGGACACGCTGCGCCTGGCCGGCCGCCTCGACGCCGATCTCCAGTACGGCCGGATCGACGAGATCCTCGCCACCGGCCTGCATGCCTACCTCACGCAATTCCTCGAGCGCGTCAACGCACTCGGCGCCGGCATCAGTCGCGACTTCCTCGTTCCCGTAGCGCCCTGAGATCGCATCGGTCGTATCCCGGCCGAGACACCGAAAGCCCCCGCATGTCGATCCACGTCGCGCTCAACCACATCACCCACTACCGCTACGACCGTCCGGTGATGCTCGGGCCGCAGACGGTGCGGCTGCGTCCGGCGCCGCATTCGCGCACGCGCATCCTCAGCTACTCGATGAAGGTCGAGCCGAGCCAGCATTTCATCAACTGGCAGCAGGATCCGCAGGCCAACTACCTCGCCCGGCTCGTCTTCCCCGAGCGCACGAGCCACTTTCGCGTCGAGGTCGATCTCGTCGCCGAGATGGCGGTGTTCAATCCGTTCGACTTCTTCCTCGAGCCGAGCGCCGAGACGTTCCCGTTCATCTACGCGCCGGAGCTGCTCGTCGAGCTTGCGCCCTACCTGCGCAAGGCGCCGGCGACGCCGCTCTTCGCCGAATACCTCGCGCGTATCGATCGCACCCAGAGATCGACGAGCACCTTTCTGGTCGACGTCAACCAGGGCCTGCAGAAGGACATCGCCTACCTGATCCGCATGGAGCACGGCGTGCAGACGCCGGAGACGACGCTGCAGAACGCAAGCGGCTCGTGCCGCGACAGCGGCTGGCTGCTGGTGCAGCTGCTGCGCCATCTTGGCCTGGCGGCACGCTTCGTCTCCGGCTACCTGATCCAGCTGAAGAGCGACGTCAAGTCGCTCGACGGCCCCAGCGGCACCGAGGTCGACTTCACCGACTTGCACGCCTGGTGCGAGGTCTATCTTCCGGGCGCCGGCTGGATTGGCCTCGACCCGACCTCGGGCCTCTATGCCGGCGAGGGCCACATCCCGCTCGCGTGCTCGCCCGAGCCGTCGTCGGCGGCGCCGATCAGCGGCGAGCTCGAGGCCTGCGAGACGACCTTCGAGCACCACATGTCGGTTCAGCGCGTCTGGGAAGCGCCGCGCGTGACGATGCCGTACACCGAGCTGCAATGGGATGCGGTCGACGAGCTCGGCAAGCAGGTCGACGCCGATCTGCGCCGCATGGACGTCCGCCTGACGCAGGGCGGCGAGCCCACCTTCGTCTCGGTCGACGACCGCGAGGGCGGCGAATGGAACACGGAGGCCATGGGCCCGACCAAGCGCGGCCTCAGCGCCGAGCTGATGGAGCGTCTGCGCAAGCACTACGGCGCCGGCGGGCTGGTCCACTTCGGTCAAGGCAAGTGGTATCCGGGCGAGCAGCTGCCGCGCTGGTCGCTGAACCTCTTCTGGCGCCGCGACGGCGTGCCGATCTGGCACGACGACGCGCTGATCGCCAACGAGCGCGACGACCAGGGCGCGACCCCGGCGCACGCGCGCGAGTTCCTGCGCCGCCTGGCCATGCGCCTCGGCGTCGATCGCCGCCACGTCTTCGCCGCGTACGAGGACGTCGGCTACTGGCTGTGGCGCGAAGGCAAGCTGTCGATCAACGTCGAGCCGGGCGATGCCAAGCTGGCCGACCGTGCCGAGCGCGATCGGCTGCGCCACGTCTTCGCGCGCGGCCTCGGCGAGCCGGTCGGCTACGCCTTGCCGATCGCGCGCGACGAGCGCGACGATCGCCGCTGGCGCTCGTCGCCGTGGTACCTGCGCGGCGACCACTGCTACCTGATCCAGGGCGATTCGCCGGTCGGCTACCGCCTGCCGCTCGACTCGCTGCCGTGGGTGCGGCCTGCCGACATGCCCTGGATCTATCCGCCCGACCCGAACGAGGACGCTGCGCCGCTCGCCGTCGAGGGCCCCGGCCACGATGACGACGCGTCCGGCCCCGGCTGGCACTCGCTCGACGAGACCGGCCTCGCCCGCTCGCAGGCGCACGAGACGCCGGCCGGCACGCACGACGTCGAAGGTCTCGAGGCCGAGGCCGAGGATGCGATGCCGAAAGCGCCGCTCGCGCCCGACCAGTCGGCCGGTTTCGTCGTCCGCACCGCGATCAGCGCCGAGGCGCGCCACGGCCGCCTCTACGTCTTCATGCCGCCGACCTCGTCGCTCGACGACTACCTCTCGCTCGTCGCCGCGGTCGAGAAGACCGCGCGCGCGCTGCGCCGGCCGGTCGTGCTCGAAGGCTACGAGCCGCCAAAGGATCCGCGCCTCGTCGTCCTGCGCGTCACGCCGGATCCGGGCGTGGTCGAGGTCAACATCCATCCTGCGTCGAGCTGGAGCGAGCTCGTCGACCAGACGACGCTGCTCTACGCCGCCGCGCGCGAGACGCGTCTGACGACCGAGAAGTTCATGCTCGACGGCCGCCACACCGGCACCGGCGGCGGCAACCACTTCGTGCTCGGCGGCGCCAAGCCCGCCGACTCGCCCTTCCTGCGCCGGCCCGATCTGCTCGCCAGCATGATCGGCTACTGGCACAACCATCCGGCGCTCAGCTACCTGTTCTCGGGCATGTTCGTCGGCCCGACGAGCCAGGCGCCGCGCATCGACGAGGCGAGGAACGATTCGGTCTACGAGATCGAGATCGCGTTCGCCGAGCTGGCGCGCGTCACCGAAGCGGAGGCCGGCAAGACGCCGCCGTGGCTGATCGACCGGCTGCTGCGCAACCTGCTCACCGACGTCACGGGCAACACCCACCGCGCCGAGTTCTGCATCGACAAGCTCTACTCGCCCGACGGCCCGACCGGACGCCTCGGCCTGCTCGAGATGCGCGCCTTCGAGATGCCGCCGCATGCACGCATGAGCCTGGTCCAGCAGCTGCTGATGCGCTCGCTCGTCGCCCGCTTCTGGGCCGCGCCGTACAAGCCGGCGCGGCTGGCGCGCTGGGGCACCGAGCTGCACGACCGCTTCATGCTTCCGTACTTCATCTGGAAGGATCTCGACGACGTCGTCGGCGAGCTGAACCAGGCCGGCTACCCGTTCCGGCTCGACTGGTTCGCGGCGCACCGCGACTTCCGCTTCCCGCTGCTCGGCGACTTCTCCGCCGCTGGCGTCTCGGTCGAGCTGCGCATGGCGCTCGAGCCGTGGCACGTGCTCGGCGAGGAGAGCGGCCCCGGCGGCACGGCACGCTACGTCGACTCCACGGTCGAGCGGATCGAGCTGCTCGTCAGCGGCCTGGTCGGCGATCGCCACATCCTCACCTGCAACGGGCGGCGCCTGCCGCTCCAGCCGACAGGCACCGCGGGCGAGTACGTCGCCGCGGTGCGCTACCGCGCCTGGACGGCGCCGTCGTCGCTGCATCCGACGATCCAGGCGCACGTGCCGCTGGTCGTCGATCTCGTCGACACCTGGATGAACCGCTCGCTCGGTGGCTGCCAGTACCACGTCGCCCATCCCGGCGGCATCAATTACACGACCTTCCCGGTCAACGCCCTCGAAGCCGAAGCGCGCCGCCTCGGCCGGTTCTTCCGCAACGGTCACACGCCGGGGACGTTCCTCGTGCCTGTCGAGCCGGCCAACCCGGACTTTCCGCACACCCTCGATCTGCGCCGCGCGACGGGCCCGCGGTAGCTTTCGTTGATGCTGGACCAACTCCTCGCCGGCTACGCGGCGCCCGAGGGACGCTTCGACGAGCTCCTCGCCGGGCCCGGCCGTCCGCGCGCGCACTGGGACGCGTTCGTGCGCGCGCTGGCCGAGCGCAGCGAGCGCGATGTGAGCGACACCCTCACGCTCACCGAGCGGCAGATCCGCGAGCACGGCATCACCTACAACGTCTATGCCGACGCGCAGGGCGCGCACCGGCCGTGGGAGGTCGATCCGATCCCGCTCGTGCTGCCGCCCGACGAATGGGAGACGATCGCCGCAGGCATCGAGCAGCGTGCCGACTTGCTCAACCGCGTTCTCGGCGATCTCTACGGGCCGCAGACGCTGCTGAAGGACGGCACGATCCCGCCATCGGTGATCTTCGGCCACCGCGGCTTCCTCGCGGCCGCCGAGGGCTTGAGGCCGGCCGGCGGTCGGCACCTGTTGCAGTACGCCGCCGACCTGGCGCGCT
>JBBRZP010000099.1:0-13549 GCA_038236565.1 Burkholderiales bacterium | reverse complement strand
ATCCTCAAGGCCAGCGACGGCATCATGGTGGCACGTGGCGACCTGGCTGTTGAAGTGGGCAATGCGGCGGTGCCGGCCCTGCAGAAACGCATGATCAAGATGGCGCGAGCACTCGACAAGGTGGCCATCACCGCGACGCAGATGATGGAGTCGATGATCGTCAACCCGGTGCCGACGCGGGCCGAGGTGAGCGACGTCGCCAATGCGGTCCTCGACGGCACCGATGCGGTGATGCTCTCGGCCGAGACCGCGGCCGGACGCTATCCGGTCGAGACCGTCGAGATGATGGCGTCGATCTGCGTCGAGGCCGAGCGTGCCGAGGAGATCTCGCTCGACGCCGGCTTCACCAACAAGACCTTCGGCCGGATCGACCAGTCGATCGCGATGGCCGCGCTCTTCACGGCTTATCACCTCGGCTGCAAGGCGATCCTCGCGCTCACCGAGTCGGGCTCGACGGCGCTCTGGATGAGCCGGCAGAAGATCCACGTGCCGATCTTCGGCCTGACGTCGCAGATCAAGAGCCAGCGCCGGATGGCGATGTACCGCAACGTCACGCCGCTCCTGATGCCCAACTTCGAGGACCGCGACACGGCGCTCCAGCACGCCGAGCAGCTCCTCGTCGGCGCCGGCATCCTCAAGCCCGGCGATACCTACGGCATCACCTGCGGCGAGCCGATGGGCTATCCGGGCGGCACCAACATGCTGAAGGTCGTGCGGGTCGGCTGAGCCCCGGGCTGCCGATCAGGGCAGCTTGAGCGCGATCGCCGTCACGAAGACCGGGTCACTCCGCCGCACCGCGGCGTTGCCGTCGTAGCGCTGCAGGACGCCGACGTGGATGCTGAAGAAGGGCGAGGTCGCGACCGCCACGCCGGTCTCCAGCGTCGTGCGCAGTCCTTCTCCGGCCCTGAGCCCCGGCAGCACCGAGAACTTCTCCATCAACCAGGTACTGCCGCTCCAGCGATGGTGCGATTCCTGGGTCAGGACCAGCGTCACGTTGTCGCTCGCGGTCTCGCCGACGGTGCGCGACCAGAGCGCCTTGCCGCCGAAGCGCCAGCGGCTCTCGGTCGTGGCGACTGCGCTCTCGGCGCCGAGATTGAAAGTGGCGGCGTTCGCGCTCGTCGCGGAGAGATAGCTGGCGCCGGCGCCGATCGCGTAGCGCATCTGTCCATCGGGCTTGACCGCCGCGGCCACCGTGGTCTGCGCCGGACCCGCAGCGCCGGGCCGCAGCATTGCGAGCTGCCCGTGCGCCAACAGCGGCAGCGCGACCAGCGCACAGGCGGCGAGCGAGCGGGGCAGAGGCGTCATCGGGGCTCCTGTGACGAGGCCGAAGCGCGCCGCGGAGCAGCGGCGTGGTCGTCGTCATTCTGAGGCTGCCGCATCCGTGCCGCACACGGTCCGGCGACAATGGCGTGATGGAAATCGCGCCTGCCGGTCTGACGATCGAGGACGTCCGCGCCGCCGCCGATCGGCTCCAGGGAGAGATCGGCGCGACGCCGTGCCTGGCGTCACGAACGCTCTCGGCGATCTGCGGCTGCGATGTCTTCCTGAAGTTCGAGAACCTGCAGTTCACGGCCTCGTTCAAGGAGCGCGGCGCGCTCAACAAGATGGCCCAGCTGACTGCCGAAGAGCGCGCCAAGGGCGTGCTCGCCGTCTCGGCCGGCAACCATGCGCAGGCGGTCGCGTATCACGCCGAGCGGATGGACATCGCGGCGACGATCGTGATGCCGCGATTCGCGTCGTCGGTGAAGGTCGAGAACACGCGCGGCTTCGGCGCCGAGGTCGTGCTCCAGGGCGACACCTTCGAGGACGCGCGCGTCGCCGGCCTCGCGCTCGCCGCCGAGCGCGGCTTCACCGTCGTCCATCCGTTCGACGACCGCGACGTGATCGCCGGCCAGGGCACGGTCGCGCTCGAGATGCTCGAGCAGCAGCCGACCATCGACACGCTCGTCGTCGCCATCGGCGGCGGCGGGCTGATCGCCGGCATGGCGACGGCGGCAAAGGCGATCCGCCCCGGCATCCGAATCGTCGGCGTGCAGACCGAGCGCTTCCCGGCCGCGTGGAACGCGATGCACGGCGGCGACCAGGCATCGGGCCAGGCGACGATCGCCGACGGCATCGGCGTGAAGTCGCCCGGCGCGCTGACGCTGCCGATCATTCGCGCCCTCGTCGACGACGTCGTCCTCGTCTCGGAGGACGACATCGAGCAGGCGATGCTGATGCTGCTCGAGATCGAGAAGACCGTGGTCGAGGGCGCGGGCGCCGTCGGCCTCGCGGCCGTGCTGAAGGACCGAGCGCGCTTCGCAGGCAGGAAGGTCGGCCTGGTGCTCTGCGGCGGCAACATCGAGCCGCTGGTGCTTGCCGAGATCATCGAGCGCGGCATGGTCAAGTCGGGCCGCCTGGCACGGCTGCGCGTCAACGTGCGCGACGTGCCCGGCGCGCTCGCCGACATCGCCGCGCTGCTGGCCCGGCTCGGCGCGAACATCGACGAGGTCCAGCACCAGCGCGCGTTCACGTCGCTCTCGGTCGAGCGGGTCCAGATCGAGGTCGTGGTGCAGACGCGCGGTGCCGCCCACATCGAGAAGATCCTGACGGCGATGCGCGCCGAGGGCTACGACGCCGAGCGCGTCGGCTGAGCCCGGCCCGCGTTCCTCAATCCCTTTTCACCACGCTACCCCATGCATCGACGCGCCCTCCTCCTGTCGTCCGCGTCGCTGCTGGCATTGGAGAGCTCCCTCATGGCCGCACCCCGAAGCCCGACGACGTCGCCCGCCACCGAGCAGCCGAGTGCCGCGGCGCTCGCAGAAGCGATGGCGGCCGGGCGGCTCACGTCGGAGCGGCTGGTGCGCGACTGCCTGGCGCGCATCGCCGCGATAGACAGGGCCGGTCCGGCGCTGCGCAGCGTGATCGAGCTCAACCCCGACGCGCTGGCGATCGCGAAAGCCCTCGACGCAGAGCGCAAGGCCGGCAAGACGCGCGGCCCGCTGCAAGGCCTGCCGGTGCTGGTGAAGGACAACATCGCCTGCGGCGACCGCACGAGCACGAGCGCGGGCTCGCTCGCGCTCGACGGCATCCGCGCGCCGCGCGACGCGCACGTCGTCAAGCGGCTGCGCGACGCCGGCGCGGTGATCCTCGGCAAGACCAACCTGAGCGAGTGGGCCAACATCCGCTCGACCCGATCGGTGAGCGGCTGGAGCGCGCGCGGCGGTCTGACCCGAAATCCGTACGCGCTCGACCGCAACACCAGCGGCTCGAGCTCGGGCACGGCGGCGGCCATCGCGGCCGGCCTCGCACCGCTCGGCGTCGGCACCGAGACTGACGGCTCGATCGTCTCGCCATCGTCGATCTGCGGCCTGGTCGGGCTGAAGCCGACGGTCGGCCGCATGAGCCGCGACGGCATCGTGCCGATCTCGCACACGCAGGACACGCCGGGCCCGATGACACGCACGGTCGCGGATGCGGCGCTGCTCTATGCCGCGATGATCGGCCGCGACAGCGCCGACGAGGCCACGTCCTTGTCGCCCGATGGCTCCCCGAACGCGGCGATCGCCTTGCCCGCCGACGCGCTGCGCGGCGCGCGCCTCGGCGTCGCACGCGCCTACTTCACCGGCTTCGACGAAGCCGACGCGCTGATCGAGAAGGCGATCGTCGATCTCAAGCGCCTCGGCGCCGAGATCGTCGATCCGGTCGACCTGGCCGCGCCGAGCTACGGCGACGCGGAGCTGAAGGTGTTGCTCTACGAGCTGAAGGCCGACCTGCCGAAGTACCTCGCCTCCTTCGCGCCCGACGCGAAGGTGAAGACGCTCGCCGACGTGATCGCCTTCAACCGCGCCCACCAGGACCGCGAGATGACCTGGTTCCGGCAGGAGCTCTTCGACAAGGCCCAGGCCTACGTTGGCCTCGACTCGAAGGACTACCTCGACGCGCTCGCCGAATGCCGCAGGGGCGCTCGCGACGACGGCATCGACCGCGTGATGAAGGCGAACCGCCTCGACGCGCTGATCGCGCCGACCGGCGGCCCGGCGTGGCTGATCGATCCGGTCAACGGCGATCACTCGGGCGCGGGCTTCTCGGCGCCGGCGGCCGTCGCCGGCTATCCGCATCTCACGGTGCCGGCGGGCTTCGTGCGCGGTCTGCCGATCGGCCTGTCGTTCACGGGCGCGGCGTGGAGCGAGCCGCGGCTGCTAGCGTTCGGCCACGCCTACGAGCAGGCGACGCTGCATCGGCGACCGCCGGCGTTCCTGAAACGGAGCACGCCGACGTGACGTTCCCGCGAGTGCGCCGACGTTCGCTTCTCCTCTTTTGGTGCGCGGGCTTACTAGCCGCGAGCGGCGTGACAGAGGCCGCGCCGCTGAGCGTCGCCGATGCCTTCAAGACCTCGCCGATCCTCTCGATGCGCCTGTCTGGCGACGGCAAGCGGCTGGCCGCGTTCGTCGTCAACGACAAGTCCGCGGGGATCCTCCTCATCGACCGTGCGACCATGAAGCCGCAGGTGCTGCGCAATGCCGGATTCGGCTATCCGTGGCTGGTGCGCTGGCTCGGAAAGGACGTGCTCCTCGTCGCGGCCTCTTCGCAGACGCATCTCTACGACGGCGACGGCAAGCTGCTGCGACTGGTCGACGGGCGCTTCATCGGCAGCCTCCCACCGGATGCCGACGGCCACGAGCGCATCGTCGTCCAGGACGCCCGGGACTACATCGAGCGCATCGACGTGCGCACCGGCCGCTCGACGAAGATCCCGTTCGAATGGCCCGACGGCCAGCACTATCGGTGGGTGATGGATCGCGAGGGCGTGCCTCGCGTGGCCACGACCCTCAGCCGCGACCGGACCGTCACGACCCACTGGACCCGCCCGTCGGCGACTGCGCCGTGGGAGAAGGTCGAGTCGCAGCTCACGGTCGACAGCCGCTGGCGACCGGTCGGTATTTCGCGCGACGGGCGCTCGCTCGTCGTCCTGTCCGCAGAGGGTCGGGACACGCGCGCCGTGATGCGCTATTCGCTCGACGAGCATGCGCTGAAGGAGGTGATGGCCGGTCATCCGAGCGAAGACATCGGCGAGGCCAACCTCGACGGCGACGACAACGACGCGTCCAATGCCGACATCGGCAACTTCGTTCGCGTCGTCACGCTCGGCATGAAGACCGAGGTGCACTGGTTCGATCCGAAGTGGGCCGCGCTGCAACGCTCGGTCGACGTCGCACTGCCCGGACGCGTCAACTTCATGAACGGCAGGTTCGAGGCCGGCGTCGTGTTCATCTTCTCGGTCGGCGACGTCGACCCGGGCACGTGGTACGTGCTCGATCTCGGCTCGATGTCGCTGAAGAAGGTCGACGCGATCAAGCCCGAGATCGATCGCAGCGCGATGCGGCCGATGCAGATCGTCCGCTACAAGTCGCTCGACGGGCTCGAGGTGCCGGCCTATCTGACGCTGCCAGTCGACGGAAGCCGCAACCTGCCGGCGATCGTGCTGGTCCACGGCGGGCCTGTCGTGCGTGACCGCTGGGGCTGGAACCCCGAGGTGCAGCTGCTCGCTTCTCGCGGCTATGCCGTGCTGCAGCCGCAGTTCCGTGGCTCGGCCGGATTCGGCCAGAAATTCGAGCTCGCCGGCTACGGCCAATGGGGCCGCGCGATGCAGGACGATGTCACCGCCGGCGCCGAATGGCTCATTGCGCAGGGCATCGCCGATCCGCGCCGGATGTGCATCTACGGCGGCAGCTACGGCGGCTACGCGGCGCTCTGGGCGCTGGTGAAGACGCCAAAGCTCTTTCGCTGCGGCGCCAGCCTTGCGGGCGTCAGCGATCTGAACCTGATGCTCGCCGACAACTCCGACGTCAACGACAGCGAGCTCGGGCGCCTGTTCCGGCGTCGCGATCTCGGCACGACCGAGAAGGACCCGCGGCTCGACGAGGTCTCGCCGCTCAAGGGCGCGGCGCGCATCGAGGTGCCGGTGCTGCTCGCCCACGGCAACCTCGACAAGCGCGTGCCGATCGTCCACTCCGAGAAGATGCTCGAGGCCTTGAAGGCCAACGGCAAGTCGGTCGAGTGGATCTACCTGCGTGGCTGGAAGCACGGCATCGGCAACGACGAGAACCGCGAGCTGTACTACAAGACCCTGTTCGACTTCCTGGCCCGCAACACCGCATCGCCGGATGCGGCCGCAAGCCCGGACGCAGCCGCGAGTGCGAGCCGACCGTGACCCGCATCGCCATCGCGGCCGCGCTGCAGGAAGAGCTCGGCGCTCTCCTTGCCGCGATGCCGGACGAACGTCCGGTGCGGCTCGCCGGCCGCGAGTTCTGGGTCGGCCATCTCGACGGCCAGGACGTCGTCGTCGCGCTCTCGCGCGTCGGCAAGGTCGCCGCAGCGATGACGGCGACGCTGCTGGTGCACGAGTTCGGCGCCAGGCACGCGATCTTCACCGGCACCGCGGGCGGCCTGCACGCGTCGGCGCGGGTCGGCGACGTCGTCGTCGCGAGCGCGCTCCTGCAGCACGACATGGACGCGTCGCCGCTCTTCCCGCGCCACGAGGTGCCGCTGTACGGCACCGATCGCTTCCGCTGCGACCCCGCCCTTTCCGACGCGCTCGCGGCCGCGTCGCGCGCCGTGCTCGACGAGGCGACGCACGGCGGCGCGGATCGCTCGCCCGACGGGCTCGCACTGAGCGCCGACGACCTTCGATCGTTCGCGATCACCGCGCCGCGCGTGCACACCGGCCTCGTCGTCAGCGGCGATGCGTTCGTGTCGAGCGCAGAGGCCTGCGGCGCGTTGCGGGCGCGCCTGCCCGAGGCGCTCGCGGTCGAGATGGAGGGCGCGGCGCTGGCGCAGGTCTGCCACGACCTCGACGTGCCGTGCGCCGTCGTGCGCACGATCTCCGATCGCGCCGACAACTCGGCGACGATCGACTTCACGCGCTTCGTCGGGTCGGTCGCGAGCCGCTACACCGTCGCCATCGTGAGGCGGTTCCTGCGAGGCTGGCGGTGATCGAGGTCTCGGGCGACCGTGCGGATCGCCCACGCATCGCGTGAGCGAGGCGATCGCCCCGCGCTGCGCTCGCGCGCGGGCTGACCTATCCTCCGCTCCGCGCATGCACCACCTCGTCTTTCTCGTCCTCGCGCTCGTCCTCGCCGCTCTGCCCGGCCACGGCAATGCGGCGCCAGCGCCCTCGTCGTCGGCGGAGCTCGCGACGACCCAGCTGCCGCGCGGCGTCCGGCCGCTGCACTACGACGTCGCCGTCGTGCCGCATGCCGAGTCGATGCGCTTCGACGGCCGGGTCGTGATCCTGCTCGAGGTGAGCGCGCCCACGACAAGCATCACCCTCAACGCCGTCGACCTGACCTTCGGCCAAGTGCGCCTCGTGCGCGCCGGTGCGCGCGGCGGCATCGCTCCGGTGAACGTCGCGACCGACGCCGCCGCCCAGACGGCGACCTTCACCTTCGCGCGCGCGATTCAGGCCGGTCGCCATCGACTCTCGATGCGCTACGCGGGCGTCATCCGCACGCAGCCGGCCGGCCTCTTCGCGATCGACTACGACACTGGTGCGGGTCGCGAGCGCGCGCTGTTCACCCAGTTCGAGAACTCCGACGCGCGCCGCTTCATCCCGTCGTGGGACGAGCCGGCCTTCAAGTCGACCTTCGCGTTCGAGGCGACCGTGCCCGCCGCACGGATGGCCGTGAGCAACATGCCGCAGAGCGCGGCGACGAGCGCCGGACCCGGCCTCAGGCGGATCCGGTTCGCGACGACGCCGAAGATGTCGACCTATCTGCTCTTCTTCGCGCTCGGCGACTTCGAGCGGATGGCCGAACGCGAGGGCGCGACCGAGGTCGGCGTCGTCACGCGTCGCGGCGTCTCGGCCCAGGCGCGCTTCGCTCTCGACTCGTCGCGCGACATCCTGCGCGAGTACGACGACTACTTCGCCGTGCCCTATCCGCTGCCCAAGCTCGACAATGTCACCTCGCCCGGCGGCAGCCAGTTCTTCGGGGCGATGGAGAACTGGGGTGCGATCTACACCTTCGAGCGCTTCCTGCTCCTCGATCCGGCGCTCTCG
Organism: Burkholderiales bacterium; assembly: GCA_038236565.1. Classification (GTDB taxonomy): domain Bacteria; phylum Pseudomonadota; class Gammaproteobacteria; order Burkholderiales; family Burkholderiaceae_C; genus Schlegelella_A. The sequence continues at coordinate 5,511 of JBBRZP010000099.1, read as the reverse complement.
ACCCAGGACGACCGGCAGGCGGTGTTCAGCATCGCCGCCCACGAGATCGCGCACCAGTGGTTCGGCAACCTGGTGACGATGCGCTGGTGGGACGACCTCTGGCTCAACGAAGGCTTCGCGAGCTGGATGGGAGCGCGCACGACGGCAAAGCTGCACCCCGAGTGGGACGCCGCGCTCGGCGCGGTGGGCCGGCGCGGCTGGGCGATGGAGTCCGACGCGTTCGCGACGACGCACGCGATCGTCCAGCCGATCGCGACCGTCGACCAGGCGAGCCAGGCGTTCGACGCGATCACCTACTCCAAGGGCGCCGTCGTGATCGGGATGCTCGAGGGCTACGTGGGAGCCGACGCGTGGCGCGAGGGCGTGCGCCGCTACATGCGCGCCCACGCCTACGGCAGCACGGTGAGCGACGACCTGTGGCGCGCGATCGATGCGGGTTCCGAGCGGCCGGTCACGGCCATCGCCCACGACTTCACGCGCCAGCCCGGCGTGCCGCTGCTGCGCGTCCTGTCCAGCCGGTGCGAGGACGGTCGCACCACGCTCGACCTCGAGCAGGGCGAGTTCAGCGCCGACCGCGCCGACAAGGCACCGCTGCGCTGGCAGCTGCCCGTGATCGCGCGCGTCCCCGGCCATGCGCCGGCACGCACCGTCGTCGCGGCCGGGCGGGCCTCGCTCGTCGTGCCGGGCTGCGGCGCGGTCGTCGTCAATGCCGGGCAGACGGGCTATTACCGGACGTCGTACGCGCCGGCTCAGCAGCCTGCCCTGCGCGCCGCGTTCACGGGCCTCGACGCGATCGACCAGCTCGGCCTGCTCGACGACGCCTGGGCGCTCGGCCTCGCCGGTGCGGCGCCGATGGCCGATGCCCTCGAGCTCGTCTCGCTCGTGCCCGACACTGCCAATCCGAGGATCTGGAGCAGCCTGACCGAGCGCCTGCACGCGCTCGACGCCTTCTATCGCATCGACCCGGCCCGGCGCGCCGTGTGGCGGCGTTACGCGATCGGCCGCCTGGCGCCCGTCCTGGCGCGCGTGGGCTGGGACGCGCGGCCGGACGAGAGCGCATCGACCAAGGTGCTGCGGGCGCGACTGATCGACGTGCTCGGCGATCTCGGCGACGCGGCGACCATCGCCGAGGCGCGTCGTCGCTACGCCGCGCGGGCGACCGATCCCGACGCCTTTGCGGCGGAGCTGCGCAAGACGATCCTCGGCGTCGTCGCCGGCCACGCCGATGCCGCGACATGGGACGCGTTGCGCGCCCGGGCGCAGGCCGAGAAGAATCCGATCCTCAAGGACCAGCTGTATCGCCTCCTGGCCAGCAGCGAGGACGATGCGCTCGCCCGGCGTGCGCTCGATCTCGCGATCACCGACGAGCCTGGCGCCACCAACGGCCCGTCCATGATGTCGTCGGTCGCCGAGTGGCATCCCGACCTCGCCTTCGACTTCGCCGTCGCGCATCGCGAGGTCGTGGACAGGATGGTCACGACGGCCGGCGGCAGCATGTACTTCCCGCGCCTGGCGTCCGGCTCGCTCGATCCGGCGATGCCGGACAAGCTCGCGGCCTTCGCCGCCGCCCGCTTCGCCGCCGAGTCGCGTCGACCGGCCGAGAGCGCCATCGCCAAGATCCGCTACCGGACGAGCGTCGCGCGCGAGCGCTTGCCCGCGGTCGACGACTGGCTGCGCACCCGGCGGCAGTGAGTCGCCGGCGTTGCGGGAAGCCCGCTATCGGCGAGGACCGGTCGCGGCCTCCTGGCGGCACTGGGATGGCAGGTGCGATGGCGGCACGCCGTCGCCGCCCGTGCACTGCCAAGTGATCGTGCGGCCGTCGTCGCCGGCCTGCGGCATGAACACGAGCGGGCCGCCGGCGGTGTCGACGGTCAGCGCCATCGTGTCGGCGTCGAGCGAGAGCTGGCTGCCGTCGGCCAGGGTCGACGGCACGCCGACGTCGTCGAGCGTGCGCGGGATCGATTGACGCTCGGCGTAGTGCGCGGCAATGGCGCGTCGCGCCGGCTCGCTCGCGTCGTAGCCGAGGGCGAGCTGTGCTCGCGCCTGGTGGTCCCTGTAGGCCGGCAGCGCTACGACGGCGAGCACGCCGATCAGCACCGTGACGATGATCAGCCCGGCGGCGCCCCCGCCGCGTCCCGCATACGGCGTGAACAGCGCGAAGACGTAGGCGAAGCCGTTGCGGGCGGGCATCGGCGCATCGGGATGCAGGACGCGCGAGACCCGCTTCGTGAGCCACGGGTAGCCGCCGGCGAGCTCGTGGAACGACATCCAGAAACCGCGCGAGAGCGTCGCCTGCGCCTCGAACGCGGGCAGGTCAACCATGCGCCAGCGCTGCGCGCCGGCGGCCAGCGCGACCAGCGCACGCGCCGCCGACTCTGGCGATGCGCAGCAGGCGCGGCCGTGGCGGTCGCAGGTCGATTCCTTGGCGCGCGAATAGGCCGCGCCCAGCAGCGGCAGCCAGAGCACCGGCGCGCGCAGCAGCTTGCCGGTGAGGTGCTTCATGCGCACGTGGCCGAGCTCGTGGCCGAAGTAGAAGTTGACGCCGTCGGGATGCGCCTGCATCGCATCGACGATGTCGGAGAGGACGACGACGTAGTTGCGGCCGACGAAGCGCGTCGCGAACGCGTTGAACAGGCCGTTGCCCTGGAGCAGGTAGACCTCGGGCTTGTCGTCCGTGATGCCGAGCTTGGCGCAGCAGGCGTCGAAGCGCTCGCGCAGGTCGGGCAGCTGCTGCGCCGAGAGCAGCACGCCGTTGCCGCGCAGCCAGGCGATCAGCGCCGACTGCGCGAACAGGTAGAAGAGGAAGCCGAACAGCAGGTAGACGAGCGCGATGCCGAGCGTGCCGACGACGAGCAGCACCCAGACCAGGAGGCCGAGCACCAGCGTGATCGCGCCGAGCGTGCGCTCGCGCGGGTAGACGAGCTCATCTGTCACGGGTCTCCCTCCCAGGGCGATGCTGCGGGCATTGGACCATCGCGGCGTCGATTGGTGCACCATCGAGGTCGTGACGCTTTCGACCTCTTTTCCTGCGCCGTGCCTCGGCCTCATCGTGCCGCCGCGCGAAGGCGAGGTGCCGAGCGACGGTGCGAACCTCTACGGCACGCGCGCGCGCTTCGTCGCTCGCGGCCTGGGCCTCGGCGAGATCTCGACCCGCGGCTACGAGGAGGTCATCGATCGTGTCGCCGGCCTCGCGGGCGAGCTGCAGGCGGCCGGAGCCGAGGCGATCTCGCTCATGGGGACGTCGCTGAGCTTCTTTCGCGGCGCGCGCTTCAATGCCGAACTGGAAGCCGAATTGAAGCGCCGCACCGGGCTGCCGTGCACGACGATGAGCCATGCGATCGTGCGCGGCCTGCGCGCGCTCGGCATCGCGCGCGTCGCCGTCGCCACCGCCTACATCGACGAGGTCAACGAGCGGCTCGTCGCCTATCTCGTGGCCAGCGGCCTTTTGGTGACCGCGATCCGCGGCCTGGCGATCACCGGCGTGCGCGCCGTCGGCGCCGTGCCGACGGCGATTCTGGTGGAGCTCTGCGAGTCGGTGTACGCGAGCGACCCCACCGCGGACGGGATCCTGATCTCGTGCGGCGGCCTGCTGACGCTCGATGCGATCCGCAGCGTCGAGGAGCGGCTCGGCGTGCCGGTGGTGTCGAGCTCGCCGGCGGGCTTCTGGGACCTGATGCGAGTGGCCGGCGCCGACAGCCGCGCGCCCGGCCACGGCCGCCTCTTCGCGCTGTGAAGCGGACTGCCGACGAGCGCGGCGGACGGAACTACCATCTGCCGACGATGAACCGGAAGCGGCATGGCTGAGCGATCGTTCTCCGAGGAAGTCGGCAAGCTGCGCCTCGGCGCGGGCGCGACCTTCCGCGGCGAGGGCATCCTGGCCGTCACCAAGGCGCTGCTCGAGTCGGGCGTCGCCTACGTCGCGGGCTACCAGGGGGCGCCGATCTCGCACCTGATGGACGTGCTCGCCGACGCGGAGGACATCCTGGTCGAGCACGGCATCCGCTTCGAGAACAGCGCCAGCGAAGCGACCGCGGCGGCGACGCTCGCCGCGTCGGTGAACTACCCGTTGCGCGGCGCGGTGACGTTCAAGGGGCCGGTCGGCGTCAACGTCGCCTCCGACGCCCTCGCCAACCTCGCCTCGGGCGGTGTCACGGGCGGCGCGCTCGTGATCGTCGGCGAGGACTACGGCGAAGGCTCGTCGATCATGCAGGAGCGGACGCACGCGTTCGCGATGAAGTCGCAGATCTGGCTGCTCGATCCGCGCCCGAACCTGCCGTCGATCGTCGCCGCCGTGAAGGCCGGCTTCGAGCTCTCGGAGGCGAGCCGCACGCCGGTGATGCTCGAGCTGCGCATCCGCGCCTGCCACGTCCATGGCCAGTTCACGGCGTCCGGCAACGTCCGCTCGCCGTTCACGCTGCGCGAGGCGATGGCGCTGCCGCGGCGCGACGTCGGTCGCATCGTGCTGCCGCCGATGAGCTACGCGCACGAGCGCGAGAAGATCGGCGAGCGCTGGCCGGCGGCCGTGAGGTTCATTGGGGCGCGCGGGCTCAACGAAGTCATCGGTGAAGGCGGCCGACTCGGCGACGTCGGCATCGTCGTCCAGGGCGGCCACTGCAACACGCTGCTGCGCGTCCTCGAGCAGCTCGGGCTGGCCGATGTCTACGGCCGGTCGCAGGTGCCGGTCTACGTGCTGAACGTCGCCTACCCGATCGTCGACGGCGAGGTGCTGCGCTTTTGCGCCGGCAAGCGCGCGGTGCTGATGGTCGAGGAAGGCCAGCCGAACTTCATCGAGCAGAACGTGGCGACGATCCTGCTGCGCGAGGGCGCCGCGGCGGCGCTGCACGGCAAGGACGTCCTGCCGCTCGCCGGCGAGTACACGCAGGCGGTGGTGCAGGACGGCGTGCGTGCGTTCCTCGAACGCTACGGGTGCCTCGCGCCGATGGCGCGGAAGGCGACTCCTGTCGCGACGCCGACCGCGACCGATCTCGCCGACCACGTCCATGCCCGCCCGCCCGGGTTTTGCACCGGCTGTCCCGAGCGCCCGATCTTCAGCGCGATGAAGCTGGTCGAGAAGGAACTCGGCGCGCATCACATCAGCGCCGACATCGGCTGCCACCTGTTCTCGATCCTGCCGCCGTTCCACCTCGGCAACACGACGATGGGCTACGGCCTCGGCACGGCCGGCGCGTCGGCATTCAGCCCGCCGGGCGCGAACGGCGCGACCGAGGGCAAGCGCGAAGGAAAGCACGATGGCAAGCGTGCCATCAGCGTGATGGGCGACGGCGGCTTCTGGCACAACGGCCTCACGAGCGGCATCGCCAACGCCGTCTTCAACCGCAGCGACAACCTCACCATCGTCGTCGACAACAACTACACCTCGGCGACCGGCGGGCAGGACCTGCTCTCGTCGAAGGGCACGAATCCATCGCGCAGCACCGGCCACGCGATCGAGCGTGCGGTGCGCGGCGTGGGCGTCGAGTGGGTGAAGACGGTGACCCACACCTTCGACGT
>JBBRZP010000098.1:0-13587 GCA_038236565.1 Burkholderiales bacterium | reverse complement strand
CGACCTTGTCGCCGAACGCGAGCTGGTTGAGGACGATCTTGTTGGTCGCCGTGAGCTGGCCGTCGGGCTTGACGACATAGCCCAGGTCGACGCTCATCTTGCCGCGCTCGATGCCGTAGCCCGCGTACTTGATCGCGTAGGGCGAGAGCGGCGGCAGCTCGAGGTCGCGCACCTTGGCCTGCAGGTCGAGCGCGAGCGGCCTGGCGAGCGGATTGACCTTGCCGCTGATGTCGAGCGTCGCCGTGCCTTCGACGCGGCCCTTGAGCGCGAGGTCGGCGAGCTGCGGCGGCTGGCCCGGCCCGGGCGGCTCGGACGAGAACGCGCCGAGCCGGCCGGTGAGCTCGCTCAGGTTGGCGTTGTAGTTCGGCTTGACGAAGCGGTCTGTGTAGGCGATGCGGCCGTTGACGACGGCGATCGGGCCCATGTGCACGATCGCCGCCGGGGCAGAAGCCGTTGCCGATGGCGACGCGACCGTCACGCGCACCGGTGCGGCCGCCGGCACCGACGCGGGGGCGGAGGCCGCCACGCCGGCTGGCGTCGGCCGCGCGACGTCCTGGAGGTTGAGGCGCCCCGACTCGTCGAGCACGACGCGCGCGAAGAAGTCGCTGAGTGCCGTCTCGGCGACGGTCACCTTCGTCGCGGTGCCCGGCGCCATCGCCAGCTCGATGCCGCGCAGCGAGAGCGACTTCCAGTTGAGGAGCTGCCGGCCGGCCGGGCCGTCGCGCGCCATCGCGAGCGCCCGCTTCGGCTCGCCGCGGTCGCCCGCCTGGCTGGTGGCGCGGAAGTCGTCGACCGCCGCGTCGCCGCTCAGCGCGATGCTCGCGCCGGCGCCGCGCCGCTCCCAGCGCAGATCGCCCTTGAAGCTGGTCTGCGCCTTCTGCACGTCGATGTTGATGACGTCGTCGAGGTAGGGATCGAGCAGGTGCAGCGGCAGGTCCTGGAGCAGCAGCGCGACCTGCGCGCTCGTCGGTGCGCCGACGACGAAGCCCTTGAGCTCGCCGCGCGCGTCGACCTTGCCGACGACGCCGCTGCCGACCGCCTTGCCGCTCGGGCCTGCCGGCACCATGACCCGGGCCGCGACGTGGACGGGCGCGGGGCCGATGCCGTCGAGCGCCCATCGGCTCATCTGCACGGTGAGATCGGTGACGTCGAGGGCGACCGGAACGGCCTGGGCTCGATCGACGAAGGAGACGCGGCCTTGCGCGAGGGCGAGTTCGCCGAGCGCGAGGCGCCACGGTGCGGCGTCGCTGCCGGCGGGTCGCGACGCGGCAGCAGCGACGCGCGATGCCGCGGGCGCCGTCGGCGCCGCGACTGCCGCGGACGCGGGCGACGACGCCGCGCTCGTCCAGCGCTCGAAGCTCCAGTGCCGCGCCGGATCGCGCTCGACCCGCACCCGCGGCGCGCGCAGCGAGAGTCGGCCGATCGACGCCGCGCGCGAGACGGTATCCACCTTCGCGTCGGCGACCTCGATGAGTTCGGCCGCGAGATCCGGCGTCTTCGCATCGCCGAGCGCGAGCCGCGCCAGCGCCAGGCGCCTGGCCTCGAGCTGCAGGCGCGGCACGCCGGCGCCGGCTTGCCAAACGACGCCGACGTCGGCGCTCAGCACGCCGGCGAGCGGCACGGCGAGCACCGGGCGCAGGTACGGATGCAACGGCGTCAGCGGCAGGTCGGCGAGCGAGACGGAGACGTTCGCGCCGGTCGTGTTGCCCTTGCCCGAGAACGAGAGCTTGCCGTGGTCGGCGGCGCTGCCGAGGACGCCCGCGCCGCGAAAGACGACCGGCGCCTCGAGCGGCCAGGCGATGGCCTCGGCCGCCAGCGAGAAGTCGGTCAGCGCGAGCGCGGCCGCAGGCGACGTCATCGCGTCGCGCCAGTCGAGCTGGCCGGCATGGACGGAGACCGCGGCGACGGTCGCGCGCCAGGTCGACGGCGCCGCCGCGGCGCCTGCTGTCGCGCTCGACGCCGACGCGGACGACGATGCCGTCGATGCCACCGCGGTCGCCGCACCGCTCGCCGCCGTCGTCGGCAGCGCCAGCTTCGCGACCGGCTTCGCCGCGCCCGAGGGCGCCTCGCCCGCGAGCAGCAGGTTGACGTGCCCCTTCGCATCGCGCACCGCGAACAGCCGCGGCGCGTCGACGTCGATGCTCTTGATGCGCACGCGCTGCTCGAGCGGCCGCAGCTCGTCGATCGCGATCTTGATGCTGCCGACGTCGAGCAGCTGCCGCGAGGCCGCGTCGACGACCTTGAGGCCGCTCGCCGCGATGCTTCCGGAGACGTTCAGCGACAGCTTCGGACGCTGCTCGAAGGCGATCAGCAGGTCTGCGCCGAGCGTGGCCGCGCGCAGCTGCGCCGGCAGGCCGCGCGGCACGTAGCCGAGGTAGGGCGCGACGTCGAAGCCCTCGAGCTTGACGCGCAGCTCGCCGTTGCCGCGCTCGGCGTAGGGCGTCGCCGTGCCGGCGGAGTCGAATCGGCTGCCGTCGATCGTGAACGCCAGGTGTGGCTCGACCTTGATCTCCCGCTCGGAAGGCAGCGAGCTGATGAACGGCACGCCGAGCTCGAGGTCGCGGACGCGGTGCACCACCTTGAGCGGCTGGTCCGCGAAGTCGACGCCGCCGGCGCGCACGACGATGTTGTGGACAGCGAAGCGCGCCGGCTCCCGGGCGCCGTCCGGTGCCGGCTGCGCGGCCAGCCGCTGCAGCACGTCGTCGATGTCGTAGCGGCCGTCGCCGGCGCGCGTGACGCGGACCATCGGCGCGTCGATCTCGAGCGCGTCGATCACCGGCGCGAGCCTGAACAGCGAGATCAGCGCTGCGTTGGCGTGGACGCGCTTGATCTCGAGCAGCGGCGGCGCCGCGGCGCTTGCACCGGCCAGCGCCAGGTCATCGAGGGTGAGCTCGAGCGTCCAGGGATTGAAGGCGACGTGGCCGAGCGTGAGACGGCGCCCCAGTTGCTGGTCGACGGCCTTGACGGCCTGGGAGGCGACGATCGGCGGCACGTAGAACCAGGCCGCGCTCCAGAGCAGCGCGAGAACCGCGATCGCGCCCAGGATCCGGATCCAGAGCCTGCGGGTGCCAAAAAGGGAAGCGGCGCCAGAAGGCTCCGCGGGCGTGTCCATGGTGCATTCTGCCGTCGTCGGGGCGACGGCGCGCTCTTCGCAGCTTCGTCAGCCGATCATCTCCAGGATGCTCCACATCTCCTCGGCGACGCGGCGCATGTGCAGGTTCGGGTTCGCCTCCTGCATGCCTTCGTCGTCGATGCCCTGGGCGGCGGCGCGCAATTCGGCGACCGTCTCCTCGGACAGCAGTCGGGCGATCGTCTTCAGGACGAGGCCGTGGGCGACGAGCCTGGCCTCGAGTTCACGGATGCGTTCGGATGCGTCGTCCATGGGGCGTGAGCGTAGCGGACGAGGCCGCCGGCGCGAAGTGTCGAATGAAGGAGAAAGGTGGACCGGCCGGTAGGAGCCCGCCGACATCTTGCAACGCCCGAGCCGACGATCCGGTTTACGAGGACACGTCCTCGCCGCGCTCTTTGGCCAGCAGCTCCCAGGCCGAAACGAACATCGCGGCGACCAGCGGGCCGATGACGAAGCCGTTGAGGCCGATCACGGCGATGCCGCCGATGGTCGAGATCAGGATCAGGTAGTCGGGCAGCTGGGTGTCCTTGCCAACCAGGATCGGCCGCAGCCCGTTGTCGACCAGGCCGATCACGAGCACGCCCCACGCGATCAGCGCCATGGCCTGCCAGGTCTGGCCGATGGCGAGCAGGTAGAGGGCGACCGGCGCCCAGATCAGCGCCGCGCCGACAGCCGGCAGCAGCGACAGGAACGCCATGATCACGGCCCAGAGCATCGGCGCGCGCACGCCGAGGAACCAGAATGCCAGCCCTCCGAGCGCGCCCTGGATCGCGGCGACGAGGACGTTGCCTTTCACGGTCGCGCGCACGACGACCGTGAAGCGCTCGAGCAGGAGCGCCTTCGGCTCGTCGGCGAGCGGAATCGCGGCGCGGATCCGACGCACGATGGCGACGCCGTCGCGGAGCAGGAAGAACAGCAGGTACATCGCGATGGCGAAGCCGATGCCGAGATCGAGCACGTCCTGGCCGATGTTGAAGGCGCGCCCGGCGAGCGACTGGCCGCGCTCGGCGATCGCGGTGGTGACTCCGGCCTGGAGCGAGGCGAGGTCGTCGAGGCCGAGGCGCGCGAGCAACGCCTTCGCCCACGACGGCATCGCCGACAGGATCTGATCGAAGTAGCTGCCGAAGTTCACTTCGCCGCTCTTCAGGCGCTGGTACAGACCGGTCGCCTCCTGCACCAGCGAGATCGCGATCAGGCCCAGCGGCAGGATGACGATCAGCAGGATCGCGGCGAGGGTGGCCAGCGCGGCGAGCGAGCGGCGTCCGCCCAGCCTGTCCAGGAATCGCTGGTGCAGCGGCTCGAAAAGAAGGGCGAGCACGCTGCCCCAGAAGACGGCGCCGTAGAACGGGGCCACCATCCAAGCAAAGGCAACGGTCAGCCCGACAAGGAGGATGAGGAAAGCGGGGCGATCGAGGGCGTGAGCCGGATCCGAGCGACGTGGCATGCGCAGGTCGAGCTCGGCTCGAACGTGTTGGGAAGGCGTCGCCATCGTAGCGCCCGGCGAATCGGCGCGGCCAGCGAGCCGCGGTCGACGGCGTGCCGCTACAGCAGCTTGTCGAGGGTGATCGGCAGGTCGCGCACCCGCTTGCCGGTGGCGTGGAAGACCGCGTTGGCGATTGCCGCCGGCACGCCGGTGATGCCGATCTCGCCGATACCCTTGACGCCGAGCGGGTTCACGAAGGGGTCGGTCTCGGGCACGAACGAGACGTCGATCGCGCCGATGTCGGCGTTCACCGGCACGTGGTATTCGGCGAGGTTGCCGTTGACGATGCGGCCGCTGCGCTCGTCGCGCATCGATTCCTCGAGCAGCGCCATGCCGACTCCCCAGACGATGCCGCCGAGCATCTGGCTGCGCGCGAGCTTGGCGTTGAGCACGGTGCCGACGCCGTAGGCGGCGGTGACGCGCGGCACGCGGACGATGCCGAGATCTGCGTCGACGCGCACCTCGACGAAGACCGCACCGAACGAATGCATCGAGTACTGCTCGCGCTCGGTGCCGGGCTTGGACTCGGCCGTCGTCTCGAGGACGCCGCCGCCGTTCCTGGCGACGAGCGCCGCGATCGGCTCGCCGGGCGACGCCGCGTCGGCGGTCCGGCCGGGCACGAGCGACATCGCGCTGGTCGAGCGCAGCCAGCCGTCGATCACCGTGATCTGCGCCGCGTCGCTGCGATAGGCAAACGAGCGCGGATCGGCGATCGCGAGCTCGATCAGCTTCCGCCGCATCGCGAGGCCCGCGGCGTGCACGGCCGGCGACACGCTCGCCGCCGACTGCGATCCGCCGGCGCCGGGCGCCTTCGGGAAGCGCGAGTCGCCGAGCTCGAAGCGCACCTTCGACATCGGCACGCCGATCGCGTCGGCCGCGACCTGCGACATCACGGTGTACGTGCCGGTGCCGAGATCGTGGGTCGCCGAGCGGACGACGACGCTGCCGTCGGGCAGCATGCGCACCAGCGCCTCGGCGGCGCTGCGGTTGGCCGGGTAGGTCGCGGTCGCCATGCCGTAGCCGATGCGCCAGCGGCCGTCGCGCATCGTCCCCGGCATCGCCGCACGTGCGGCCCAGCCGAAGCGCTCGGCGCCGACGCGGTAGCACTCGCGCAGCGACTTGCTGGAGTACGGCTTCTTCTTGCTCTCGTCCTGCTCGGCGTAGTTGCGCAGGCGCAGCTCGATCGGATCGATCCGCAGCTTGTAGGCGAGCTCGTCCATCGCGCACTCGAGCGCGAAATTGCCGCTCGCTTCGCCGGGCGCGCGGGTGAAGGTCGGCGTCGCGATGTGGAGCTTGGCGAGCCGGTGCGTGGAAAGACTGCTCGGCGTCGCATACAGGTGCCGCGCCGTCAACGACGAGGTCTCCGGCCAGTCCTCGAGCATCGAGGTCTCGGAGACCGTCTGGTGCCCGACCGCCACGAGCATGCCGTCGCGCGCCGCGCCGAGGCCGAGGGTCTGCTCGGTGCGCGGCCGGTTGCCGACCATGCCGAACATCTGCGGCCGCTCGAGCACGAGCTTGACCGGCCCGCCGACCGCCTTCGCCGCGAGCGCCGCGAGCGCGACATGCGACCAGGCCGAGCCCTTGCAGCCGAAGCCGCCGCCGACGAACGGGTCGATCACGGTCACGTTCTCCGGCGCGAGGCCGAACACGTGGGCGATCGCGTTGCGCGCGCCGCCGACGTTCTGGGTCGCGTCGTGCAGGGTGAGGAGGTCGCCGCTCCACTCCGCGACGGTCGCGTGCGGCTCCATCGGGTTGTGGTGCTCGATCGGCGTCGTGTAGACGGCGCCCACGCTCGTCGCGGCCGACGCCATGCCGGCGGTGAGATCGCCGCGCTGCAGATCGGCAGGCTCGCGGTTGGCCTTCGCGGGCGGCCTGGCCGTTGCCTTCGCCGCGGCGAAATCGAGCTTCGCGCCGGCCGCGGCGTAGGTGACCCGCACCAGCCGCGCCGCCTGCGCCGCGCGCTCGAGCGTGTCGGCGACGGCGACGGCGATCGGCTGGTTGTTGTACGAGACGATGTCGTCCTGCAGCAGCGACAGGACGCGCCCGCTCGGCGGGTTGACGCCGGCCTGGCCCTTCTGCGGCAGGCGCGGCGCGTTCATCGGCGTCAGCACCGCGATCACGCCGGGCAGCGCGGTCGCGGCGGCGACGTCCATGCGGACGATGCGTCCGCTCGGCACGCTGCTCGTGACGAGCACCGCGTGGACCAGACCCGGCGGCGCAAACTCGGCCGCGAACGGCGCGCGGCCGGTGACCTTGAGCGCGCCCTCGACACGTTCGATGCCCTGGCCGGTGATCATGCGAGGCCTCCGGCCGTCTTCAATGCACGTGCGATCGAGCGCCGCGCGAGCTCGACCTTGAACGCGTTCTCCTTCAACGGCGCGGCGCCGGCGAGCAGCCGATCGGTCGCGGCTCGAATCGACGCATCGCCGAGCGGCGTGCCGACGAGCGCGTTCTCCGCTTCCGCGACGCGCCACGGTCGATGCGCCACGCCGCCGAGCGCGAGCCCGGCGTCGCGCACGACGCCGTCGCGGATGTCGAGGGCGGCCGCGACCGAGACGAGCGCGAACGCGTAGCTCGCGCGGTCGCGCACCTTGAGGTAGTGCGAGCGCGCCGCGAATGACGACGGCGGCAGGTCGACGGCGACGATCAGCTCGCCCGGCACGAGGTTGGTGTCGCGCTCGGGCGTGTCGCCGGGCAGGCGATGGAAGTCTGCGATGGGCAAGCGGCGCTCGCCGGCCGGTCCCTGGACGACGACGTCGGCGCGCAAGGCAGCCAGCGCGACGCTCATGTCCGACGGATTCGTCGCCACGCAGGCGTTGCTCGCACCGAGCACCGCATGGATGCGGTTGCGGCCGGCGCGCGCCGCACAGCCCGAGCCGGGCACGCGCTTGTTGCAGGCGGCGAACGCCGGGTCGTAGAAGTAGTAGCAGCGCGTGCGCTGCATCAGGTTGCCGCCGACCGTCGCCATGTTGCGCAGCTGCGGGGAGGCGCCCGAGACCAGCGCCTGCGACAGCAGCGGATAGCCGTCGCGGACCAGCGCGTGATCCGCGAGGTCGCTGTTGCGCACCATCGCGCCGATGCGCACGCCGCCGTCGGACCGTCGCACCACGTCCGCCAGCGGCAGTCGATTGACGTCGACCAGCAGCGTCGGCATCGCGACGTGGCCCTTCATCAGGTCGATCAGGTTGGTGCCGCCCGCGACGAACGCCGCGCCCGGCTGCGCCCCGAGCCGGATCGCGTCGGCGACGCTCGCCGGCCGCTCGTAGCCGATGTCGTTCATGCCGCGCCGCCTTCGGCCGCCGCGCGCACGACCGCGACGATGTTCGTGTACGCGCCGCAGCGGCAGAGGTTTCCGCTCATGCGTTCGCGGATCTCGGCGTCGGTGATCGTGATCGTGCGTGGCGCGCGCGTGCCCGGCGCCGACGCATCGAAGGTCGCGGCGCTGAGCGTGTGAGCCTTCAGCTCGCCGACCGCGGCGACCGCCGAGCAGATCTGCCCGGGCGTGCAATAGCCGCACTGGAACGCATCGCCGGCGATGAACGCGGCCTGCATCGGATGGAGCGCCTCGGGCGTGCCGAGCCCTTCGATCGTCGTGATCTCGGCACCTTCGTGCATCATCGCGAGGGTCAGGCAGGAATTGATGCGCCGGCCGTCGACAAGCACGGTGCAGGCGCCGCACTGGCCGCGGTCGCAACCCTTCTTCGTGCCGGTGAGCGCCATCGTTTCGCGCAGGGCGTCAAGCAGGGTCACGCGGGCTTCGATGCGCAACTCGCGCGGCACGCCGTTCACGCGCAGGCGCACTGTCCGCTGGGTCGCGCTCGGGGCGATCGTCGCGCCGGCGGTCGCGACGTCGGCCTGCGGCGGCACGCTCCTCTGCGCGTGCACGGCTGCCACGGGAAGCGCGGCGGCAGAGGTCGCGGTCTGCAGGAACGTGCGCCGCGACACGCCGCGGGGCGGCGACTGATCTTCATCCATCCGTGTCGGCCAGCAACCGGGGCGCCTGCCGCCGTCAGAGCGTCGTCCGCGCCGCGGCGGCACGGCCCGCGCGCGTGCCGTGGAACAGCGCTTCCTCGAACACCGAATAGCCCGACAGATCGGCATGGGCGAAGTGGACGCGCCGCTGCGGCTCGGCCAGCGCCGCCAGCGCCGCGCTGCTGCGCACGCCCGGCGCGGGCACGCTCATCGCGTGGCCGTAGCGCATCAGGTCGACGCGTCGCACCTTCGCCGGCAGATCGGGATGCACGAGCGCGAGATCGGCGACGACGCCCTCGGCCCACGGCCGCCAGTCGTCGCCGAGCAGGCGCTTGCGGTTGGCGACGAGGGCCGCCGCGCTGTCGCCGCCGAGCGCGGCGTAGGCGGTCAGCACGGTCGGGCCCGCGAATGGGCGCGTGCTCTGGTGCATCGCATCGACATAGCCCAGACCGGCGCCGCCGTAGACGACGTTGTCCCATGACGGCGGCGCGCCGGCGCGGTCGTCGAGCGCGGCGTCGAGCTGCAGGTTGGCGACGACCCAGGGCGCATGCGGCACGGCCTGCGGCGTGGCGACGAGGGCAGCCGGCGGCGATTCGAGCAAGCGCGCCGAGACGAAGAGCGGCGTCGCCAGGACGACGTGCGACGCGATCCAGCGCTCGCGCTGGCGCGTCGCGACGTTCCAGGCGTCGACCTCGACCGCGTCGCGCCGCTCGCGCACGGCGATGGCGACGCGCCCGCCGTGGAGACGATCGCCGAGCGGCGCCGCGAGCCGCTCGGCGAGCCAGGCGTTGCCTTCGGGCCAGGTCAGGATGCCGTCGCCGGCATCGCCGCCCCGGCCCTCGTCGCCGGGCGCGCGAAAGCCGTGCCGGCTGGCGAAGTAGTGGAGGCCCGCCCAGGCCGAGACCTGCGCGGCGCCGGCGCCGTAGTCGTCGCGGCAGCAGTAGTCGAGGTACCAGCGCAAGGCAGGCGCGGTCAGTCCCTCGGCGTCGAGCCATGCGACGAAGGTGACGCGGTCGAGCGCGGCCAGCGCATCGCTCCAGCGCGCGCGCGCCGTCGGGACCGCGAACGCGCCGCCCTCGCCCGCGGCGGCGACCGCAGCGCCGAACGTGCGGTACTGCGCCAGTGTCGCCGCCCGCTGCTCGACCGGCAGCGACTCGATCGGCGGCAGCAGGCCCTCGCGCCAGCCGCCGGCGATGAAGAGGCGCTCCTGCGGGCTGTGGCACAGCATGCGCTCGTCGTAGACCGCCTTGCCGTGCACGGTCCTGCGCACGCCGAGCTCTTCCAGAAGCCCGACGACCTCGACCGCCGCTTCGCCAGGCACCGGGAGGTAGTGGGCGCCGAGCGGGCAGCGCATCCCGGCCATCGAATGGCCACGGCTGTTGCCGCCGGCGCGGTCCTCGAGCTCGAGGACGTGGCAGTCGTCGAGTCCGGCGGCATGCATCGCGCGCACCGCGCCGAGGCCGGCGACGCCGGCGCCGACGACGAGCGCGCCGACATGGCGTGTCGTCGAGACCTCGGGCAGCGCACCCGACCTGGAGCCGGCCGTCGCGTCGCGCAACAAGTGACCGCGATCGGCCGAGATGCCGAGCCAGCCGCCGTCGTAGCTCGCGACGTCGCGCCGCGAGCACGCGCCGAGCGGCGCGATCGCCGCGAGCGATGCCGCCAGCACGCTGCGCCGCGACGGTCCGTGCGGGTGCTCGCTCATCGCGCCACCTTGCCCCACTCCTCCTCGAAGGTCTGCACCAGCACCTGGTTCGAGAGGCGATTGATCTCGGTCGGCACGCGCGCCATGTCGGGCGGGAAGTCGAAGAGAGCCGGCAACCCGGCGACGGTCAGGAAGCGCAGGTTCGCCGGCAACGCTGGCGGCAGCCTGAACGGACGCCGGCTGGCGACGATGAAGCCCCATTCGCCGAAGCTCGGCACGTGCGCGTGGTACGGCGTCGTCGCCAGGCCCGCGGCCTCGATCGTGGTCGCGACGGTCCAGAAGCTCTTGCGCGCGATCAGCGGCGAGGTCGTCTGCACGACCGCGTAGCCGCTCGCCGACAGGTGACGCTCGACCAGCTCGTAGAACGTGCGCGTGTAGAGCTTGCCGATCGAGAAGTTGGTCGGGTCGGGGAAGTCGACGACGATCGCGTCGAACATCCCGTCGTGCTGCTCGAGCCAGGCGAAGGCGTCGGCGTTGACGATCTCGACCTTGGGCGAGTGGAGCGAGTCGCCGTTCAGGCCGCGCAGCAGCGGCATGGTCGAGAACAGCGTCGTCATGTGCGGATCGAGCTCGACCAGCGTCACGCGCTCCACGCTCGGGTACTTGAGGATCTCGCGCACCGCCATGCCGTCGCCGCCACCGAGCACGAGCACGCGCCGCGGTGCGCCCTGCGCCGAGAGCGCCGGATGGACGAGCGCCTCGTGGTAGCGGTACTCGTCGCGCGAGTGGAACTGCAGGTTGCCGTTGAGGAAGAGGCGCACGCCGGCGCGGCTCGCGGTGACGACGACGCGCTGGTAGGCGCTCGTCTCGCTGTAGACGACGTGGTCGGCGTAGAAGCGGTCCTCGGCCCAGGTGGTGACGCGGTCGGCGAAGACGAACGCTGCGGCGAGCGCGGCGATCGTCAGCGCGCAGGCGAGCGCCTGCGCCGCGAGGCCGCGCAGCTCGCCGCGAAAGAGCCAGAGCGCCCAGACCGCGACGCCGGCGTTCATGAGGCCGAAGAACGCGCCGGTGCGAATCAGCCCGAGCTGCGGCACGAGCAGCAGCGGGAACGCGATCGAGACCGCGAGCGCGCCGAGGTAGTCGAAGGTGAGGACCTGCGAGACGAGCGTCCTGAGGCCGCCGTGCGCGCCGCCGGTCTGGCGCTTCAGGATCCGCATCACGAGCGGGATCTCGAGCCCGACCAGGATGCCGACGGCGAGCACGAGGCCGTAGAGCGCGAAGCGGAACGAGGTCGTCGTCTGCGACTGGAGCGCGAACAGGATCGCCGGCATCAGCCCGCCGATCAGGCCGACCAGAAGCTCGATGCGCAGGAACTGCGCGACCAGCTGACGTTCGAGATAGCGCGACAGCCACGAGCCGACACCCATCGCGAACAGGTACGTGCCGATGACGGTCGAGAACTGGAGGATCGAGTCGCCGAGCAGGTAGCTGGCGAGCGTGCCGGCGGCGAGCTCGTAGACGAGCCCGCACGCGGCGACGACGAAGACCGAGGCGAGGAGCGCGACCTCGGCCGGGCGGATCGGGGCGGCCGCGTCGGCCACCGGATCACTCACCCATGCACCGCCGCCGCGACGATCAGGCCGATCGCGATGCACATCGAGCCGACGACGATCGCGAGCGCCACGTTCTTCTTCTCGACGAGCTCATCCCAGAGGCGGTAGGGCGTGATCTTGTCGAACACGAGAAAGCAGACCCAGAGGATGAGCACGCCGATGAAAGCGTAGAAGATCGAGCCGAAGATGACCGCGGGCTTGAGCCAATCGAGTACCGCCATGAAGTTCTCCTTCGAAAGATCGATCTGTCCTGCGACGACGGGCAACGCGCCTGCGCGCTATTTGTGCCCGCCGCCGGTCGAAAAGCCACCGAACGAGCCGCCGCCGCTGCTGTAGCCGCCGCCGCTCCTCCGGTTGTTCAGGCAATTCTGGTACTCCTGCGACGCGTCGCCGAAGGTGTTGCGAGTCTGGCTGCAATCGCCGCCGCCGCCGCCGCTGCTGCAGCGAAAGAGCAGCAGCACGAGGATGACGATGAAGATCCAGAAGAAGATCTTGCCGATCAGCGAGCCCTTGAAGGTCGTCGGCAGCGCGTCGCGTTGCAGCGCCGCGCGCTTGTCGGGCGCGAGACGGAAGGCGGCGAGCACCTGCTCGGCGGTGAGCGTCTCGCCCGCCGACCAGACGATCTCGCGGGTGCCGTCGCCTTGCGTCTGCTCGCGGTTGAGCCGCTTCGTGGACGCCGCGCCGGTGCCGACGTAGTCGCTGTTGGCCGTGCGCTCGTCGCGCGACAG
The DNA here is from genome assembly GCA_038236565.1 of Burkholderiales bacterium. Taxonomy (GTDB): domain Bacteria; phylum Pseudomonadota; class Gammaproteobacteria; order Burkholderiales; family Burkholderiaceae_C; genus Schlegelella_A. The sequence goes on along the minus strand of JBBRZP010000098.1, from coordinate 1,016 downwards.
GCGCCAGTAGAACTCGCCGAGCACGTAGGTCACCTTGCCGACGTAGTCGTAGAGCTTGCGAAAGAGCACGTCCTGGTACTTGACGCTCTCGCCGAAGGATTGCGGCGCGCCCGTGACCGGCGCGGCCCAGCTCCAGCCGTCCTCCGCATCGACGAGGAAGGCGAAGCCCTCGGTCCGGTGGTAGAGCAGGTACTCGCGCCAGAAGGTCTGCTCGTCATCTGCGCTCTCCGGGACCTCGCAGCGCTCGACGTAGCCGACCACCTGCCACGGCAGCGCCTTCGCGCCGCCGAGCGCGAGCGTGCCGACGGTGCCGAGCGGGATCTGCGGCTCGGAGCCGTTCGCCTGCGCGTAGTGAGCGAGATCACCACCGACGTTGCCCTGCTGCTGCGACGTGAGGTCGATCACCGACTTGCACTGGCGACAGACGATCGACTGCGTCGTCGCGAGCTTGACCTCGAGCGCGGCGCCGCAGTTCGGGCACTGCAGCGTGCGGCCGGCGAGCGACTTCTCGCTCGCCTCGCGCAGGCCGACGAGGGTGAGCTCGGAGAGCGCCACCGAATGGCCGATCGACCACATCGGCCGCGCCGGATCGGTGTAGTCGATCGTGCCGACGTCACCGCGACTCGAGCGGATGTCGGCGACGACGAAGCCGCGCTCCAGGTTTGGCTTGCGCGGCAGCTCGCCCTCGGCCGCGGCGAGCTTGGCGGCGACGACCGACGCGACCGACCAGCTCTGCCCCTCGACGGTCAGCGGCGCGCCGACATGGAGCTGCTCGGCCGGCGGCAGCGGCGTCGTCAGAGGCGCGTCGAAGGAGACGACGTAGCGGCCGTTGTCTTCCGAGAGCCAGCCCGACTTCTGCAGGCTCGCGCCGGTCATGAACAGCGCGTGCCATTCATTCCAGCTGCCTTCGGCATAGCGGTACTGCAGTCGCCCGACGAGCGTGAACGCCGCGCCCTGGTACTTGCCGGAGACGCCGAGCTGCAGCGGCGAATGGTCGTCGAAGATCTCGGCGCTCT
>JBBRZP010000097.1:0-13701 GCA_038236565.1 Burkholderiales bacterium | reverse complement strand
GCGCCCGCCGGCTTCATGAAGAAGAACGGCGGCTCGCGGCCGGTGAAGCCCATCTCCTTGGCGTGCTCGACGTAGTTGCGGCCGACGCAGTAGATGCGGTGGACGGGAAAGGTCCTGTCGGAGCCGGCGACCGGGACGGTCGCGGCGGCCGGGGACGTGATGACGTGACTCATGTCGGCAGGTCTCGGGAAGGCGGTGCGATGCAGCGGTTCGGGGGCGCCGGCGCGGCGTCCGCTGCCGGGGATGATGCCATGGCCGCCTCTACACTCGAGCGATGTTCATGCCGCGCAGCATCAAGCATTGCCGGGCCTGCGGCGGCGCCGTGCTCTACCGAACGCCCGCCGACGACAACCGCGATCGCGCGGTCTGCACCGCCTGCGAGACGATCCACTACGAGAACCCGGTCAACGTCGTCGGCACGCTGCCGGTGTTCGAGGACCGGGTGCTCCTCTGCCGTCGCAACATCGAGCCGCGGCATGGCCTGTGGACCTTGCCCGCGGGCTTCATGGAGCTGGGCGAGACGACTGAGCAGGGTGCGGTGCGCGAGACGATCGAGGAGGCGGGCGCGCGCATCGAGATGCAGGGGCTGTTCAGCATCCTCAACGTCGTGCGCGTCGGACAGGTGCACCTGTTCTATCGCGCCCGCATGCTCGACGACCACCTCGATCCGGGCCCGGAGACGATCGAGGCCAGGCTCTTCGCCGAGGCCGAGGTGCCGTGGGAAGAGATCGCGTTCCGCACGACGAAGAAGACGCTCGAGCACTTCTTCGAGGACCGCGCCGCGGGCGCGTTCCTCACCCACTTCGGCGACATCGTCTAGCCGGTCAGCGCCGCGGCGGCGGCAGGTCGGTGCAGGTCCCCTCGAACGCTTCCGCGGCCAGCCCGATCGATTCGCCGAGCGTCGGATGCGGATGGATCGTCTTGCCGATGTCGACCGCGTCCGCGCCCATCTCGATCGCCAGCGCGATCTCGCCGATCATGTCGCCGGCGTGCGTGCCGACGATGCCGCCGCCGACGATGGCGTGCGTCGCCTCGTCGAACAGCAGCTTGGTAAAGCCTTCGTCGCGGCCGTTGGCGATCGCCCGGCCCGAAGCCGTCCACGGGAAGAGACCCTTCTTCACCTTCACGCCGCGCGCCTTGGCCTCGTCTTCGGTGATGCCGACCCACGCGATCTCCGGATCGGTGTAGGCCACGCTCGGGATCACGCGCGCGTCGAACGCCGACCTGGAGAGCTTCGCGTCGCCGAGCTGCTCGCCCGCCGCGACCTCGGCCGCGACGTGCGCTTCGTGCACCGCCTTGTGCTCGAGCATCGGCTGGCCGACGATGTCGCCGACGGCGAAGATGTGCGCCACGTTGGTCCGCATCTGGATGTCGACCGGGATGAAGCCGCGGTCGCCGACCGTCACGCCGGCCGCCTCGGCCGCGATCTTCTTGCCGTTCGGCACGCGTCCGACGGCCTGCAGCACCAGGTCGTAGAGCTGTTCCTTGAGCGCGCCCTCGCCTTCGAACCTGACGAGGATGCCGTCGGGCCGCGCCTCGGCGCTCACCGTCTTGGTCTTCAGCAGGATGTTGTCGAAGCGCGGCGCGTTGAGCTTCTGCCAGACGCGGACGAGGTCGCGGTCGGCGCCCTGCATCAGGCCGTCGAGCATCTCGACGACGTCGAGGCGCGCGCCGAGCGTCGAGTAGACCGTGCCCATCTCGAGGCCGATGATCCCGCCGCCGACGATCAACATCCGCTTGGGCCGCGACGGCAGCTCGAGCGCGCCGGTCGAGGTGACGACGCGCTTGTCGTCCTTCGGCATGAAAGGCAGCTTGACCGCTTCCGAGCCGGCCGCGATGACGGCGCGCGCGAAGCCGATCGTCGTCGTGCCACCGGCGGCGAGTTCGACGACGAGATGGTGGTCATCGCTGAACCGGCCGCTGCCGGTGACGACGGTCACCTTGCGCATCTTCGCCATCTGGGCCAGCCCGCCGGTGAGCCTGCCGACGACCTTGTCCTTGTGCGCGAGGAGCTTGCCGGTGTCGACGGTCGGCGTCCCGAAGTCGACGCCGAGCGCACCGAAGTGCGCGACCTCGTCAATCACTGCGGCGACGTGCAGCATCGCCTTCGACGGGATGCAGCCGACGTTGAGGCAGACGCCGCCGAGCGTCGCGTAGCGCTCGACGAGGACGACCTTCAGGCCGAGATCGGCGGCCCGGAACGCGGCCGAGTAGCCGCCGGGACCGGCGCCGAGGACGAGCAGGTCGCAGGTGAGGTCGCCGCCGAAGCTGGCGCCGGCCGCGACGGCGGCAGCGCTCGTTCGCGCGGGTGCAGGCGTGCTTGCCGCCGGCGCCGGCGCGGTCGCGGGACCCGGTGCCGGAGCGGCAGCCGGGGCCGCAGCGGCAGTCGGCGCCGCCGCAGGTGCAGGCGCAGGCGCAGGCGCGCCGGCAGTCTCCGCCGCCGCCTCGAGACTCAGGATCACCGACCCTTCGTTGACCGTGTCGCCGACCTTGACCTTGAGCTCCTTGACCACGCCGGCATGCGACGACGGAATCTCCATCGACGCCTTGTCGCTCTCGATCGTCATCAGGCTCTGCTCCACCTTGACCGTGTCGCCGGGCTTGACCAGGACCTCGATGACGCCGACGTCCTTGAAGTCGCCGATGTCGGGAATCCTGACGTCGACCGTCACAGCAGCACCCGTCGGAAGTCGCCGAGCACCTGGATCAGGAAGACGTTGAAGCGCGCCGCCATCGCGCCGTCGACCACGCGGTGGTCCCAGCTGAGCGAGAGCGGCAGCATCAGCCTCGGCTGGAACGCCTTGCCGTCCCAGACCGGCTCGGTCATGCTGCGGCAGACACCAAGGATCGCGACTTCGGGCGCATTGATGATGGGCGTGAAATAGCGCCCGCCGATGCCGCCGAGCGACGAGATCGAAAAGCACCCGCCGCTCATGTCGGTCGGCGACAGCTTGCCATCGCGCGCCTTCTTGGCGAGCTCGCCCATCTCGGTCGAGATCTGCAGAACGCCCTTCTTGTCGCAGTCGCGGATCACCGGGACGACGAGGCCGTTCGGCGTGTCGGCGGCGAAGCCGATGTGGAAGTAGTTCTTCAGCACCAGCTGGTCGCCTTCCAGGCTGGCGTTGAAGTCGGGGAACTTCTGCAGCGCGGCGACGCAGGCCTTGATCAGGAAGGCGAGCATCGTCACCTTGACGCCAGACTTCTCGTTCTCCTTGTTGGTCGAGACGCGGAAGGCTTCGAGGTCGGTGATGTCGGCGTCGTCGTGGTTGGTGACGTGCGGGATCGTGACCCAGTTGCGTTGCAGCGCCGGCCCGCTGATCTTCTTGATCCGCGACAGGTCCTTCTTCTCGATCGGCCCGAACTTGGCGAAGTCGACCTGCGGCCAGGCGAGCAATCCGGCGAACGCGCCGCCGGCAGCCGCCGCGGGCGTCGCGGCGACCTTGGCCGACTGGGCGCGCGTCTGCGTCGCGCCGGCGAGCACCGACTTGACGAACGACTGCACGTCGTCCTGCGTGATGCGGCCCTTCGGCCCGCTGCCCTTGATTTCATCGAGCGGCACGCCGAGTTCGCGTGCGAGCTTGCGGATCGTCGGCGACGCATGGGCCAGCGGCCCGCCCGGTGCGCCGGGGACGTGCGCCGGCAGCGCGGCCGTCGGCACGGGGCGATCGGCCGGAGCGCTCGGCGCTGCCGGCGCGGGGGCCGGAGCGGACGCCGCCGGCGCGGGTGCTGCCGCAGGTGCGGAAGCAGGCGCAGGCGCGACCGGCGCTGCAGCCGCACCACCAGCGCCTTCCACGAGCGCCAGCACGCTGCCCTTCGAGACCTTGTCGCCGACCTTGACCCGCAACTCCTTGACGACGCCGGCGTTGCTCGACGGAATCTCCATCGACGCCTTGTCGCTCTCGACGGTGACGAGGCTCTGCTCGACGGCGACCGTGTCGCCGACCTTGACGAGCAACTCGATGACCGCGACCTCGTCGAAGTCGCCGATGTCGGGGACGACGACCTCCACCGTGCCGCCGGCGGCCGGACTCGGCGCCGGGCTGGCGACAACGGCTGGAGCAGGCGCCGCCGCGGCTGCCGGAGCCGGCGCGGCGGCCGCGTCGCCTTCCAGCAGCAGCAGCAGCGACCCCTCGTTGACCTTGTCGCCGACCTTGACCTTCATCTCCGCGATCACGCCGGCGGCGCTCGACGGGATCTCCATCGACGCCTTGTCGCTCTCGACCGTGACGAGCGACTGCTCGACCTTGATCGAGTCACCGGGCTTGACCAGCACCTCGATGATCTCGACGTCCTTGAAGTCGCCGATGTCGGGGACCTTGACTTCCACTGCTGCCATGTTGTCGTGTCCTCGCGCTCAGGCGTAGAGCGGATTGATCTTGTCGACGTTGATCCCGTACTTCGCGATCGCCTCGGCGACCTTCGTCGCCGGCACGCTGCCCTCCTCGGCCAGCGCCTTCAGGGCCGCGACGACGACGTAGTGGCGGTTGATCTCGAAGTGCTCGCGCAGCTTCGAGCGGAAGTCGCTGCGGCCGAAGCCGTCGGTGCCGAGCACCTTGTAGACCCGGCCCTTCGGGATGAAGGCGCGGATCTGGTCAGCGTAGTTCTTCATGTAGTCGGTCGACGCGATCACCGGGCCGCCAAACTTCTCGAGCTGCTGCGCGACGAAGGGCACGCGCGGCCGCTCGGTCGGATGGAGCAGGTTCCATCGCTCGCAATCCTGGCCGTCGCGCGCCAGCTGGTTGAAGCTCGGGCAGCTCCAGACGTTGGCGGCGATGCCCCAGTCGCTGTCGAGCAGGTCGCGCGCGGCCATGCTCTCGCGCAGGATCGTGCCGCTGCCGAGCAGGTTGACGCGCGGCGCCTTCTTCGCGCCTTCCTGCAGCAGGTACATCCCATTGACGATCTCTTCTTCCGTTCCGGCGCGCAGGCCGGGCTGCGCGTAGTTCTCGTTGAGCAGGGTGATGTAGAAGTAGACGTTGTCCTGCTTCTCGACCATCCGCACCAGGCCGTGATGCAGGATCACGCCGACCTCGTGCGCGAACGTCGGGTCGTAGCTGATGCAGTTCGGGATCGTGCTCGCCAGGATGTGGCTGTGGCCGTCCTCGTGCTGCAGGCCTTCGCCGTTGAGCGTCGTGCGGCCCGAGGTGCCGCCGAGCAGGAAGCCGCGCGCCTGCATGTCACCGGCGGCCCAGGCGAGGTCGCCGACGCGCTGGAAGCCGAACATCGAGTAGTACACGTAGAACGGCATCATGATGCGGTTGTTCGTCGAGTACGACGTCGCCGCGGCGATCCAGCTGCTCATGCCGCCCGGCTCGTTGATGCCTTCCTGCAGCACCTGTCCGCTCTTGTCCTCGCGGTAGTACATGACCTGGTCGCGGTCGACCGGCGTGTAGTTCTGGCCCGCCGGGTTGTAGATGCCGATCTGGCGGAACAGGCCCTCCATGCCGAAGGTGCGCGCCTCGTCGACCAGGATCGGCACGGCGCGCGGACCGAGGTCCTTGTCGCGCAGCAGCTGCGTGAGGAAGCGGACGAAGGCCTGCGTCGTCGAGATCTCGCGTCCTTCGACCGTCGGCTCGAGCACCGCGTTGAAAGTCTCGAGCGGCGGCACCTTGAGCTGCTCGTCGGCTTTCGTGCGACGGCGCGGCAGGTAGCCCCCAAGCGCCTGGCGATGCTCGTGCAGGTAGCGCATCTCGGGCGTGTTGTCTGCCGGTTGGTAGAACGGGATGTCGCCGAGCTGCTCGTCCGAGATGGGGATGTTCCAGCGGTCGCGGAACAGCTTCACGTCCTCGTCGACGAGCTTCTTGGTCTGGTGCGCGGTGTTCTTGCCTTCGCCGCTCTTGCCCATGCCGAAGCCCTTGACGGTCTTGACGAGCAGGACGGTCGGCTGGCCTTCGTGGTGGACCGCCTTGTGGAACGCGGCGTAGACCTTCTGCGGATCGTGGCCACCTCGCTGCAGGCGCCAGATGTCCTCGTCGCTCATCTTGGCGACCGACGCGAGCAGCTTGGGATCCTGCCCGAAGAAGTGCTTGCGCACGAAGGCGCCGTCGTTGGCCTTCATCGCCTGGTAGTCGCCGTCGACGGTGTCCATCATCACCTTGCGCAAGGCGCCGTCCTTGTCGCGCGCGAGGAGCGGATCCCAGTAGCTGCCCCAGATCAGCTTGATGACGTTCCAGCCGGAGCCGCGGAACTCGCTCTCGAGCTCCTGGATGATCTTGCCGTTGCCGCGCACGGGGCCGTCGAGGCGCTGCAGGTTGCAGTTGATGACGAAGATCAGGTTGTCGAGCTTCTCGCGCGAGGCCAGCCCGATCGCGCCGAGCGACTCGGGCTCGTCCATCTCGCCGTCGCCGCAGAAGACCCAGACCTTGCGCTTGCTGGTGTCGGCGATGCCGCGCGCGTGCAGGTACTTGAGGAAGCGCGCCTGGTAGATCGCCATCAGCGGGCCGAGGCCCATCGAGACGGTCGGGAACTGCCAGAACTCGGGCATCAGCTTGGGATGCGGATAGCTCGAAATGCCCTTGCCGTCGACCTCCTGGCGGAAGTTGATCAGCTGTTCTTCGCTGAGCCGCCCTTCCATGAAGGCGCGCGCGTAGACGCCCGGTGACGAGTGGCCCTGGATGTAGAGCAGGTCGCCGCCGTGGTCGGCAGACTCGGCGTGCCAGAAGTGGTTGAAGCCGGTGCCGAACATCGTCGCCACCGAGGCGAAGCTCGAGATGTGTCCGCCGAGGTCGCCACCGTCGGCCGGATGGATGCGGTTGGCCTTCACCACCATCGCCATCGCGTTCCAGCGCATGTAGGCGCGCAGGCGCTCCTCGATCTCGATGTTGCCGGGGCTGCGCTCTTCCTGATCGGTCGGGATCGTGTTGACGTAGGCCGTGTTGGCCGAGAACGGCATGTCGATGCCGGCCTGACGCGCCTGGTCGATCAGCTGCTCGAGCAGGAAGTGGGCGCGCTCGCCGCCCGCCGACGCGATGACCGCGGAGAGGGCGTCGAGCCATTCGCGGGTCTCCTGGGCGTCCGGGTCGTTGGCAGCGGCCCCGAGTGCATTTTCGGGAAGGGCGGACATGATGTCTCCGAGCACTTGTTCTGTTCGGTCAAAGTGTCGCATAAGGGCTCTTCGCCGATAATTGGGCGATGCAACGTGCCACCCCGGCGCCGTCTTCCTCCCGAACGACCCGCACGTGGGCCGAGCGCGTCTTCGGCCGCTGGTGGCTGCGTCAGTCGGCGGCGCGCCAGGATCGCTACGCGACGCTCGGCCCGCTCCTGTCGGTCCTGCTCTTCCTCGCCGCCATCGTCTCGGCGTTCTGGTACCTGAGGAACGAAGAGTTCGAGCGCGAGCAGGAAGCCGTGCGCCGCGACACCGAGGTTGCCCAGCAGCAGGTGCGATTGCGCCTGGTCGAGAACCACGAGCAGCTGACGCGGCTGGCGCGCGAGCTGGTCACGCACACGCTCGACCACGATGCGTTCCTGATCCAGGCTGCGTCGTTCACCCGCGACCATCCCGAGATCAGCAACCTGATCTGGCTCGGCGACGCGCGCGCGCGCATCGCCGGCTACTCGGGCACGTCGTTCCCGCCCGAGACGGGCATCAGCGGCGTCGACACGCCGGCGTCGCTGCCGGTCGAGCGTTCGGGCAGCGCACCCGAGGAAGCGTTCCTGCGCAGTCGCGAGACGCGCCAGACGGCCTACTCGCAACCCTTCTCCGACAGCTTCGGCAACGCCGTGTTCCAGGCGCAGATTCCGCTGGTCGACCGCGGCGTCTTCCTCGGCACGCTCGTCGCCGAGTACTCGGTCGAGCGGCTGCTGCGCTACTTCGTGCCGCCCGAGATCGCGCGCCGGCATGCGATCTCGGTCCTCGACGCGCAGTCGCGCTCGCTCGCCAGCACCGTGATGACGCTGCCGGGCTCGACCGCGAAACGACCGTCGATCGTCTTCGAGCTGCCGGTCGCGCCGGCCGACAACGGTCTTGTGCTGCGCGGCCAGGGCTACCGCACGTCGATCGGCCTGATCGGCAACGGCCTGTTCTGGATGGTGATGCTGCTCTCGGCCCTCACCGTCTGGATGCTCCTCGGCACCTGGCGCCACATGCGCCGTCGCCTGCAGATGCAGGCGGCGCTGGTGTCGGAGACCAACTTCCGGCGAGCCATGGAGAACTCGATGCTCACGGGCATGCGCGCCATGGACCTCGAGGGCCGCATCAGCTACGTCAACCCGGCGTTCTGCGCGATGACCGGCTTTTCGGAATCCGAGCTGATCGGCCATCGGCCGCCCTTCCCGCACTGGCCGCGCGACCGGCTGGAAGAGAACTCGCGCCTGCTCGAACAGGAGCTGCAGGGTCGCAGCCCGACCGGGGGCATCGAGGTGAAGGTGATGCGCAAGGACAATTCGACCTTCGACGCGCGCATGTACGTGTCCCCGCTGATCGACCCGAAAAGCCAGCAGACCGGCTGGATGACGTCGATGACCAACATCACCGAAGCGAAGCGGATCCGCGACCAGCTCACCGCCTCGCACGAGCGATTCACCACCGTGCTCGAAGGCCTCGACACAGCCGTGTCGGTGCTCTCGGTGCAGCAGGGCGAGCTGCTGTTCGCCAACCGCTCGTACCGGCTCTGGTTCGGCGCGTCGTCGAAGGGCCACACGCTGCTCTCCGGCGGCGATCCGTCGTTGCTCGCGCACGGCGACAGCGACGACGCGGTCGATGCGCTCGGCGGCCTGCCGACGCAGGAGCTGACCGCCGCCGGCTCCGACTCGCGCGAGGTCTTCGTCGAGGATCTCGGCAAGTGGTTCGACGTCCGCGCGCGCTACCTGCAGTGGACCGACGGGCGCCTCGCCCAGATGCTGATCGCGACCGACGTCAGCGAGCGGCGCAGCGCCGAGGCCGTCGCCGCGAACCAGGCCGAGAAGGCGCAGGTCACGAGCCGGCTCGTGACCATGGGCGAAATGGCGTCGTCGGTCGCGCACGAGCTGAACCAGCCGCTGACCGCGATCACCAACTACTGCAACGGCATGGTGACGCGGGTGCAGAACGACGCGATCGACAAGGGCGACCTGATCGCGGCGCTGCAGAAGACGGCGCGCCAGGCCGAGCGCGCCGGCCAGATCATCCACCGCATCCGCGCCTTCGTGAAGCGGAGCGAGCCGCAGCGCCAGAAGGCATCGGCGCAGACGATCGTCGAGGACGCGGTCGACCTCGCCGGTATCGAGCTGCGGCGCCGCAACGTCGCCATCAACACCTACATCGCGCAACGCCTGCCGCCGCTGCTCGTCGACCCGATCCTGATCGAGCAGGTGGTGCTCAACCTGCTGAAGAACGCCGCCGAGGCGATCGACAGCGCCCACCTCCCGACGCCGCGCCGGCGCATCGAGTTGCGCGTCGTGCCGCGGCACACGGAAGAGGAAGGCGACGTCATCGAGTTCACCGTCACCGACAAGGGCCCGGGCCTGAAGGACGAGGTCATCGCGCGCATGTACGAGGCCTTCTTCTCGACCAAGGTCGACGGCCTGGGCATCGGCCTGAGCCTGTGCCGCTCGATCATCGAGAGCCACCAGGGGAGGATCAAGGCGGTCAACCTCTACAATGGCGACATCGCCATCGGCTGCCGCTTCTCGTTCACGTTGCCGGTCGTCTCCACCGCTCTCACGGCTCCGGCCGCCATCACCGCATGAGCCGCCGGGCCGTCCCCAAGGCGCATACCGAAGCGCGAAGCGCGAAGACAATCCAATGAGCCTCATTCCCAAGCGTGGAACCGTGTATGTCGTCGACGACGACGAGGCCGTGCGCGATTCGCTGCAATGGCTGCTCGAGGGCAAGGACTACCGCGTCAAGTGCTTCGACTCGGCGGAGTCCTTCCTCGCCCGCTTCGATCCGCGCGAGGTCGCCTGTCTGATCGCCGACATCCGCATGGACGGCATGAGCGGCCTCGAGCTCCAGGACAAGCTTATCGAGCGCCGCTCGCCCTTGCCCGTCACCTTCATCACCGGCCACGGCGACGTGCCGATGGCAGTGACGACGATGAAGAAGGGCGCGGAAGACTTCATCGAGAAGCCGTTCAAGGAAGACGAGCTCGTCGCCCTGGTCGAGAAGATGCTCGACCGCGCCCGCGTCGACTTCTCCAAGCACCAAGAAGCCGCGAGCCGCGACGCACTGCTCTCGCGCCTCACGACGCGCGAGGCGCAGGTCCTCGAGCGCATCGTCGCCGGCCGGCTCAACAAGCAGATCGCCGACGACCTGGGCATCAGCATCAAGACGGTGGAAGCGCACCGCGCCAATATCATGGAGAAGCTGAACGCCAATACCGTCGCCGACCTGTTGAAGATCGCGCTCGGCGCGCCCTCGAAGGCTTGACGACGACGGCGCGCCTGATCGACGGCGCCGCGATCGCGCGAGGACTGCGCGCCGACGTCGCGCGTCGCGCGGCCGTCCTCTCCGCCGCCGGGTGCGTCCCGGGCCTCGCGGTCATCCTCGTCGGCGAGGATCCGGCCAGCCAGATCTACGTGCGCAACAAGGTCAAGGCCTGCGAGGAAGCAGGCATCCGCTCGATCCTCGAGAGATATCCGGCCGACCTGCCAGAAGCGGTCCTGCTGGCCCGCGTCGCCGCGCTCAATACCGACGATGCGGTCCACGGCATCCTGGTGCAGATGCCGTTGCCGAAGCACATCGCTGCCGATCGGGTCATCGAGGCGATCGCCAGCACCAAGGACGTCGACGGCTATTCGGTCGAGAGCGCCGGCCGGCTGGTCGCCAATCTGCCGGGATATCGGCCGTGCACGCCCTGGGGCTGCATGAAGCTCATCGAGAGCACGGGCATCGCGCTGCGCGGCAAGAATGCCGTGGTCATCGGCCGCAGCAACACGGTCGGCAAGCCGATGGCGCTGATGCTGCTGCAGGCCGACGCGACCGTCACCGTCTGCCACAGCCGCACGCCCGATCTCGCCGAGCACACGCGCCGCGCCGACGTCGTCGTCGCCGCGGTCGGTCGCGCCGGCACGCTGACCGGCGCGATGGTCAAGCCCGGCGCCGTCGTCATCGATGTCGGGATGAACCGCAACGCCGCCGGCAAGCTGTGCGGCGACGTCGACTTCGACAGCGTCGCCGCCGTCGCCTCGGCGATCACGCCGGTGCCGGGCGGCGTCGGCCCGATGACGATCGCGATGCTGCTCTCCAACCCCATCGACGGCGCCGAGAGATCGAGGTCCAAGACCGGGCGATAGCCCGCCGGATTGTGTGAAGTTGTGAGCATCGGCACGCGCTGACGGCCGCGCGCATTGAATGCGCCCTCCTGCTCGGTTAGATTCGGGACGACCGGATCTTCCGTGCCAGCCTGGATGCCATGCCCCTGACCGTGCCCGCTGTTCGTCGTCGCCTCGTCGCCTCGTCGCCGACCGTTCTCGTCGCGGCGGCGCTGATCCTGGCCGTCACGGCGAGCCAGGCGCAATACAAGGTCATCGGCGCCGACGGCAAGGTCACCTACACCGATCGCGCGCCGACGACGCCCGAAGGCAAGGTCAGCGGCATCGGTGCCAAGGCGCCGGCGCAAGCCGCGCAGCCCGATCTGCCGTTCGACCTGCGCCAGATCGCCACGAAGTATCCCGTGACGCTCTATACCGTCGCCGGGGCCTGCGAGCCGTGCGCCTCGGCGCGCCAGCTCCTGAAGCAGCGCGGCATCCCCTACGCGGAGCGCCAGGTCATCACCGACGAGGACAGCGAAGCGCTCGAGAAGCTTTCGGGCGGACGCGAGGCGCCGACGCTGACGATCGGCTCGCAGACCTTGCGCGGCCTGGCCGCCGAGGTCTGGATCTCCTATCTCGACGCCGCCGGCTATCCGCGCGAGTCGCGCCTGCCGACGAGTTACCAGTACCGGCCGGCGAGCCCGATCGTCGATCGCCGCGAGCCCGCGACCGCGCAGACCGGCGCGTCGCCGCAGCCGGCGCCCCCGCAGGCGCCGCCCACCGGGACCGCGGGCGGCATCCGCTTCTGAACGGATCGGCTGGCGCCGATCGATCCGGCGACACCACCGACTCCCGCTAGCGGAACGCCGGCTTCGTCACGCCGATGTGGCGTGCCGCGAAGCTGCCGCTCGCGACTGCCGCGCCCATCACCCAGAACAGCGCCGACGCGCCCAGCGTCGCGCCCGCGACGCCGAAGGCGAGCGGCATCACCGCGCTCGAGAGGTTGATCGCCATCGAGCGCAGCGCGATCGCCTCGCCGTGGCGTGCGCTCGGTGTGATCTGGTGCAGCGTCGTCATGATCATCGGCTGGACCGCGCCGAGCGCGAGGCCGAGCACGACCGCGCAGCAGCCCATCAGCCACGCCGAGTGCGCGAACGGGTAGACGGCGAACACGAGACCCGCCGAGAGCATCGCGCCAACGAGCACGTGCGCTTCGCGCAGGCGATGCGCGAGCATCGGGATGGCGAGCCGGACCAGCGCGACGGCGGTCGCGAAGACGCCGAGCACGAGGCCGATCGCGGACGCGCTGAAGCCGCGCTCGTGGCCCAGCACGGGGACGAGGAACGAGTGCACGTCCCAGCTCGACGACAGCAGCCAGTTGACGAGCAGGAGCCGCGTGAAGCCGGGCTCCTTCAGCAGGTCCCACGAGTTCGGCTTCCTGAGCGTCGCCGCGACGTCGGCGCGCGGCTCGACCGGCACGAGCCGCGCCCAGGCCAGGCTTGCGAGCGGCAACAAGGCGAGCGCGATGAACGCGAGGCGAAAGCCGCCGAAGTCGATGAGCGTGCCGGCGAGGACGGGGCCGACGACGTTCGCCAGCGCCGGCGCGAGGCCCAGCCACGAGAAGATGCGCTTCAGCTGGGTCGGATCGTGGGCCATGCGTCCGGCCGAGCGCTGGATCGCGATCAGGCCGATATTGGCGCCGGCGCCGGTGAGCAGCGCGGCCGCGCACAGCACGAGGAACCCGCCGGCCGGCACCATCGTGGCGACGACCGCGCACAGGCCGCCGCCTGCGGTGAGGCCGACGGCGACGCGGATCGGCACGTGGTAGCCGTGCCGGTCGGCCAGGCGCCCGGCGGCGAGGGCCAGCGCGATCGGCGCGGCGGCGAAGAGCCCGAGCAGCACGCCGACGGCCCAGGCCGCGTGTCCTTCGCGCAGCGCCGCGAGCGGCGCGGCCATGCGGATGCCGGCCATGCAGGAATGGAGCGCGATCTGGCCGCCGATGAGGGCAAGGAGCGCCCGTCCCCAGCCGGGCACGGGCTCAGCCATCGGCACCGTCGTCGAAGTCGAACTCCACCGTCGACGGCAGCAGCACGGCCGCACGCTCCGCCGGCAGCGCCTCGACGTCCTTCAGCGCGCGGCCCATCTGGCGCGTGCGCGTCTCGGCCTTGCCGATGATGTTGGAGGCGTCGTCGAGCTTCTTGCGCGTCGCCGCGAGCACCTCGCCGAACTTGCCGAACTCGGTCTTCACTGCGCCCAGCACCTCGCGCACTTCGTTCGAGCGCTGCTCGAGCGCGAGCGTGTTGAAGCCGACGCGAAAGCTGGTCAGGAGTGCGAGAAGCGTGGTCGGCCCGGCGAGCGTGACACGGTGGTCTCGCTGCAGCGACTCGAAGAGGCCAGGCCGGCGCAGGGCCTCGGCGTAGAGGCCTTCGGTCGGCACGAACAGGATCGCGAAGTCGGTCGTGTGCGGCGGGCCGAGGTACTTGTCGCGGATCGTCCGCGCCTCGATGCGCAGGCGCTGCTCGATCGCCTTCGCCG
>JBBRZP010000096.1:0-13704 GCA_038236565.1 Burkholderiales bacterium | reverse complement strand
GCCCAGCCACGCTGCCGCAACATGGGTACCGACGCGCTGCGCGTCCGAACCTTCCTGATAGAGGTTGACGGGCGGCTTTGCGAGGAGCACGGATTGTCCCGGTCGTGCGGGCTCTTCTCCGAGCGCACTTCGCATTGGCAGCCGACCTAGCGGTGGCCGAATTGCCACCGAATTGCCAAATGGAGCCCATTTCGGCGGAGAAATCAAAATGGGTTAGCAGCTCAATACTGCTAACCCATTGATTTCATTGGTCGGGACGGCGGGATTCGAACTCGCGACCCCTTGCACCCCATGCAAGTGCGCTACCAGGCTGCGCTACGCCCCGAGAGTCCGGATTATAGGCAGCGCACAGAGCTCACGGACCGAGAAGGCCGCGGATCGAGATGAGTTCCTGGCGCACCTGCGCCGACGACAGAGTCAGCGATTCCGAGCCAGAGAACTCCGCCGCCATCGCCTCCGGCGGTTCGCCGTCGCGGTCGGAGTCGGTATCGTTGTGGTTGATCGCGCCGGCCTTCGCGACGCTCTTCGACGACGCCGCGGATCGCGTCGACGCCGCATCGGTGAGCCTGTTGCGCGCGCCGCTGATCGTGAATCCCTGCTCGTACAGAAGTTCGCGAATGCGGCGGATCAGGAGCACCTCGTGGTGCTGGTAATAGCGCCGGTTGCCGCGCCGTTTCATCGGCTTCAGCTGGGTGAATTCCTGCTCCCAGTAGCGCAGCACGTACGGCTTGACGCCGCAGAGCTCGCTCACCTCACCGATGGTGAAGTAGCGCTTGGCGGGGATCGCGGGAAGCGTTTTCTCCATGAAAATCAACGAGATCAGGAGACAAACCTAGACTTTACTCGAACTCGTCGGCGACCGGCGTGTCGCCTTGCACGACTCCCTTCAATTTGTGGCTCGCGTGAAATGTCACGACATGGCGGGCCTTGATCGGGATTGCCTCGCCAGTGCGCGGATTGCGACCCGGACGCGGCGCCTTGCGCCGGATGTTGAAGTTGCCGAAGCCCGACATCTTGACGTCGTCGCCCGAGAGCAGCGTCGCGTAGATCAGGTCGAAGAAGGCCTCGACCATGTCCTTCGATTCGCGCTTGTTGAGACCGAGCCGCTCGAACAGAAGCTCGGCGAGCTCGGCCTTGGTCAGCGTCGGCGTGACCAGCGTCGGCATGAGGACGCGGTCGGGCGGCGAGTCGGGTCGTGCCATCGTGCGGCCCTTATTGCGTCCGCAGGCGCACGCCGAGCTGCGCCTCGAGCGAGGCGAGCACGCCGGCGACAGCGCGCTCGATGTGCTCGTCGGTGAGCGTGCGGCTGTCGTCGCGCAACTCGAGGCGCACGGCGAAGCTGCGCTGGCCGTCCGCGAAGCCCGTGGCCGCAACCTTCGGCTCGTAGATGTCGAACAGCGTCGCATCGCGCACGATGTCGCCCTCGCCCGAACCGATCGCCGCCATCAGCGCGTCGTGCGACACGTCGCGGCCGGCGACGACAGCGATGTCGCGCCACGTCGATTGCTGCCTGGGCAGAGCCGCGAACTCGGGAAGGGGCCGGTCCATCAGCGCCTGGGCGTCGATCTCGAACACGATCGCCGTTCCCGGCAGCTCGTAGGTCTGGCGCCAGCGCGGGTGCAGCTCGCCGACGACGCCGATGCGCTCACCGGCGACTTCGATCGCTGCGCAACGTCCGGGATGCAGCGCCGGATGCGACGATACCACGAAGCGCGCCTCGAGCGGTGCGAGCAAGGTCTCGAGGTCGCCCTTCACGTCGTAGAAGTCGAAGGAACGATCGGCGATGCCCCATTGCTGCGGCACGACCGGTCCGAACGCCAGGCCGCCGAGCCGAAGCGGCTGGCTCAATCCGGCGACCGTGAGCGGGCCGTCGGGCACGGCGGCATCGTGCAGGAAGACCTTGCCGAGCTCGAAGACGAAGACCCGCGGCGCCTTGCGCGCGAGGTTGACGCGCAAGACCTCGACAAGGCCGCCGATCAGGCTCGAGCGCATGACAGAGCTCGTCTGGACGATCGGATTGACGACGCGCACCGGACTCGCATTGCCCGCGAAGTCGCGCTCCCAGCGCTCATCGACGAAGCTGAAGCCGATCGTCTCCTGCCAGCCGAGATCGGCCATCTCGTGACGCAGGGCACTCGCACCGCGTCGACGCTCGCTCGCGACGACGGGCACGAGCGCGCCTCTTGCGGGCTGTGCCGGCAGCGCGTCGTAGCCGATCAGGCGGATGACTTCCTCGATCAGGTCTTCCTCGAGGCGCAGATCGAAGCGCCAGCTCGGCGGCACGACCTCGATCTCGCCGGGGCGGCTCGTCCAGGCGAAGCCGAGGCGCGTCATCACCGCTTCGCACTCGGCCTGCGTGACGGACATGCCGATGACTTTGGCGGCGCGCGCGATCCGCAGCACGACGGGAGCCGGCTGCGGCAGCGCGACGACCTGGTCGTCGATCGGGCCGCAGCGCGTGTCGACGCCGCCGCAGATCCGGACGACGAGAGCGGTGAGCCGCTCGAGGTGCGCGACCGTCGATGCCGGATCGACGCCGCGCTCGAAGCGGTGACCGGCGTCGGTGGAGAAGTTGAAGCGGCGCGAGCGGCCGGCCACCGATTCGGGCCACCAGAACGCGGCCTCGACGTAGATGTTGCGGGTCGCGTCCGAGACCGCCGTCGCGTTGCCGCCCATGATGCCGGCGAGCGACTCGACGCGGCTGTCGTCGGCGATCACGCCGACGTTGGCGTCGAGCGTGACCGTGTTGCCGTTGAGCAGCTCCAGCGATTCGCCCGCGCGGCCCCATCGCACGGTGAGGCCACCGTCGATCTTGTCGAGATCGAAGATGTGGGACGGCCGGCCGAGCTCGAACATCACGTAGTTGGAGATATCGACCAGCGGCGAGACGCTGCGCTGACCGCAGCGCGCCAGGCGCTCGACCATCCAGCGCGGCGTCGTCGCGCGCGGATCGACGTCGTTGACGACGCGGCCCGAGAAGCGCCCGCACAGATCAGGCGCCTCGATCCGGACCGGCAGGGTGGCATCGACGTCGCTCGGCACCGCAGGGAAGGTCGGCACCTTGAGTGGCGCACCCGTGATCGCCGCGAGCTCGCGCGCAACGCCGAACACGCTCAGCGCGTGGCCGAGGTTGGGCGTGAGCTTGAGCGTGAAGATCGTGTCGTCGAGCAGCAGATGCCGGCGCAGATCGACGCCGACGGGCGCGTCGTCGTCGAGCACGAGCAGGCCGCCGTGGTCGTCGGAGAGCTTGAGCTCGCGCGCCGAGCACAGCATGCCGCGGCTCTCGACGCCGCGGATCTTGCCGATCGTGATCCGGAACGGCTCGTCGCTGCCCTCCTTCGCCGGCGGCAGCTCGGCGCCGACGAGCGCGCACGCCGTCTTCATGCCGGCGCGCACGTTGGGGGCGCCGCAGACGATCTCGAGCGGCTCGGCCGCGCCGACGTCGACCTGGCAGACGCGCAGTCGATCCGCGTCGGGATGCGGATCGACCGACAGCACCTTGGCGACGACGACGCCGCGGAACGGCGGCGCGACGGTGCGCAGCGACTCGACCTCGAGACCGCTCATCGTCAGGCGCTCGGCGAGCTCGGCCGTGGCGATCGGCGGATCGCAGAACTCGCGCAGCCAGGATTCCGGGAATTGCATGGGCGGCTTCGGCCGGGCTCAGGCGAACTGGCGCAGGAAGCGCAGGTCGCCGTCGAAGAAGAGGCGCAGGTCGTCGATGCCGTAGCGCAGCATCGCCAGGCGGTCGATGCCCGAGCCGAACGCGAAGCCGATCACCTTCTCCGGATCGAAGCCCATGTTGCGCACGACCTGCGGATGCACCTGACCCGAACCCGACACCTCGAGCCAGCGGCCGGCCAGCGGGCCGGTCTCGAACATCAGGTCGATCTCGGCACTCGGCTCGGTGAACGGGAAGTAGCTCGGCCGAAAGCGCAGCTTGAGCTCGGTGGTCTCGAAGAACGCCTGCATGAAGTCGAGATAGACCGCCTTCAGGTCGCGAAAGCTCACGTCCTCGCCCAGCCACAGGCCCTCGACCTGGTGGAACATCGGCGAATGCGTCGCGTCGCTGTCGACGCGAAACGTCCGCCCGGGTGCGATCACGCGCACGTCCGGCATCGTCGCCGCGCCGGCGTGCCGCCTGGCATGCGCCTGGGCATGACGGATCTGCATCGGCGAGGTGTGCGGCCGGAGGTTGTGGAAGCGGCCTTCGCCGTCCTTGACGTCGACGTAGAACGTGTCCTGCATCGAGCGCGCGGGATGGTTGTCGGGATTGTTCAGCGCGCTGAAGCTGAACCAGTCGGTCTCGATCTCGGGACCGTCGGCGACCTCGAATCCGAGCGAGGCGAAGATCGCCTCGATCCGCTCCAGGGCGCGGCTGACGGGATGCAGTCCGCCCTTGCCGCGCGACCGTCCTGGTAGCGTCACGTCGAGCGCCTGCGCCGCGAGCTGCTGCTGCAGCTGGGTCTCGGCCATGGCCGAGCGACGCGCGCCGAGCGCGGCGTCGATCGCCTGCTTGGCGACGTTGATCTCGGCGCCGCGCGTCTTCTTCTCGTCCGGCGACAAGGCGCCGAGCGCCTTGAGCTGTGCCGTCACGACACCGCCCTTGCCGAGGTAGCGGGCCTTGGCGTCCTCGAGCTCGGCCGGCGTCGCCGCGCGTGCGAACTCCGCCAGAGCGCTCTCGACCACGGGTTGCAGATCGGACATGTTGAGGCGACGGTGTGCCGGCGACTGCGTGCCGGTCGACCCGGCCCGCGCCTCGCGGCGCGGGCAAGGAGTAGCTTCAGGACAGGTGCGGGCGCACCTTCTCGACGACGGCGCTGAACGCGGCCGGGTCGTGGACGGCCATGTCGGCCAGGACCTTGCGGTCCAGGTCGATCTGGGCCTTCTTCAGACCGGCCATGAACTTGCTGTACGTGACGCCGAGGCCGCGGGTCGCGGCGTTGATACGCGCGATCCAGAGCTGGCGGAAGACGCGCTTCTTGGTGCGGCGGTCGCGATAGGCGTATTGCCCGGCGCGCATGACCGCTTCCTTGGCGATCCGAAAGACGTTCTTGCGGCGGCCGCGGAAGCCCTTGGCGAGGGCGAGAACTTTCTTGTGGCGGGCACGTGCTGTGACACCGCGTTTGACGCGAGGCATTGTTGTTTCCTTCCGAGATTACGAGGTCGAGAGGCCAGTCAGAGACCGGAGAACGGCAGCATCTGCGCCATGTGGCCCATGTTGGTCTTGTCGACCGTCAGGGTGCCGCGCAGGTGACGCTTCGTCTTCGTCGACTTCTTCGTCAGGATGTGGCGCTTGTACGCCTGGCCGCGCTTCACGGTGCCGCCCGGGCGGACCCGGAACCGCTTCGCGGCGCTCTTCTTCGTCTTCATCTTGGGCATGACTGCTCCTTCTTCGTGTGCTGCTGCAGGCGCCGCCGGGATCACCGTCGTCTTGCAAGCCTGCAGCCGCTTCTGTGGACCCGGCCACGTGCGCCAGGTCCGATTGCTCTCGTGTCCTTCGATCTACTTCCGCTTCGGTGCGAGCACCATGATCATCTGCCGGCCTTCGAGCTTGGGCATGTGCTCGACGACCGAGACATCCGCCAGCTCGTCACGGATCCGCTCCAGGAGGCGCATGCCGATGTCCTGGTGCGTGATCTCGCGGCCGCGGTAGCGCAGCGTCACCTTGCCCTTGTCGCCGTCTTCCTCGATGAATCGGCGCAGGTTCCTCATCTTGATCGCGTAGTCGCCCTCGTCGGTGCCCGGGCGGAACTTCACTTCCTTGACTTCGATGACCTTCTGCTTCGCCTTGGCCTCGGCCGCACGTTTCTGCTCCTGGTACTTGAACTTGCCGTAGTCCATCAGCCGGCAGACCGGCGGATCGGCCTGGGCGACGATCTCGACGAGATCGACGTCCTGCTCGCCGGCGAGGCGCAGCGCTTCGGCGATCGCGACGATGCCCAGAGGTTCGTTCTCGGGTCCGTTCAGGCGGACTTCAGGTGCGAGGATTTCCCGGTTGAGCCGGTGCTTGCGCTCGGCGTTGGGTGTGCGACGGTCAGCGAAAGTAGCGATGTCGAATGCCTTTCAACGGGCCCCAAGGCAGAGGAGCCCACAAAACAAGAAGCGCGCCCCGTGGCCCGACTGTCGGATCGGGCCGAGCACTCTCACGCCTTCTGGGCGACGTCGTCGACGAGCTTCGCAGTGAAGTCGTCGAGGGACATCGTGCCAAGGTCGTGATTGCCCCGGGCGCGCACGGAAACGGTCCCGCTTGCCTTTTCCTTGTCGCCAACGACGAGGATGTACGGGACCTTTTGCAATGAATGCTCCCGGATTTTATAGGTGATTTTCTCGTTGCGCAAATCGCCCTGCACCCTAAGTCCTTGTTTTTGCAGTGTTTTGACCAATTCCGCAGCGTAATCCGCCTGGCTTTCGGAGATGTTGAGCACGCTCGCCTGCACCGGCGCCAGCCAGGCCGGCATGGCGCCGCCCCAGTGCTCCAGCAGGATGCCGATGAAGCGCTCGAAGCTGCCGACGATCGCCCGGTGCAGCATCACCGGGAAGGCGCGCCCGCTGGTCTCGGTGACGTAGTCGCCGCCCAGGCTCTCGGCCGTGTTGAAGTCGACCTGCATCGTGCCGAGCTGCCACGGGCGGCCGAGTGCGTCCTTCAGCGTGTATTCGATCTTCGGGCCATAGAAGGCGCCGTCGCCGGGCGCGACCTCGAACTGGCAGCCTGACCGGCGCAGCGCCTCGCTCAGCGCGTACTCGGCCTTGTCCCAGAGATCGTCGGAGCCGACCCGGTTCTCGGGCCGCGTCGCGACCTTGTAGATGATGTCGGTGAAGCCGAAGTCGGCGTAGACCTTCTGGAGCTGCGCCGTGTAGGCCACGCACTCGTCGAGGATCTGGTCTTCCGTGCAGAAGACGTGGCCGTCGTCCTGCGTGAAGCCGCGGATGCGCATGATCCCGTGCAGCGAGCCGCTCGGCTCGTTGCGATGGCACTGGCCGAACTCGCCGTAGCGGATCGGCAGCTCCTTGTAGCTGCGCAGGCTCGACTTGAAGATCAGGACGTGGCCCGGGCAGTTCATCGGCTTGAGCGCGTACTCGTGCTTCTCCGATTCCGTCGTGAACATGTTCTCGCGGTAGTTCTGCCAGTGGCCCGTCTTCTCCCAGAGGCTCTTGTCGAGCAGTTGCGGGCCCTTCACTTCTTGGTAGCCGGTGTCGCGGTAGACGTCGCGCATGTAGCGCTCGATCGCCTGCCAGAGCGCCCAGCCCTTCGGGTGCCAGAACACGACGCCCGGCGCGACCTCGTCGATGTGGAACAGGTCGAGCTCGCGGCCGAGCTTCCTGTGGTCGCGCTTCTCCGCCTCCTCGAGCATGTGCAGGTATTTCTGCAGGTCGTCCTTGGTCGCCCAGGCCGTGCCGTAGATCCGCTGCAGCATCTCGTTGCGGTGGTCGCCGCGCCAGTACGCACCGGCGACCTTCATCAGCTTGAAGTGCCTGAGCTTGCCGGTGCTCGGCACGTGCGGGCCTCGGCACAGGTCCTCGAAGGCGCCTTCGCTGTAGAGCGACACGTCCTCACCCGCGGGGATCGAGCCGATGATCTCCGCCTTGTACGCCTCGCCCATCGCGTTGAAATGGGCGACCGCCTCGTCGCGCGGCAGCACGCGCCGCGTCACCTTCTCGTCGCGCCTGGCGAGCTCCGTCATCTTCGCCTCGATCGCCACCAGGTCTTCTGGCGTGAACGGCCGCTTGTAGGCGAAGTCGTAGAAAAAGCCATTCTCGATCACCGGACCGATCGTGACCTGCGCTTCGGGGAACAGTTCCTTCACCGCGTAGGCGAGCAGGTGCGCCGTCGAATGCCGGATCAGATCCAGGCCGTCGGCGTCCTTCTCCGTCACGATCGCGAGACGCTCGTCGTGGTCGATCGTGAAGCTCGTGTCGACGAGGCGGCTCGCCTCGCCGGCGCCGACGCGACCGCCGAGCGCGGCCTTGGCCAGTCCCGGGCCGATCGAGGCGGCGACCTGCTCCACCGTCACGGGGCTCGGGTACTCGCGACGCGAACCATCGGGCAGTTGAATCGAGATCATGGGAAAGCTCCAGCAATGAAAAAAGCGCGGACCAGCCGCGCTTCTTCAACAACACACAGGAAACGGGATGCGGGGACGCGCGACGCCTACACCCTCCGGCCGGGGGTGGTAGTTCGCGGTGTCATCACCGGCATGCCCTTCTCGCTCATGTGAGATCGCTCTTGTGAGTTCGCTACGATTGTAGAGGAGCGCGCTCAGAACGACAGAATCGATACATTGGCCGTGCGCTCGATCAGCCACAGCGCGCCGATGACGATCGCGACGATCGAGCCGCCCCCGATCACGATTCGCGCATACCCGCGCCAGAGCCTGAGCGTGAAGAGCGCGGTGGTCGCGACGGCCACGATCAGCAACTGACCCACCTCGAGGCCGACGTTGAACTGAAGCAATGCCCACGCGAATGCGGTGCGCGGCAGGTTGAGCTCCGACAGCACGGCGGCGAAGCCGAAACCGTGGATCAGGCCGAAGAAGAAGGTCACCACGACGCGGCGAACCGGGAAGATCGGCAGCACGTTGTCGAGCGCGGCCAGGATGATCGTCACCGCGATCGCCGGCTCGATGAACGAGGGCGTCAGCGAGACGATCTTCAGCGCCGCTAGCCCGAGCGTGATCGAGTGCGCGACGGTGAACGCCGAGACGATCCCGACCACCGGCCACACCGCCTGCGACAGCCGCTCCACCGGTCGCCAGCCCGCGGGCGTTCGCCGCACGACCGAGGGCAACAGCAGGCAGAGCAGGAAGAGGACGTGGTCGTAGCCGGTGAGGATGTGGCGCACGCCCTCGCCGAGAAACTCCCAGCGCGACGACGACGCGGACGTCGCGCCGGCGCCCGATGCCTGCGGCGCACTGCCCGGCGCCGACGCGCTTGCGCCGCGCGCCGCGCTTGTCACCGCCGGCTCCAGCACCGACAGCACGAGGTCCGCGCCCGGACGCTGCACCTTGGCGATGCCGCGATGCGTCGGATCGACCTCGGCGAAGAGCGAATAGGCGATCCGCGGCTGCGCCGGCAGCGCGCACGGCGACCTCAGGTAGATCACGGCATAGGCGCCGTCGTTGCGGCGCTCGAGACCGCGCCCGGTCGCCGTCAGCGCGCAGCCCTCGATCGCCAGCCGCTGCGTCGCATAAGCCTCGATGCGCGGCCAGGCGGCGCGGATCTCGCCCCACGTGAGCTTGCCGTCGCCATCGCCGTCGAGATCGATCGCGACGTCGAGGTCGCGCAAGGCGATGTCCCAGCGCACCTCGATCCCGGCGGGAACGACGTCGATCTGCAGGTACGAATCGCTCGCCTTGTGGGCGTGGACAAGGCCGACGCAGACGAGGCAAGCGACGGCCGCCAGCGTGGAGCGCAGCGACGCGACCGCGCGCGCGGTCACGTCAGAGCAGCGCATCGATGCGCCGATCGTGGAGGCCGAGCGTCGCCTTCAACTGGCGCACCTGCTCGATCGCCGCGGCCTGCCCGCTCGCGCGCGCGGCCTCTGCGAAGACCAGCAGGTCGAGCGGCTCGCGCTGCTGAGCGACGTCGCCGCGCGCGAGATCGAGCGCGCGCACCGGATCACGCTCGATCGCCAGGGCGAACATCGCCTGCTCACGACCATGGAAGATGCGCGCTTCGGGCCGCTCGTTCGCGAGGGAGATGCGCTCGCGCATCTCCGCGGCGTCGCGCTCGGCATCGGGCGACCTGGCCATCGCCCCGGCGATCGCCAGGCGCAGCAGCACGGTGTCGGTCCGGACCTCGTCCTTGAGCACGCGCAGCGCCTCGACGGGGCGCCGTTGGCGGATGAGGAAATCGGCGTACGCCAGCGCCGCGTAGCTGTCGGGCCCGAGGCGAAGCACGCCCCGGTACGCGGCGTCGGCCGCAGCGTTGCGGCCGTCGCGCTCCTCGAGCTCGGCAAGCGACGTCCAGAGCCAGCCGCGCGTGCTCCCCGGCAGCCCGGGATCGGCAAGCATCGACTCGAAGCTCTTGCGCGCGGCGACGACCTCGCCGCGCAGCGCCTGGTTCTCGGCCAGGCAGGCGCCGGCGTAGACCTGCGCGCTGGAGCCCACGACGCGACGGCAGGCCGCATCTGAATCCGAGTACTTCCCCTGAACGCGCAGCACCGTGGCCAGCGTCAGCCAAGCTTGTGCATTGCCGTCGCTGCCGGGCCTCGCCAGGAGCGCGCGCAGGTTGGCGACCGACGCGTCGAACTCGTGCAGATACTGCTGCAGAGTCGCGCGGATCAGGAGAACCTCGGGCGGAGCGGTCGCAGGGTCGGGCCAAGGCGCCAGGCCCGCCAGCGCGAGGCCGACGTAGCGCGGGTCGCCGGTGGCGTGCGCCTGCTCGAGATAGCGCTTGGCGACCGACACGGCCAGTCCTGCATCCTGCGGACGCGCGGCCAGGCGCTTGCGCGACTCGCGCTCCTCGCTTCGGCTCGCCGACGTCGCCGGCAGCACCTCGATGACCTCGTCGTCGCGCGTCGGCGTGATCGGCACCGCGCTCGCCATCCCGGCCGCGACGAGCAAAAAAAGACCGGCTGCCAATGCGCCGGTCCATGTCGGGAATGCTCGCATCGGAGCGATCCTAAGCGCGGCGGGCAAAGGCCCGCCGCGCCCGGATCAGTCGACCGCCTGCGGCTCGTTGACGTCGTCGGTCTGCGGGATGACCCCGCTCGTGTCGACGGGCTCGAGCATGTCGGCCGCCGAAGCGACGAGAGCCTTCAGGTAGGTGATGAACCCGTCGGCGGAAGCGCTCGCGCTGGGCGGCACCTGCTCCGTCGGACCCGGCACGGGCACGGCATCACTGCCCCCCCCGCCGCACGCGGCGAGCATCGCCGCCACGGCCAAGGCCGCAACATAGGATGTCTTCATCGCCATCTCCTTATTGAGCGCCCGGCAGCGGCGTGCCGAGGTACGGGAAGGCCGGCAGCAGCGGACCGGCGGCCTTCACCTTCGCGCCCGCCTGGTCGACACCGTCATGCAGACCGTAGGCGGCGGCGCCGAGCGGCACGTTCGTCGGGTTGCAGGTCGTGCCGAGCTTGTAGGTGTTCGCCGCGCCGTTTGCAACGCACAGGCCGCCCATCACGGCGACCAGCGAGATGTCGACGACGTCGTCGTTCGGACGCCGGCCGTTCGGATAGCCCGCGAGGTCGGTTCCGCCCGCGAGAAGTCCGCCGAGCAGGCCGAGCCGGTTCTGCGACGCGTAGGGCACCGCGGGGATCGCGGTATTCAGGCGCAGCATCTCCGACAGCACGCCGGTCGAGGGCGTCGTCGCGAAGGGCTTCGGCTGGTTGACGCCGGCGATGCCGCTGAGGAACGTCGTCACGAGGTCCGTGCGCGGGAAGTTCTTCGGCGCGATGTTCGGGGTCGCGAGCGCGATCTCGAGCAATGCGGGCAGCGTCGGGTTGGTCACGTAGGTCGCGAACTGGCCGTCGTTCATCGGCTTCGAGTTGTTGAACTTGTCCTTGTCGGGCAGGCCGATCACGACTTCGTTGACCAGCGGCATGCCCAGACGCGAGACCTGGGTCCATGCGCCGCCCGAGATCGTCGCAGTCTGGTAGCCGCTCTTGGGTGCATTCGACAGAAGCCGGCCCTGACGCAGGCTGGCCGTCGTCCATCCGCCGATGACCGTGTCGGTGGAGCCCGCGGCCATCAGGCAGCTCACCGGAACTTCGAGGGCGAGCGATGTGACGTTCTTGTCCTGCAGCGAATCCGTACCGGCGTCCTTCATGGTCGGATCGAGCAGGAAGGCGGCTTCGGCCGGCGTGAAGTCGGCGGCGCCCGGGACGTTGACCAGGTCGAAGATCACGCCGAGGTTGACCGCGAACGGGTCCTTGCGCTGGCCGACGAAGACCTTGCCGGTGCCCGTGCAACCGGGGATGTTGACGGTGTAGACGTGCTGCGCGGCATAGGCGGCGTAGTTGGGAATCGTCTTGGTGCCGATGTTGTCGGACGGCTTGGCGAAGACGTTGTTGCCCGTCGTCGTGTTGGTGATCTGGCCGTGCGTGCCGGTGCGGCGGTCGCCGCGGACGATATCGACGGTGAACGACTCGTTCACGTTCAGGTTCGCGTCGTTGGGCGCCGACACCTGGCCGAACTGCGTCAACGGGATCGCGACGGCCGAGGTCGCGCCGCTCGCGCCGATGGCCAGGGTCTTCGCCTTGAACGCGTTGTTGAACTTGAACTGGAACGTGACGTGTTCCTTGCCGTCGCCGACGTTGTCGATGTGGATCTCGTACAGCGCGTTCGGGTCGAGCTTGAAGTAGTTCGGGCCGCCGTAGGCGTCCTGCAGCGGCAGGTAGTTGGCGATCATCGTCACGTAGCCGGCTCGGCCACCGGTGCCGTTGGCCGCGACGCCTTCGTAGCTGTTGAACATGTAGAAGTCGGTGCCGTCGACCTTCGGGGTCGCGGTGATCGACGGCGCTTCCCGGTGACTCGACGCGCTGGCGGGGAGCGCGAGCGTGAGACCGTACAAGCTGCCGACCGCTGCCAGGACGGGCAGGAGTCGTGTACGAAGGGCGGGCGTTGCTTTCATGTGTGTCTCTGCTCCAGGGTGTGTCGTTGACATGAACCGACCTTCGGTTCTCAAAGGCGAGGCGACATGTTCTTCGCCTCACCACCCCTACGCACGGTCCGATCGATCGGATGCGATGGCAGCGGCGAAGTCCCTGGGCAATCAGCGTGCGCGCTCTGATCCGGGTGTCTGGCGACGGCGCGACGCGGCCCGCGTAAGCTCCTTCTCGCCTGCGCGACCAAACCACATCACCTCCGGGAGAACGCCGTGCCCCTCGACTCGCGCAAGATCCGCTTCCCTGCCATGACCCTGCTGGCGCTCACGTCCATCGCGGCCGTCGGCTCCGCCCGCGGCGAGGGCGTCTGCTCCGCGTCGAGCGCACGCGTCGTCGCGCCCGTGGTCGAGCTCTACACCTCCGAAGGCTGCAACTCCTGCCCGCCGGCCGATCGCTGGCTCTCGAAGCTGAAAGCCGACCCGTCGATCGTCGCCCTCGCCTTCCACGTCGACTACTGGGACCGGCTCGGCTGGAAGGACCGCTTCGCCAGCCCGGCGTTCACCGACCGGCAGGCTAAACAGCAGACGAGCAACGGCGCGCGCTTCAGCTACACGCCGCAGGTCGTCGTCGACGGCCGCGACCGCACCGACTGGCCTTCGGTGGCGCCCGCATCGACGCCGCGCGCGACCGCGCCGGTCGAGGTCACGCTGACGCACGATGCCGATCGCTTCGTCGCCACCGTCGTGCCGCAGCCGAACGCGCCGAAGCGGCTCGCGGCATATTGGGCTGTCACCGAGCAAGGCCACGTCAGCGCCGTCAAGGCCGGCGAGAACGAGGGCGTGACGCTGCACCACGACTACGTGGTCCGCGACTACGAGCAGGTGGCCGCGTGGTCGGCCGCGAGCGGCACGACCGAGACCCTGCGCTTCAGGCCGAAGACGCCGACCGACGCTGCGCATCCGCGCAGCATCAACCTCGTCGTCGTCGATGCCGCGAGCGGGCGACCGGTCCAGGCCGTGAAGATCGGCTGCTGACGCGCGTCCGCGCCGCGCCCTACTTGGCGCCGCGCAGCGCCGCTTTCAGCTCGACGCCGATCTCGGGCTTGCCCGCGAACGGATCGGTCGGGTTCCTGACCTGCATGATGTCCTCGAGCCGGG
>JBBRZP010000095.1:0-13782 GCA_038236565.1 Burkholderiales bacterium | reverse complement strand
CTCGGGCCAAGCAACGCCAACCTCGTCAACTACCTCAACGATCCCTTCCGCTCCACCTTCCTCGGCGGCTGCAACGTCGTCGCGGCCGAAGACGTCGCCATGGCGCACCTTGTCGCGGCACGCCATGGCCGAGCCGGGGTGCGCTACGTCGCCGGCGGCACGAACCTGCACTGGGACGCCTTGCACGCGCTGATCTCCGAGCTGACCGGCACCTTCGGCCCCTCCCTGAAGCTGAACCACACTGCCGCCTACCTGGCCGCGGCCGCGGCCGAAGCCGCGGCGCGGCTCGCTGGGCGGACGCCCATCGTCACGCGCGACGAAGCGCGGATGGCGTGCCGCTTCTACTGGGTGTCGAGCGCGCGCCTGACGGCGCTGGGATGGACGGCCCGGCCGGCGCGCGACGCGCTCGCCGTCGCGCTGTCGTGGGTCATCGCGCGCGGGCACGTCGCCGACAACGTCGTCGCGGGGCTGCGGCCTTCGCCCGAGCTGCGGGCGGCGCTCGCATGAAGCTCGTGCTGGTGGCGATGGCGCGCCCGGCGGCGACGATGGACGCCCTCTGCGACCAGACCTGCGACCTCGCCGCGGGGATCCGTCACGTCGAGAGCGCGGCGCTCGTCAGCCGGCGGGTCGACGACGATCAGCGCGTCGTCAGCGTCCAGCGCTGGCGGGCGCGCGCCGACGTGCCGGCGCTCCTGCGACCCCACCTCGAAGCGGGCCTGCTCGACTGGACGCTGACGTTCGAGCGCCTGCGCAACGCGCTCGATTGCCGCTGGCACGCGGAGTCGGCCGCGCGCCAGCTCTCCGGCAACTGCTGCGGCACCTTGTCGGCCGCGCCGGCTGTCGGCGGCCGCGCCACGCGCATCGACCTGCGCTGCGACTTCACGGCGACGAACGAAGGGCTGCGAACGATCTTCGGTCGGCTGCTGGACCAGCACTGGCGAAGTCTCGTCGGCGCGGCGGCGCGCCGCGCTGCGTCTACCCTGCCAGCAGACTGACCGTCGACCAGGCCACCGCCGCCATCACGGCGGCCTCGGAGCGCGCCTCGTGCGTCATGTGCATGACAAGCGAGAGCAGGTTCGCATGGGGATCGAAGGCGTCGTGATGCAGGCGCCGCGTGCGCTCCTGGATCACGAGATGAAGGCACGAGCCGTCGGCAAGCGAGCGGCGCCAATGCAGCGCCGTTGCGGGCGAGCCGGTGCTGGGCCGGTAGTGACCGGATGCCGTGAGCGCGTCGGCTTCGCGGCGGGTGACCGGGCGCTCGCCGTTGGACCGCGGCTCGTGGTCGAGCGCCTTGCGCTCGACGGCGCGATAGATCAAGCGCGCTTCGCCGACTTGCGCCGGGCCGCCTTGCGCGCCGGCTTCGTCGCGGGCGCCACCGCCTTCGCGGCCGGAGCCACCCGGGCCGTGGGGCGTGTCGCCGTCGGCGCGGCATTGAGCGAGCTCTTGGCGAGCCGATCGAGCTCGTCGTAGTACGACGTCGACAGGCGCTCCGACAGCTCGGCGAAAGCCTGCGCGTTCTGGCGCCCGAAATCGGTGAGCTTGCGCGCCGCGCCCGAGAGCGTCGCCTTGTCGTCCTGGACTTCCTGCAGCGCATCGCTCGCCAGGTTCGAGAAGCGGGCCGCCTGGTTCAAGTAGACGCGCATCGCGTCGACCCCGGCATTGAGGAGCTTGACCTCGTACTTGATCGCTCCGCCGACCAGTTGCTGGATGTCGATCGAGCTGCTCGAAGTGCGCGTAACCATGAAGTCTTCTCCCGGCGGTCCGAGCAATATAGTGAGCCTCGCCTGCAATTGCAAACGGGTTCGCGGGCGGACGAACGGAAGCGCTTCTCTGTCAGGCCGCGGCCAGAGCTTGCGTGGGCGCCGCACGCGACAGCACCGACTTCAGCGCCGCGCCGGTGTGGCTCTCCGCCAGCGCGACCAGCCGCTCAGGCACGGCCTCGGCGACCACGCGGCCACCGTTGACCCCGCCTTCCGGCCCAAGGTCCATCACCCAGTCCGCCTCCGCGATCACATCCAGATCGTGCTCGATCACGACGACGGAATGCCCGCCATCCACCAACCGATGCAGCACCCGGATCAGCCGCTCCGCGTCCGCCATGTGCAGCCCCACCGTCGGCTCGTCGAGCACGTACAGCGTGTGCGGCGCCTTGTTGCCACGCTTGCCGATGTCGTCCCTCACCTTGTTCAGCTCGGTGACGAGCTTGATGCGCTGCGCCTCGCCGCCCGCCAGCGTCGGTGACGGCGGGATCGAGTACGCTAGAGGCCTCGCAGCAGCTCGAAAGGAGGTGATATGTTTTATATCTCACGGTCCGGGACGGATCCCTACTTGCTGTAGTCGGTTCTGTCGCCAGACCCGCGGGCGCTCCACACCACTGGTGGGAGCGCCCGCGTCACGTTTGAGGCAGGCATGCCCAACGCTGCTTGCCGGGAGATGACACCATGCCGACGATCCCGAACACGCTGCAGTCGCTGAACACCGCGGTCCTTTCCGACACGCTCGACAGCCTGGCGCTGATGCAGCAGGCGATGAAGCCTTTCATGCGCCCGCTGGACGACACGCTGCAGCTGATCGGCCGCGCACGCACCGGCGTGTACATGCCGGTGTACGCAGCGCCCGCCAAAGGCGAGAACCCCTACGAGGTCGAGATCGCGCTCGTCGACGACCTCGCGCCCGGCGACGTCGTCGTGCTGGCGTGCGACGGCCCCACCGAGCGCATCGCCCCGTGGGGAGAATTGCTGTCCACCGCCAGCATGGCGCGTGGCGCGGCCGGATGCGTCACGGACGGCCTGGTGCGCGACGTGAAGCAGATCCGCGACATGCGATTCCCGGTGTTCTGCGGCGGCATCGGGCCGCTCGACACCAAGGGCCGCGCGCGGATGGTCGAGCGTGACGTGCCGGTGATGTGCGCCGGCGTGAGCATCCGTCCGGGCGATCTCGTGTTCGGCGACGTCGACGGCGTGGTCGTCATTCCCCGCGAGGTGGAGCAGGAAGTCGTGCGCCGTGCGCTCGAAAAGGTCTCGGGCGAGAACCAGTCGCGCGATGCGCTGCGGCGCGGGGAAAAACTGGCCGATGTGTTCCGGAGGCTTGGGATCTTGTAAGGAAGATTCCCTTCGCTGGCCGGTACTCATACGGAATCGGCGCTAACTCAGCGACCGCGACTCGTTGCTGCCTGTCGTGCTCTAAAGAAGCGGACCTTCATGGACTTCGCTGAACGGCCACGGAAGTCTCCGCCTTCGGTTGGCACCGGCCGATAGCAGCGCCTCTTTTCGGCGACCTCACTGAGCGACGCACTCGCTCACTGCTAGGATGAATGGCTCGGCATTCGACGTACATCAAGGAGATGTTGGCCATGAACGGCGTCGTACGGTGGATTGTTCTCGCCCTCGCGCTTGTCTGCCTGACGGCGTGCGTACAGGCTCAGACCTTCCCCACCGGACCGATCAGCATCGTGGTCCCGCTCGCGCCCGGCGACGCCGCAGACATCAGCGCACGGGCCATGGGCGAAGAGATGTCGAGGCTGCTCAACGCGCCGGTGCTCGTTGTCAATCGGCCGGGCGGGGGCACGCTCGGCGCGAACAGCGTCGTCCAGTCCGCGAAAAACGGCACACTATCCGGTTCGCACAGAACAGCGCGCTCACCCTTCGTCCCGTTCTCGACCCTCAGTCGATTCCCTACGATGTGCTCCGGGACTTGGTTCCGCTTGGCATCGCCTCGCGCACACCGAGCGTGCTCGTCGTGCGCAGCGATGCGCCGTACAAAACGTTCGCGGAGCTGATCGAATATGCAAAGAAGAATCCGGGCCAGGTGCGAATTGGTCACCCTGGAATTGGTTCAGTCGGTGATTTCTGCGTGCAACTGATCAGCACCCTCACGGGTGCCGAGCTCGTGCCGGTTCGCTATACCGGCGCGGGCCCCTCCATAGCCGCCTTGCGAGGAGAACACATCGAAGGCGTCGTGTCGGCGCTCGGTGCGCTGAGCCCTCACATCAAGGCAGGGCGTTCCGCGGCATTGTCACTTCGAACCGCGTTCCCGAGTTTGCCAACATACCCACGATGCGCGAGCTCGGCTATCAGGACGAGTTCTTCGGCATCTGGTTCAGCTTTCTCGCGCCTGCGGGGATCCCCGAGGATGCGAGGAAAGTTCTCGTCGGCGCAATTGAGCAGGCGGTCAAGGCGCCCGCCATCACGGCAAGACTTGCGCTACTCAGCATTTTTCAGAGCTACGCGGGGCCCGAGCAGGCTGCGGCCGAGATCCGCGAGGAGTACAGGCGGGTGAGCGTGATGGCAAGGAAGACCGGCTTGGTGAAATGACGCCGCTCAACAGGCGCTGCAAACGACTCATTGCAGTAACGCCGCCGCCGCCGCACGCGCGTCCGGTAGCACGTCGTAGGTGTAGAGCTGCTTGCGGAATTCGGCGTGCGCGACGAGTTGCGCGTCGCGCGCGCCGAGATCAGCGTCCGCGGAGTCGACACGCAGACCGTTCTGCCGCGCGCCAAGCTGAACTTCCGCCACCCGCTCGCGACGCAACCGTTCGTAGGCCAGCAGCGCCGCCGGCACCGCCGCCGTGTTCACCTGAGCCAGGATGGTCGCGAGCGCCATGCCGTCCTCGATCGACTGGTTGGCCCACTGACCGAGATACGGCAGCATCGGATGCGCCGCGTCGCCGAGCAGCGTGAGCCGGCCTTTGGCCCAGGTCGGCAACGGGTCACGGTCATAGAGAGCCCAGCGAAACGTCTTGTCGACCTGCTTCAGCACTTCGCCGACGCGCGGGTCCCAGCCTTCGAATGCGCGACGCAGCACTTCCGGATCGCCAGGAGCGGACCACGATTCCTTCATCTCCTCGTCGGCCGGCACAAAGCCGACGTAGTTGACCATCGTGCCGTGGCGGACTGGGAAAACCAGGAAATGTTTGAACGGGCCGGCCCACAATCTGCCAGCGGTCCATGGGCCAGTCGGGCAGCCGTTCGCGCGGAACCAGACCGCGGTAGGAAATCGTGCGGTGAAGACCGGCTTCGAGGGCGGGAAGACGTGCGGTCGCAGCTCGGAATGGATGCCATCGGCTCCGACAACGATTTCGGCCACGACGATGGCGCCGTTGGCGAACTTGACGCGGGCCAAGTCGTCGTTCTGCTCGAAGCCGACTGCGCGGTGGCCGGTGCATACGATCCCTGCAGGCAACTTGGCGGCGAGGAAATCGACGAAGTCGGCGCGGTGCATCCCGAACGTCGCGTTCCAGCCGCTCACGTCCGTTACCTGCACCGGAGCGATCGGCGTTCCGTCGTGCCGAAAGTAGCGGGAGCCTGGACCGACCAGAGCGCCTCATCTCTCGACGGCGGACCCGAGACCTACACGCTCGAGGTGGCGCACCGCATTCGGCGTCACATAGACGCCAGCGCCGATCTCGCCGAGTGCAGGGGCCTGTTCATAAACCGCAACGCGCAGACCCTGCGCGATCAGCGCATTGGCGGCAAACAAGCCGCCGATGCCGCCTCCGATGATCACAACGCTTGGCCGCGATGCCACAACAGCCGCCTCGAAGAGTGTTCAACGCTACATCTTACGAGGCAAGGGAGCGAGCTGAGTGATGCGCGTCCGCTTCGGGTCGCTGACCCGTCGACCGACCGCTCTCAGCGTCTTTGCTGTACAGCCGCTCCTGGACTCGGCCATCGGCGAACCAGCCCGTCAGCCCGCGAACACGGCTACTCCGCTAACTCCGAACCGGCGAACGCCAGGGCGCCGACCTGTGCGTCCGTCAGCGCGACGCCTTCCCGAGCCAGCGACGCGATCGACTCTGCACTGAGATGCGAGTCGAGCAGCGCTTGCACGCGCAGCCGGGTTCGCGCCTCGTTCGGCTCGTGGCGCTCACCGATGCCACGCAGACGCTCGTCCGCATAACCGAGCAGGCGTGCGGCGGCGCGCGGCCGGTTCTCCAGGCCTGCGAGCAACGCGAGCGAGACGCCCCAGAACGCCTGCAACCGCCAAGCTGCGGCCATCGGCCAGCCGCGCTCGGCGACTGCGCGCGCAGCGGCTGGGTCGTCGCAGGCCAGCAGCGCCGCGGTGAGATTCATCCGCGCCATTGCCAGCCCCCTCTGGTGGCGAGACCCCTGCCAATGCCGTTCCATCTCGGCGCCGAGACGAACCGCCTCGCGCGGGTTGCCGCGCGCCAGAGCGAGGTCTGCCAGGTTCAGTCGGGTCGCCTCGACGTTGGATCGGGAGCCCGCCGCCTCCGCGCTTGACAGCCATCGCCGCAACGCGACCTCGACGCGGTCGAGGTCGCCGTCGTGGTACGCCCACGTGCATTCCGCCTCGGCGGCGTGCATATGCGCGATAGCCGGCCATTGCGGTCGCACGATTGCCAGCATCTCCGCGAGGGCCGCGCGGTGCTCGTCCGCCGACTGTTTGCTGCGCAGGGATGCGAACCGACCCAGCGCGCGCGCCAGACTCCGATCATCACGGAGCTCACGCGCCAATGTCACGGCTTGGCGCGTGAAGGGTAGCGCGCGATCGGCGTTGCGCGAGCCGAAACAGATCGACGCGCCGAGCAGGCAGGCCAGCCGGTCGCGTGCGTCATCGCACAGGTGGAGCTGCTTTAGCGCGGCCGTGTAAGTTGCCTCGATTTCCGCATACCGCAAGCTGCTCAGACCGAATGCGAGCGGACGCGCGAGCGACACCGCCAGTTGGCTGTCGTGATCCAGAGCCCAGGCAAACGCGGCGCGACCGTTGTCGAGATCCGCTTCGAGCAGGTCGATCAACTCGTCCTGGGGTGCCCGGCCGTCGAGGCTGTCCGCATGGATGCGAACGAAGTGGAGCTGTGCGGCCCGGGCGTGACGCGCATGCATGCGTTCGGTCTCGGGGCTGGCCGCCAGACACTCGCGTGCCAGCGCGCCGGGCGACTCGAGCAGGCGGTAGCGCTCGATGCCCTCGGCTGGGATCGCCACGAGAGATCGCTCGACGAGGCCGTCGAGCGCGTCCAGCACGGCCCAGCGATCGAGCTCCTGATCGTCGGCCAGCGTCTGCAATGCGAGGTCGAGCGAGAAGCTGCCCGCGAACACCGCCAGGCGGCGGAACACGCATTGCTCTGCGGCGGAGAGCAGCCCATGGCTCCACTCGAGCGCCGCACGCAGGCTGTGATGGCGCCCGGGCGCATCGCGGCGCGCGACGGTCAGCAGCTGCAGCCGCTCGCCGAGCGCGGCGGCGACGCGCCTGACGCCCAGCAGTCCCACTCGTGCTGCAGCGAGCTCGATCGCGAGCGGGTTGCCGTCGAGCGCCCGCACGATCGCGCACGCTGCCCTGGCATCGTCCGTCGAGGCCTCCTCGAACCGGAAGCGCTGCTGCAGCGCGTGCGCACGGTCGGCGAACAGCGCGACGGCGCCATAGCGCAGGGCCTCTGCCGCGGGCACATCATGCGGTGGCGTCGCCAGCGGACCGAGACGGTAGACACGCTCGCTGGAAAGCCTGAGGGGCACCTGGCTGGTGACCAGAAGGGCCACACCGGGCGCCGCCGATACCAGGGCCGCAGCAACGCGCGCGACCTCGGCCACGTGGGCTTCGGCGTTGTCGAGGGCAAGCAGGAGCGAGAGCGGCGCGATCGCATCGCACAGCGACTGCAGCGGGTCGCTGCCGCGCAGGCTCAGGCCCATGGCGCTGATCACCGTGTCGACGACCGCCTCTTCCCGGGGCAGGGGCGCCAGGTCGACCCAGCACACGCCGTGCGCGCGGCTGCGCTGCTGCACGCCGAGGACGTGCTGCGCGAGCAAGGTCTTGCCGATGCCGCCGGCCCCGGTGAGCGTGACGAGCGGATGCTCGATCAGCAGGCGGCCGACGGCCTCGACATCTTCTTCTCGGCCGATCAGCGCAATCAGGCGCTGCGGCAGGTTCGATCGCAGCGGCGACGATCGCCCCGCGGGCAGCTCGGAAAAGTCGGATTCAGCCCCGCCGTCGAGGCCCGGTGCCAGCGTGAAGCGATAACCGCGACCGGGGATGGTGGCGATGGCGTTCGTGCCGAGCAACTTGCGCAGGGCCCAGATGTGCACCTCGAGGTTGTTCTCGGCGACAACCCGACCTGCCCAGACGCGCGCCAGCAGCTCGGCCTTGGACACGGTGTGCCCACGCCGCTCGACCAGCATCGACAACATGTCAAAAGCACGCGCGCCGAGCTTGGCCGGCTTGCCGTCGAGCAGCAGTTGCCGTTGCTGCGGCCGCAGCGTGAATCCGTCTCCATGCCACTCGGTAACGGTCGTGGCCACGCTTCCCCTGGACTTCAAACGACGAGCCCCAGCTTAGCCCAGCACGCCACGATTAAGGACGATTAAGTTGTCAGGCGCTCGCGGGCGTGGCTTGATGGCGATCGGCCACCAAGGGTGAGCAGGTTCGCTTCGGCCCGGCGCACAGGAGGACGCATGATGAACGCAAGGACGAAGACGAGCGCCGCGGCGTGGGCGATGATCGCGTGCGGCCTCCCCGGAATCGCGCATGGCGGCGACGACGACGACCGGCGGCGGCCAGGGGGTCCGGAGCAGCACAGTGCACGCAACGACAGCGGCACGGTCGTCACGATCAGCACCAATGGGTTTATCGACCGTCGAAACCCGTTTTTTCGCGAGCTCGGGAGCAACGGGCGCAGCTGCGTGAGCTGCCACCAGCCGCAGGAAGGCTGGTCCATCACGCCCAAGGGGCTGCGCGACCGTTTCGACCGCAGCCACGGCATGGATCCCGTCTTCCGCCTGAACGACGGCGCCAACTCTCCGCTCGCCGACGTGTCGTCGCGCGCGGCGCGCGAGAAGGCCTACAGCATGCTGCTCGACAAAGGCCTGATACGGGTTGGCATGCCGATCCCGGCCGGTGCCGAATTCGAGCTCGTCAAGGCCGACGACCCCTACAACTTCGCTAGCGCAGCCGAGCTGTCGCTGTTCCGCAGGCCGTTGGCGACGACCAATCTCCGCTTCCTCAGCACGGTCATGTGGGACGGGCGCGAGACCTTGCGCGACCCCGCCTCGACCGAGTGCCTGTTCGGAACTTCGACCTGCTTTGCCTCGCTGGAGTCCGGCCTGACCACGCAGTCGAACAACGCGACGATCGGCCACTCGCAGGGAACGGTGGCGCTCACGGCGGCGCAGCGCAAGGCGATCGTGGATTTCGAGCTCGGCCTGTTCAGCGCGCAGCAACACGACGACCGCGCCGGTAGCCTCATTGGCCACGGCGCCAAGGGCGGCCCGAGCTTCCTGTCGAGCGTCGTGTCCTACTTCGGCATCAACGACACGCTGATCGGCGACTACCGCACCCACAACGCCTTCACGCCCACCGCGATGACGCTCTACCAGGGCTGGCAGTCGTACATCGAAGACGGGCGGAACGCAGATCCAGAACGGCGCGATCGCGGCGTGGCGGTCGCGCGCCGGGCCATCGCACGCGGCGAGGCCCTGTTCAACAGCAAGCCGATCGTGATCCGTCAGGTGAAGGGCCTCAACGACGATCTGGGCGTGCCGGCGATCCTCGGCACATGCACGACCTGCCACAACACGCCCAACGCCGGCAACCACTCGGTGCCGCTGCCGCTCGACCTGGGCCTGGCCGACGCCGGCCGGCGAACCCCCGACCAGCCGCTCTACACGCTGCGCAACAAGCTGACCGGCGCGACCGTGCAGAGCACCGACCCGGGCCGGGCGCTCGTCACCGGTCGCTGGCAGGACATCGGCCGCTTCAAAGGGCCGACGCTGCGTGCGCTGGCACCGCGCGCGCCCTACTTCCACAACGGGTCGGCGAAGGATCTGCACGAGGTCGTGCGCTTCTACGACGAGCGCTTCGGCATCGGCTTCAGCGACCAGGAGAAGGATGACCTCGTCGCCTTCCTCAAGGCCTTGTGAACATCTCCAGGAAGGAGCGAGTCATGAAGTCGATCCTCAATCCGTTGCGGTCGCTGCACGCGCGCCGGCTGATCGTGGCGCTGGCCATCACCGGTGCTGCGGCCGCCGTTGCTTCTGCCGTAGTGCTTTCCGAGCGACCGGTCCGCAACGACGTGCTGACGACAAAGACGACGGCCCCGATCCCCGTGCACGTACCTGCCGACCCTTCGCTGCCCTCCGCCGGCGACGTCCTCGGAGCCAGCCGCGGCGCCTCAAACGAGGCAGCGCCTACGTTCTAGTGCTTGTTCCATGGCTCGTAACGGGAAGGTTAGGCCCCAGCAGTCGCGCAGTACGTCTTTCAGGAGAATTCATGCGTCAATCCCTGTCTTTTCTTCTCGGTGCAGCCGCTTTGGTCCTGGCTTCGGCATCCGTAGCGCAGCAAGCACTTTCAGCCCAAGCCTGGCCGGCCAGGCCTCTGCGCGCCATCGTGCCCGTCGGCGCAGGCAGCTCGACCGACATCGTGCATCGCATCGTTCTCGAGCAACTGTCCGTGCAGCTCGGCCAGCCGATCGTGGTCGAGAACCGACTCGGCGCCGGAGGGACCATCGGCACCGCGCTGGTCGCGAAGGCGCCGGCGGACGGCTACACGTTGCTCGCCAACGGCGCGGCCCACACGATCGCGCCCTCGCTCTACAAGAACCTGCCCTACGACCCGGTGCGCGAGTTCACGCCAGTCGTTCCGCTCGGCAGCACTGCGAGCGTGCTCGTCGTGTCCCCCGCGAGCGGCATCAAGACGACTGCCGAGCTTGTCGCGGCCGGCCGGGCCCGGCCCAATGCCCTCAACTTTTCGTCGGTAGGCATCGGCACGGCGACACACCTCAGCGCGGAACGATTCCTGGCGAGCGCCGGGATGCAGGCGGTCCATGTGCCGTTCAAGGGCGGTGGCGAAGCGATGACCGAAGTGATTGCCAATCGCGCAGACTTCTTCTTCGGGCCGGTCGCACTGGTGCTTCCGCAGATCCGCGATGGCAAGTTGATCGCGCTCGCCGTGAACACGGTGAAGCGCTCGTCGGTGCTTCCCGACCTGCCGACCCTCGCCGAAGAAGGCATCACGGGCGCCGAGTACCCGATCTGGTTCGGCCTGCTCGCGCCGGCGGGAACCCCGCGCGAAATCGTCGACCGGCTGAACCGCGAGACGCTCAAGGCGCTGCAGACACCGAAGATTCGAGACAGGCTGGCCGAGCTCGGCGTCGATCCCATGCCGATGTCGCCGGACGAGTTCGCGGCGCATGTGCAGCGCGAGGTGCGGTCGAATGCCGGACTTGCCCAGAAGGCCGGCCTGAAGCCGGAGTGAAGATGGCCGAACAGCCCCTGCGGTTCGACGACAGCGCCGCCTACGAGCGTTTCATGGGCCGCTGGACGCGGGCTGTCGCCCCCGTCTTCCTCGACTGGCTCGCCGTCGGGCCCGGCGCAAGATGGCTGGATGTCGGCTGCGGGACGGGGATCCTGGCCGAGACGCTCCTGGACCTCTGCGCACCGGTGAGCGTCGACGCGGTCGACGTCGAGCCGGCACAGGTTGCCGCTGCCGCGCGGGGACCGGCAGGCGGCCGTGCGCACTTTGCCGTCGCCGACACGCGGCAACTTCCTTTCGACGATGCCTCCTTCGACGTCGTTGCCTCTGCGCTCGTCATCAACTTCGTCGTTGATCGGGCGCTAGCCATGGCCGAGATGAGCCGGGTGACGCGTACGGGCGGGCGGGTCGCGGCTTATGTGTGGGATTTCGCCGAAGAGCTCTCGCCAAGCGGACCGCTGCGCCAGGCGATGCGCCGGTTCGGTGTCGACGTCCCGGCGATTCCAGGCACCGAGGCTTCTCGCCTGCATTCGTTGCAGGCCCTGTTCGAGGGCACCGGACTCGATGGCATCGAGACGCGGACGATCGACGTCAGTCTCCCGTACGAGAATTTCCAGGACTTCTGGCGCGCGCAGACGCCCGCTTATGCACCGACGACGAAGGTCATCGCCGCCATGAAGGAAAGCGACCGGACGAGTCTCATGCGCGCCGTCGAACGCTCTGTGCCGTGCGGCCCGGCCGGGACGATCGAATACTGCGCGAGGGCGAACGCGATCAAGGCTCGCGTCAAGCCGCGGCCAACGCCTCGACGACTCGTTCACGCGTCAGCACGGGGCTGAGCGCGGCGCCGGTGTGGCTCTCCGCCATCGCCACCAATCGCTCCGGAACCGCCTCCGCAACGACGCGCCCGCCATTCACCCCACCCTCCGGCCCCAGATCAATCACCCAATCCGCCTCCGCGATCACATCCAGATCGTGCTCGATCACGACGACCGAGTGCCCGCCATCCACCAGCCGATGCAGCACCCGGATCAACCGCTCCACATCCGCCATATGCAGCCCCACCGTCGGCTCGTCGAGCACGTACAGCGTGTGCGGCACCTTGTTGCCGCGCTTGCCGATGTCGTCCCTCACCTTGCTCAGCTCGGTGACGAGCTTGATGCGCTGCGCCTCACCACCCGAGAGCGTGGGTGAGGGCTGGCCGAGCGTGAGGTAGCCGAGGCCGACGTCCTTGAGCAGCTGCAGCGGGTGCGCGATGTTCGGCATGCTCGCGAAGAAGTCGACGGCCTCGTCGACCTCCATCTTCAGCACGTCGCCGATGCTCTTTCCGCGCCAGCTCACAGCCAGCGTCTCGGCGTTGAAGCGCTCGCCGTGGCACACGTCGCACGGCAGCTTCACGTCGGGCAGGAAGCTCATCTCGATGGTCTTCACGCCCTGCCCTTCGCAGCCCGGGCAGCGGCCCTCGCCGGTGTTGAAGCTGAAGCGCGCCGGCGCGTAGCCGCGCGCCTTCGACTCCAGCGTCTCGGCGAAGAGCTTCCTGATCGTGTCCCAGAAGCCGATGTAGGTGGCCGGGCAGGAGCACGCAAGGTCACGCAGGTCGAGCCCGAGGTCTCGGCCACGAGTCGGGCAGGTTCTGAAGTCTCGCTCGCCCGCTGGGTGGAGCGACGGAACCGGGGCAAAGGGGCGCGCTCAGCTCACCGCGCTCGAGGGCTGGGGCGGCTTGCGAAGATAAACCTCATGAAGTTGCGCAATGGCACCGAGCATTTCGGTGACGACGAAGAGAAGGATGACGCGTGGCGCCCCTTCTACCGCGACAAACCAGACGATCAACAGCGACACCCAGACGCGCCCCCAGCCGTCGATCAATGCAAAAAGACCGATCGGCTTAAGGTAACGAGCGATGCACCAGAGGCTGATCAAGGAGCCGCTCAAGCAGACGAAGAACATCTGCAACGGAGTGAAAGCCGGAGCCGTCGGCGAGCCGCCGAGCTTGCCGTTGATGCTGTACAGCAGCGAGATGAAGTGCTGGGCCAGTGGCGGAAAAGCGAGCGTGTACGACAGTGACGAGTCGACGATGGCCCAGAAGCGCACCTTGCGGCGCCTCACACGATCGAGGTTTATCGTCATCCCAGCCAGTATCGCTTGGCATCGGCTTCAGTGCGGACCGTACCCAACGGCAACCGGTCAACGAAGTGGGCGAGTCCGCAGGTGATCGGTGGCAGTGTGGAGTGCGACCGCGATCGTCACCGCTGCAGTGCCGCCCTTTTCGTCCTGCAGTGCGATGCCGCCACCGTACTTGTAGGCGATCAACGTGCCGCCAGAAACGGTCTTCAGCGTTGCCCGGCCACCGCCTGCGGCAATCTGAAGGTCGAGCGCGGCGGCGTCGAGTCGGCCGGGGGTGAGGGCCGGCCGAGCGTGAGGTCGCCGCGGCCGAGGCCCTTCGGACGCTGCAGCGTTTCGATCACTGCGCAAGCGGGCTCAGCAGCGCGGCATGATGAAAGCCGAGCCTCGGGTCG
The DNA here is from genome assembly GCA_038236565.1 of Burkholderiales bacterium. Classification (GTDB taxonomy): domain Bacteria; phylum Pseudomonadota; class Gammaproteobacteria; order Burkholderiales; family Burkholderiaceae_C; genus Schlegelella_A. The sequence goes on along the minus strand of JBBRZP010000095.1, from coordinate 71 downwards.
AGGCTCGACAGTCCGGCGACGAAATCCTGGAGCGGGGGCATCTTGACGCGCAGGCGCTCCCGGTTCGACGG
>JBBRZP010000094.1:0-13887 GCA_038236565.1 Burkholderiales bacterium | reverse complement strand
CGTCCGTGAGGACGGCATCGTCATGGTCGCGACCATCGCCTTCGGCATGGGCATCGACAAGCCCGACGTGCGCTTCGTCGCCCACCTCGACCTGCCGAAGAACATCGAGGGCTACTACCAGGAGACCGGCCGCGCTGGTCGCGACGGCCTGCCCGCCGATGCCTGGATGGCCTACGGCCTCGCGGACGTCGTCAACCAGCGCCGGATGATCGAGGACAGCCCGGCGGCCGAGGAGTTCAAGCGCTCGCAGCGCGGCAAGCTCGACGCCCTGCTCGTCCTCGCCGAAGCGCACGACTGCCGGCGCGTGCGACTGCTCGCCTATTTCGACGAGGCGAGCGAACCGTGCGCGCCGTGGCAGAACGCGTGCGACAACTGTCGCACCGCGCCGGCGACGTGGGACGCAACCGAGGCCTCTCGCATGGCGCTCTCGGGCGTCTACCGCTTCCAGCAGGCCGGCGGCCAGCGTTTCGGCGCCGGTCATCTCATCGACGTGCTGCGCGGCAAGGCGACCGAGAAGGTCGCACAGTACGGCCACGAGCGGCTCAGCACCTTCGGCGTCGGCGCGGCCGTGAGCGAGGTGCAGTGGCGCGCCGTGCTGCGCCAGCTCATTGCGCTCGGCCATCTGCGCAGCGAAAGCGACTACAACACGCTCGCGCTGACCGAGTCGTCGCGCGAGGTGCTCAAGGGCGAGGTCACGCTGCTGCTGCGCGAGGCGAGCGCACCGGCCGCGCGCGGCAAGGCGGGCCGGACGCGCGGCGCCAAGAGCGGCGCGGCCAGGCCGCCGCCGCGTCCGCTCGACGCTCCGGCGCTCGAGCGCTTCGCGGCGCTGAAGGCGTGGCGCGCGGGCGTCGCGAAGGAGCACAACCTGCCCGCCTACGTTGTCTTCCACGACGCGACGCTCGCCGAGATGGCCGATCTGCGCCCCGATTCGCTCGATGCCCTGGCAGAGATCAGCGGCGTCGGCGCGAGAAAGCTCGACGCCTACGGCGAGCAGATCCTGCGCGTGCTCGCCGACGATTGAGGCCGCGCCGTCGCGGGCGATTCACCCCGTCCGCACCCGAGCGCCGTATCAGCAGCGGATGAGGCAGACTCCCGCCGCGCCATGGCCACCTCCGACCCGAGCGACGACACACTGATGAAGGCCTACGCCCAAGGCGACGCCGCGGCGTTCGAGCAGCTCTACGCGCGTCACCAGGCCGCCCTCTATCGCTTCGTGCGGCGACTGCTCGGCCCGTCGCTCTCCGCCCAGGCCGACGAGGCGTTCCAGGACACGTGGCTGCGCGTCGTCCACGCGCGCGAGCGCTGGGAACCGCAGGGCGCGGCGTTTCGCACCTGGCTCTTCACGCTCGCGCACCACCGCGTCGTCGACCTGCTGCGCCGCAGCGGCCGCGAGATCTCGGTCGACGCGTTCGAGGGCGACGGCGACGAGCCGTGGCAGCCGGAGGCCCAGCCGTGGCAGCACTGGCCGGCGCCGGCCGGCGCCGCGCCGCAGGGCGACGAGCTCGCGTTCTGGCGTCGCGCCGGCGAGCGCCTGCTGCACTGCCTCGATCAGCTGCCGCTGCCGCAGAAGAGCGCCTTCCTGCTCCATCACGACGACGGGCTGGCGCTCGACGAGGTCGCGCGCGCGCTCGAGGTCGGCTTCGAGACCGCGAAGACACGACTGCGCTACGCGATGAGCAAGCTCAGGACGTGCATGGGCGCGTATCTCGAGCCCTTGCAAGGCGGAGCGCCATGAGCGAGCCCGACGACGACGGCGCACGCGACGCCTGGCTGAGCCAGGCGCTGCGCCATGCGCCCGACGCGAACGCGGCGCCGCCGACGGCGATCAGCGCGGCGATCCTCGCCGAAGCGCGCGCGGCGACGGTGCGGCCGGCCTCGTCCGCGGCGCGAGGTGCACCGGCCAACGCAGGCGGGTTGGCCGACACGCTGCGCGCGTGGTGGGCCGCGCTGGCGCGACCGCCGGTCGCGGCGGCATTCGCGAGCGTGATGGCGGCGACGATCGTCGGTCTGATGTGGTGGGACCGCCCGATGGACGAGACCCTGCCGCGTCCGCCGTCGGCCGCGGCGGAGCGCAAGGCCGCCGTGGCGCCGGAGCCGTCAGCGCCTGCGAGCGTCGACACGCCGGCACCAGCTGCCGCGCCGGCCGAACGTCGAGGTACCGCGACGATGGATCGGATCGCGCCGGCGGCCGCCGCGCGCAAGCGCGAAGCGCCCGCGGCGTTCCCCGCGCAGGAGACGGCGCAGGAGAAGCAGCGTGAAGCGCCGCGCCCGCATCTCGATGAAGCGAAGAAGGATGCGGCGGCGCCGTCTCTCGCCGGTCAAGGCGCTGCGGTCCCGGCGCCGGCGCGCCAGGCGGAGAACGCGACGGCCGCCGGATCACTGAGCGCGGCCGCGCCCGCAGCGACGTCGGTGCCGATCGCGCCCGCTCCTCCTGCGTCGCCGGCGCCACCGCCCATGGTGGCAGCGGCACCCGCGGCGCGACCGACGCCCGCGCCGGCGAGCCCGCTCGACGCCGGCCGTGCCGCCGGCGCGTTGCGCAGCGAAGCGAGCGCCGATCGCGACGGGCAGTCCGTGGCCAAGAGCGTCGCGCCCGGCCGCGCGCCCGCGCCGTCCGCAGACGCGGCGACGCGGCGTCGTGGCAAGGGGGACCGGCGCGACAGCACCGATGTCCGCGAGCGCGACAAGGCCGCGGCCGCACCCGAAGCCTTCGCGCGAGGCGACACGCCGGAGCTGCGCCGCGAGCGCTCGGTCGGCGCGGCGTCGCCCTTGACGCCGTTGCGCGAAGCGGTGGCGCGCGAACCACAGCGCTGGACACGCCAAACTGCCGCCGGCCCGGTAGTCGCCCTCGATCCCGCATGGCGCGACTGGCTTGCCGAGCTCGACGCCGCGGCCGCGGACCGATGGCAAGCGACGACGGCTCAGCCGCCGACGCTCGACGACGAGCGTCGCGAGGGCGCGGGGATGCGGCTCTTCATCGACGGGCACGCCGCAGCGGTCGTCCGCCTCGACGGCCAGGGGGTGCAGCTCGACACGTCGCTCGGCGCCGCGCCCGAGCGCTGGCGCGCGACTCTCGCGCCGGGTGTCGCCGGTCGCCTCGCCGCCGGGCGCGCGCGCCTGCCGCCCTGACGGCGCGAGAAGGCCGGGCTCGCGCCGAGAGGCGCGCGCCGTTATCATGCTCGGTTCGCCTTTTGACGCCGATGCCCTCTTCTTCCGACGCCACGATCCGCCCTCCACTCGAGGAAACAAACGCCCCGCAAGAGAGCGCCACGCAAGAAGGCGCCACGCGCGGCCGAGCCTTGACCGCTCCCGACGCGCCGCGAGCGGGACGACGCCCACCGCCGGCGCACGACGTCGGCCCGCCCATGATCCGCGTGCGCGGCGCGCGCACGCACAACCTCAAGAACATCGACCTCGACATCCCGAGGAACCGACTCGTCGTCATCACGGGCCTGTCGGGCTCGGGCAAGTCGAGCCTGGCCTTCGACACGCTCTACGCCGAGGGCCAGCGCCGCTACGTCGAGAGCCTGTCGGCGTACGCGCGCCAGTTCCTGCAACTGATGGACAAGCCCGACGTCGACGTCATCGAGGGCCTGTCGCCCGCGATCTCGATCGAGCAGAAGGCGACCTCGCACAACCCGCGCTCGACCGTCGGCACGGTCACCGAGATCCACGACTACCTGCGCCTGCTGTTCGCGCGTGCCGGCACGCCGTACTGCCCGAACCACGGCCTCGCGCTGCAGGCGCAGAGCGTCAGCCAGATGGTCGACGCGACGCTCGCGCTGCCGCCCGACACGCGGCTGATGGTGCTCGCGCCGGTCGTGCGCGACAGGAAGGGCGAGTTCGCCGAGCTCTTCGAGCAGATGCAGGCGCAGGGCTACGTGCGCTTTCGCGTCGATGGCCGGACCGTCGACGCCGCCGACGTGCCCAAGCTCAAGAAGGCCGAGAAGCACGACATCGACGTCGTCATCGACCGCATCAAGGTGCAGGCGAACGAAGCCGGCGCCGCCGCCGGCGCGCCTCTGCGCCAACGCCTCGCCGAGAGCTTCGAGGCGGCGCTGCGCATCGCCGACGGCCGCGCCCTCGCGGTCGAGATGGACAAGCCGGCGAGCGACGGCGAGCACCTGTTCTCGAGCAAGTTCGCCTGCCCGCTCTGCGACTACTCGCTGCCCGAGCTCGAGCCGCGCCTGTTCTCGTTCAACTCGCCGGTCGGCGCCTGCCCGAGCTGCGACGGCCTCGGTGTGACGACGGTGTTCGACGCCGAGCGGGTCGTCGCCTTCCCGTCGCTCAGCCTGGCGAGCGGCGCGGTCAAGGGCTGGGACCGGCGCAACCCGTACACCTTCTCGCTGCTGGAAAGCGTCGCCGGCCATTACGGCTTCGACATCGACAAGCCCTTCGAGGAGCTGCCCGCCGAGGCGCGCGAGGTGCTGCTGCGCGGCTCGGGCGAGGTCGAGATCGAGTTCACCTACGAAGCGAAGGCGGTGCGCGGCAAGCAACGCATCGTCAAACGCAGCCATCCGTTCGAAGGCATCCTGCCGAACCTCGAGCGGCGCTTCCGCGAGACGGACTCGGCTGCCGTGCGCGAAGACCTCGTGCGGCTGCAGAGCGCCAAGCCGTGCCCCGACTGCAAGGGCGCGCGGCTGCGGGTCGAGGCGCGCAACGTCTTCCTGGTCGACGTCGCGAGCGGCGAAAAGGAGCCGATCTACCGCGTCGAGCACTTCACGCTGCGCGAGGCGCTCGGCTGGTTCGAGCGGCTCGCGCTCGCCGGCGCCAAGGCCGAGATCGCCGACAAGGTCGTGCGCGAGATCTGCTCGCGCCTCAAGTTCCTCAACGACGTCGGCCTCAACTACCTGAGCCTCGACCGCAGCGCCGAGACGCTCTCGGGCGGCGAGGCGCAGCGCATCCGGCTCGCGTCGCAGATCGGCTCCGGCCTCACGGGCGTGATGTACGTGCTCGACGAGCCCTCGATCGGCCTGCACCAGCGCGACAACGAGCGCCTCATCGGCACGCTGTTCCACCTGCGCGACATCGGCAACAGCGTGATCGTCGTCGAGCACGACGAGGAAGCGATCCTCGCCGCCGATCATGTCATCGACATGGGCCCGGGCGCCGGCGTGCACGGCGGACAGGTCATGGCCGAAGGCCGGCCCGAGGACGTGGCCAGGTCGCCGACGTCGCTCACCGGCCGCTACCTGTCGGGCGCGCTGAAGATCGCCGTGCCCGAGCGCCGCCCGACGCCGCCGGCCGACGGCTGGCTGCGCATCGCCGGCGCGCGCGGCAACAACCTCAAGAACGTCGACGTCGCCTTCCCGGTGGGCCTGCTCACCTGCGTCACCGGCGTCTCGGGCTCGGGCAAGTCGACGCTCGTCAACGACACGCTCTACGCGGCGATCGCCAAGCACCTGTATCACAGCCACGCCGAGCCGGAGCCGCACGACGCGATGGAGGGCATCGACGCCTTCGACAAGGTGATCAGCGTCGACCAGTCGCCGATCGGCCGCACGCCGCGCTCGAATCCGGCCACCTACACGGGCCTCTTCACGCCGATCCGCGAGCTTTTCGCCGAGGTGCCGGCGGCGCGCGAGCGCGGCTACGGGCCGGGCCGCTTCTCGTTCAACGTCGCCGGCGGGCGATGCGAGGCGTGCCAGGGCGACGGCGTGCTCAAGGTCGAGATGCACTTCCTGCCCGACGTCTACGTGCCGTGCGACGTCTGCCACGGCCGCCGCTACAACCGCGAGACGCTCGAGATCCTCTACAAGGGCAAGAACATCACCGAGGTGCTCAACCTCACGGTCGAGGACGCGCACGGCTACTTCAACGCGGTGCCGAACATCGCCAGGAAGCTGCAGACGCTGCTCGACGTCGGCCTCGGCTACATTCGTCTCGGGCAGAGCGCGACGACGCTCTCGGGCGGCGAGGCTCAGCGCGTCAAGCTCGCGCTCGAGCTCTCCAAGCGCGATACCGGACGCACGCTCTACATCCTCGACGAGCCGACGACCGGCCTGCACTTCGCCGACATCGACCTGCTGCTGAAAGTGCTGCACGCGCTGCGCGACGCGGGCAACACCCTGGTCGTGATCGAGCACAACCTCGACGTCATCAAGACCGCCGACTGGGTCATCGACATGGGCCCCGAAGGCGGCGCCGGCGGCGGCATGGTGGTCGCGACCGGCACGCCGGAAGACGTCGCGGCGAGCGAGGCCAGCTTCACGGGGCGCTATCTGCGACCGCTGCTCGCGGCCTGATCCGAACCGCGCTGCGGCGGCGGCAACGCACGTCACGCGAGCGCACTAGACTCGCGCGAACACTGCCACTGGAGAGACCATGGGCCCGGCCATCGACTATTTCTTCTCGCCGCAATCGCCGTGGAGCTATCTCGGCCACGAACGCCTGGCGGCCATCGCGGCCAGGGCGGGCGCGACGGTCAACGTGCTGCCGGTCGATCTCGGACGGGTCTTTCCGGTGTCGGGCGGGCTGCCGCTCGCCAAGCGCGCGCCGCAGCGCCAGGCCTACCGGCTGGTCGAGCTGAAGCGTTTCAGCGAGACGCTCGGGCGGCCTCTGAAACTTCACCCACGCTACTTCCCGGTCGCGAGCGATGACGCAGCCAAGCTGATCATCGCCGTCGGCGTCGCCGACGGCAGCGCCGCGGCGATGAAGATTGCCGGCGCGATCATGCGCGGCGTCTGGGTCGAGGAGAAGAACATCGCCGACCCGGCGGTGCTGCAGTCGATGCTCGAGGCCTGCGGCCTGCCGGGAAAGCGTCTCGACGATTCCCAGTCGCAGTCGGTCCACGAACGCTACGAGCAGGACTCGCAACGTGCGATCGACAGCGGCGTCTTCGGCGCGCCGACCTACATGATCGACGGCGAAATGTTCTGGGGCCAGGACCGGCTCGACTTCGTCGAGCGCCGCCTGGCCCGGGGCTGACGCCCTATTACATCTTGTATTTGGCCTTGGCCTGGGCGACGCAGGCGCTCTTGGCGTCTCCGCCCATCGCATCGCACTTCTCGGCCGCGACCTTGTAGTCGGCTTCGCGCTTGTCCTTCGCCGCGTCCATGTGCGCGTCGGTCGACTTGTACGAGGCCTTGGCATCGGCCTCAGTCTTGGTCAGCGCCGCCTTGGCTTCCTTGACGCAGACGTCCTTGTCGTTGCCGGTCTTGTCGTCGCAACGCTCCTTGGCCACCTTGTAGTTGGCCTCGGCGATCTCGTGCGTGGCGTGCTCGCGCGCCTTCGGCGTGTTCTTGTACGCCGCCTCGGCTTCCTCGTCGGTCTTGACGCGGGCCGCCTTGGCTTCGGCGACGCAGATATCCTTGGCGTTGCCGGTCATCGCATCGCAGGACTTCTTGGCCGACCCGTAGGTGGTCTTGGCCGTGGTCTTGGCCTGGTCGTAGGCAGCCTTGTCGCCGGTCGCGGCCGAAGAGCCGACAGTGAAGGCCAGAGTGGCGACGGACACTGCGATGGCGCGTGCCAGCACTGAGGTCTTGGGGTGGGTCATGCGAGTCTCCTCGTTGTTGAGGGCACGGACTTTGAACGCTGAAGACGCTGCCGTCTCCCGGCGAGGGCGGGAGCTTCTCGTCGGAGCGCGACCTCACCGCAGGTGGGCCGCGTCCTACGCTGCGGACCTGCAGGAAACGGGACAAGAAAAAAGCCGGTGCATGCACCGGCTTTTCACTGGCGCCGTGAGGCGCCCGGACCGACTCAGCTCAGGTGGCTGTTGATCAGCTTGGTCATCTCGAACATCGAGACCTGCGCCTTCTTGAAGATCTCCTTCAGCTTGGCGTCGGCGTTGATCATCGTGCGCTTCGCCGAGTCCTGCAGGTTGTGCTTCTTGATGTACTCCCAGACCTTCTTCGTCACCTCGGTGCGCGGCACCGGCTTGTCGCCGATGATCGCGGCGAGCGCGGCGCTCGGGGTCATGGCCTTCATGAAGGCCGCGTTGGGAGTGCGCTTCTTGGCGGCGACCTTCTTGGCCGGAGCCGCCTTCTTCGCAGGAGCCGCCTTCTTGGCGGCGGTCTTCTTGGCCGGAGCCTTCTTCGCAGGGGCCGCTTTCTTCGCAGCTTTCTTCGCAGTTGCCATGTTGATTCTCTCCATCAAGTGATTGGTTGATGTGCTCGGAGCGGGCGAGAGTCGCGTGGACTCTCATTTCTCCGTGTTCCGCGCGGAGCGAATAGTACTGCGTGTATACGGGGGTGAGAAGCAGTTTTCACTCGAAGGACACGCAATCTGCAGAGTGAAACTGCGCTTTTGTCGCTGCAGCGCATCACTCGATGTCCGATCCTCGCGCCTCTCGCTTGTCGCCCGTGACCATCGCGACGACGAGATTCTCGCGATGCCGAACGCTCGCGATCACGACGCCGGCAACGTGCAGGACCGCGAGCAGGACGATCGTCCACGCGAGCGCGAGGTGGATCCGCTCCACCACTTCGTCGCCCCAGAACCAGTCGGTCGTGTAGAGCCAACCGGTGAGCGCGAGGCCCGTGAGGCAGGCGATCATCGCCAGCACCATGCACGCGCCGAGCGGGTTGTGGCCGACGTGACGCGGCTCGCGCGCCCCGATCGCGAGCTTCAGATAGCGCCAGGTCGGACCGGCGCCGCGCACGAACTGCGCGAAGCGCGCGCGATGCGAGCCGACGAATCCCCAGACCACGCGCGCGATCAGCGCCGCGAATCCGGCGTAGCCGGCGGCGCGATGCCATTGGCCGAGCCACGCCGTCGTCGTCCACGCCAGGACGACGCTCGCGACGAGCGCCCAGTGCAGGACGCGCACCGGCGCGTCCCAGACGCGGACCATGTGCGCCTACTTCGGCGCGGTCACGACGTCGAAGGTCTTCGGATGGAAGAAGGTCTCGACCTTGTTGTTCTTCTCGTCGCGGCCGTAGACCTCGTAGCAGCCGTTGGTGATCTTGACCCGGCTGATCTTCCAGCCCTGGTTGGTGAGCTTGCGCTCGAGCTCGGCCTGCGGCTTCCATTCCTCCTTCGGAATGACGTCGCACTTCTCCGCGTGCTGGGCGAACGCGGTGCCGGCAAGGCCGACGAGAGCAGCTGTGGCGAGAAGACGTTTCATGGCAATCCTTTCAGAGGGCAGATGAAGAAGGCGTGTCTCAGAAGCGCGCGGCCAGCGAGACATAGACCGTGCGCGGCTGGCCCGCAATGTAGTGCCCCGTGTAGAGCGAATCCGCATAGAGCTTGTCGGTGACATTGAGGACGTTGAGGCGGATCGCGATCTGATCGGTCGGCGTGTACTCGGCGAGGACGTCGCCGGTGACGAATGTCGGCGCGACGATGCCGGCCGGATTGCGGTTGGGCGTCTGCGAGCCGCGCGCGTTGAGGCCGGCGCCGAAGCGGAGCTGCGGCGCGATCTGGTAGGTCGACCAGATCGTTCCGCTGTGCCGCGGCGTCAGCGACGAGCGCGTGCCTTTGCCTTCGCCGACTCCGGGAACGGAGCCGGGCGCGCCGACATCGATCCGCGCCACCGGCGTCCACGCGTAGGAGCCATAGACCTCCCACTTCGGCGTGACCCGGCCTGCGAGGTCGAGCTCGACGCCCGCCGAGTGACGCTTGCCGGACAGCAGGTTCGCCTCCGCGGCGCTGTCGGGATCGCGGTTGCGCTCGTTGAGCTTGGTCGAACGGAACAGCGCGCCGCGCACGCTGAGCTTGCCATCGAGCAGGTCGACCTTGGCGCCGAGCTCGAGGTTCCGGCTCGACTCGGGCGGCGTGTTCACGGTCTGCGTGTCGTACTGGTAGGTGTCACCCGATGTGTTGAACGACGTGCCGTACGAGAAATGGAACGACGCGTCGTCGGTCGGCTGGTACAGCAGGCCGGCGCGCTTGCTCCACGGCGTGTCGGTGCGCGAGCGGATCGCCGTCTCGGTGCCGATGACCGGCAGCGCGGCGGAGGTGGCCGTCGAGAAGCTGCGGTACGTGCCGTGGAAGTGGTCCCAGCGCAGGCCGGCGAGAACCTTCCAGGCGGGCGCGATCTGGACGAGGTCCTGCACGTAGGCGCCGAACGCGTCGGCATCGAAGTCGGAGGCGATCCGCTTGATGCGCTGGCCCTCGTCGACCGACGTGCCGTCGTTCGGACGGCCGAGCGTCGGCCGCGGCGCGTTCTTGTCGAGGACGACGCCGGCGGGCAGGGCGGCGACGCTGTAGCCGCGGAACTTCTCGTTCGCGAGGTCGATGCCACCGAGCACCGCGTGGCGCATCGACAGGATCTGGAACGCGTTCGAGTAATCGGTCTGGCCGTAGGTCGTGTGCAGGTCCTGGACCTTGTTGTTCGTGCCGCGCACGAGCGGGGTCGCGTCATTGATCGTCGACTGGGTCGGCTGGACCGCCGGGCAGTCGGGATTGGTGACGACGCCGGCGCCGTTGGTCGTCCGCACGCAGAAGCGGATCGTGCTCGCGCGCTGGTCGCGGTCGTAGTAGCCGTTGCGCACGACCGCGTGCAGCCGCCCTGCGCCGGCGAAGCGATGGACGTAGTCGACCGTTCCGGAGGTCGCGCTGCCGGCGTTGTAGTCGCTGGCGGCGCCGTAGTCGTTTCGGGGACTGATGCCGACCAGGCCCGACGGGTTCGCGCTCGCCGCGGCGACGCGCAGCCACGGGATTCCGTAGTTGATGCCGTTGCGGTTCTGCAGCGCGTAGAGGCTCAGCGTCACCTCGTCGGGCGTGCCGATGCCGAACCGGAACGACGGCGCGATGCCTTGCTTGTCGATCTTGTTGCCGAAGTTGTCGGCGGTCGTGAACATCGTGTTGAAGCGCACCGCGGAGGTCTCGTCGAGCTTGAAGTTGAAGTCGCCGGTGCCGCGCAGGTAGCTGCCCGAGCCCGCGGTCGCCGTCACCTCGTTCACGTTCGTGAGCAGCGGCACCTTGTTCACCTGGTTGACGACGCCACCCGTCGAGCCCCGCCCGAAGAGCATCGAGGCCGAGCCGCGCAGCAGCTCGACGCGGTCGAAGCTGAAGACGTCGCGGTCGTAGAACGCCGGATCGCGGACGCCGTCGACGAAGATGTCGCCGGTCGTCGCGAGCGAGAAGCCGCGCAGGCGGATGTCTTCCTCGCCGCCTTCGGCCGCCTGGAAGGTGATGCCAGCGGTCTGGTGCAGCGCTTCCTTGACCGTGTCGATGCGCCGGTCCTGGATCAGCTTGTCGGTGACGATGGTCACCGATTGCGGGATGTCGCGCAGCTCCTGCACGCCCTTGCCGATCGTGCTCGTCGTCGCGCGCACCGAGTCCTTGTCGGTCTCGGCCCTGGCCTTCACCGAGATCGGCTTGAGCGTCGTCTCCCTGGCGGCCGACGCCGACGGCGCAGGCGCGGTCGGCGCGGACTGGGCGAGGGCATCGGCGCCGAGCAGCCCGAAGCCGGCCGCGAGTGCGCCGAGCGGCAGGAAGCGGGGCGACTGGCCCGAGGTCGCGCGCGAGCTCACGGCTTGTCGGCCTCGCTGATGAAGCCGATCCTGGTGAGCCCGGCCTTCGACGCGTCGGCCATCGTCTGCGCGACGAAGCGGTAGGCGACCGACTGGTCGGCGCGCAGGTGCACTTCCGGCCGGGCCGGCTTCCTGCCCTCGCCGACGAACCGGGCAGCGGCATCGGCGCGCGTCACCGGCTCGCCGTTCCAGAACAGCTGGCCCGTGGCGTCGATGGCGAACTCGATCTTGTCCGGCTTGAGGTCGTTGGGATGCGACGTCGCCTGCGGCAGCTCGAGCTTGACGGCCTGCGTCAGGAGCGGCGCGGTGATGATGAAGATGACGAGCAGCACCAGCATCACGTCGATCAGCGGGACCATGTTGATCTCCGCCATCGGCGCGCCGCCGTGCCTCGGGTCGAAGCTCGCGAAGGCCATCCCGGCTCCTTCAGGCGGCGGCCGGGCGCGTGCCCAGCGAGCGCACGTTGGCGGCGGTGTCGCCGGCATGGCCGACGCCGAGCGGCTGGCCCATCGAGACGAAGGTGTGCAGCTCGTAGGCGAAGGCGTCGAGCCTGGCCGCGAGGACGCGGTTCGAGCGCGTCAGCGCGTTGTAGCCGATCACCGCCGGGATCGCGACCGCCAGGCCGAGGCCGGTCATGATCAGCGCCTCGCCGATCGGGCCGGCGACCTTGTCGAGCGTGCCCGAGCCGCTCATGCCGATCGCCACCAGCGCGTGGTAGACGCCCCAGACGGTGCCGAAGAGGCCGACGAAGGGCGCGGTCGCGCCGACAGTGGCGAGCACGGTCAGGCCGTTGTCGAGCCGGCTCATCTCCTCGTCGAGCACCTTCTTGATCGTGCGCGTGACGAACTCGCTCGACGTGCCCGCCTCCTCGAGCTTGGCGGCGCCGTACTTGGCGTGGTGCGCCTGCGCGTGCATGGCGTGACTGGCCAGGTGCGAGAACGGATCGCGCGCGCCGTGCGTGGCGATCTCGCCGGCCACGGCCTCGAGCGAGGTCGCGTTCCAGAAGAAGGCAAGGAACGCGCGGCTGCGGCCCTTGCGCAGCGCGAGCGTCAGTCCCTTCACGGCGATGATCGCCCAGGAGACGATCGACATCACGACGAGGATCGCCAGCAGCGTCTTGCCGAGGGCGTCGCTCTGGACGATGAAATGGGCGAAGCCCATGGTCGCGGGATCGGGGGTCAAGGTCATTTCTCCAGCTGGAAGTCGACGGGGATGTTGGTGATGCCCGTCACCGGACGGCCGTTCTCGGTGGGCGGCTTGAAGCGGGCCTTGCGCACGGCGCTGACGGCCGCGTCGTCGAGCCGCGCGAAGCCGGACGAGCGGCTCACCCGCACGTCGCGCGGCAAGCCGGCTTCGTCGATGAGCAGGCGGACGAGCACGATGCCTTGCTCGCGCTGGCGGATCGACAGGCGGGGATACACGATCTCGATCGGCTCCAGGTACTGGACCTGCGACGCCGGAATGTCTTTCGGCTGCGGCGGTGGGACGGGCGCGGGAGCCGGCACGGGCGCCGCCGCGGTGACGACGGCCATCGGCGGCGCGGGCGGCTCGGCGATCTCGGGCGGCGCGGTGACGACGAGCGGCGCCGGCGCCGGACTCGGCGCCGCTGCGATGACACGGGGCGCGACCACGCGGCGCTCCGGGACGGGCGGCGGCGAAAGCGGCTCGAGCGGCTTCGGCGGCGCGATCAGGCTGGCGAACACGGGGACGACATCGACCACGACCTGGCGGACCTCGCGGACCTGCATCAGCGCCCAGACGGCGGCGGCATGGGCTGCGACGATGGCGGCGACGAGCGCACGGCGCTGCCCGTCGCTGAGGGAGTCGTGGTCGGCCGTCTGGCGGCGGCCCGGGAGGATCGTGCCAGTCTGCATCACGATCTCACTGTACACGCAAACGAGAACGATTCGCATCCGTGTTGACGAGCGGCCGATGCCGCACCGACGCGCGCTGCGGATATTCTTCGGCCGATGAAAATCCTCGTTCGATGGCTGCTGCTCGCCGCCGCGCTGCTGCTGGTGGCCAACATCTATCCCGGCGTGCAGGTCGCGAGCTTCGGCGCGGCGATGATCGCGGCGCTGGTGCTCGGCCTCTTCAACACTCTGCTGCGTCCGATCCTCGTGCTGCTCACGCTGCCGGTGACGCTGCTGACGCTCGGCCTCTTCCTGTTCGTGATCAACGCGCTGCTGTTCTATTTCGCGGCGTCGGTGATCGACGGCTTCCACGTCGCCGGGTTCGTCGCGGCGCTGGTCGGCTCGGTGCTCTACAGCCTGTGCGGGCTGGTCATCGACGTCGCCATGGAGCGCCTGTTCGTCAAGCGTTGAGCGGTCGCGGCTAGCCCGGACATTTCGTCAGTCCCGAATTTCGCGGCATTAGCGACGTGATCAGGGCGTTTAGGGCTGAACGTGGCTGCGCAGGGAGGTGCTGGATGGGGCAAGTGCTGTTTTTGAAGACGGCGCCCCCTTACCCCCGT
>JBBRZP010000093.1:0-14025 GCA_038236565.1 Burkholderiales bacterium | reverse complement strand
TCGAGCAGGAGCAGCGCCGGCGCGTGGCTCATGCCGTAGACGCAGACCGTGATGCCCCACTGGATCTTGGCGGTGCGCTCGAGGAAGCGGAACGGGTCATTGGCGAGCGCGCTGATCACCGGCAGCGCGAAGAAGACGTAGACCGGGATGAAGACGGTGAAGGCGTTGAACTGGCGCGTCGCGACGAGCACGTACTGCATCGGCAGGATCGCGAAGAAGGCGAGCAGGAGGCTGCGGTGGTCGGCGCGCCGTGTGTGCGTGAGCGTCACGAACTCGCGCAGGGCGAAGAACGAGACGAAGCCGAAGAGGACGGTCGACACCGCCGGCCCCGAGGCCCAGGCGACCCAGAACAGCACGAGGCCGACCCAGAGCGCGCGCAACTCGCGCGCGAGCCGCTCCTGCAAGGCCGTGCGCTCGGGCGAGGCGTCGCGGATCGTGCGCATGAAGGCGGCGACCGTCGCCGCGCCGAGCAGCCCGAACAGGACGACGAACAGCAGCCCGACCTGCTGCGAGACCGTGAGCGAGCGCAGATCTCCCATCAGGCGACCGCGCGCAAGGCGATGACGGCGGCGCGCGCCCGGTCGAGGAAGGCGCGGCGCTCTTCGCCCGGCGCGAGCGCGACCGGCGCGCCGAAGACGACGGTGCACAGGATCGGCACCGGCACGACCTCGCCCTTGGGCATGACGCGCTGGACGTTGTCGATCCAGGTCGGGATGAGCTGCACGTCGGGAAACGCCTGCGCCAACGCGAAGAGGCCCGACTTGAACGACGCCGGCTCGGCGGCGTGGCCGCGCGTGCCCTCCGGGAAGATGACGAGCGAGTCGCCGTGGCGCAGCGCTTCCATCAAGGGCTCGAGCGGATCCTCGTCTTCGACGCCCGCGGCGGGATCGGCGCGATGGCGGCTGACGTAGACCGCGTTGAAGATCTCGCGCGTGATCCAGTGCTTGAGCGGGCTGGAGGTCCAGTAGTCGCGCGCCGCGATCGGCCGCGTGACGGCGCGCAGGTCGTCGGGCAGCGCGGCCCAGATCAGCACCCAGTCGAAGTGGCTCTGGTGGTTGGCGAAGTAGATGCGCTGCTCGGCCTTCGGCGCCGAGCCGTGCCAGTGACCTTGCGCGCCGGTGACGAGGCGGGCGATGAAGGCCAGCGCGAGGCCGGCGGCTTCAGGGCCGGTCATCGGGGCCGGGCGCCGGGCCGCCCCAAGCCCGGCCGCGCCCTCTCGGGGGGCAGCGAACGCAGTGAGCGTGGGGGTCCCACTTCTTCAGTGGCGGAAATGGCGGACGCCCGTGAAGACCATCGCGATGCCGCGCTCGTTCGCGGCCGCGATCACTTCGGCGTCGCGCATCGACCCGCCCGGCTGGATCACGCAGGACGCGCCGGCATCGACGACGACGTCTAGCCCGTCGCGGAACGGGAAGAACGCATCGCTCGCGACCGCCGAGCCGACCAGCGAGAGGCCTGCGGCGTCGGCCTTGATCGACGCGATCCGAGCCGAATCGAGCCGGCTCATCTGCCCCGCGCCGACGCCGAGCGTCATGCCTCCTGCGCAGTAGACGATGGCGTTGCTCTTGACGAACTTCGCCACCTTCCACGCAAAGAGAAGATCGCTCGTCTGCTCGGCCGTCGGCGCCTTCGTCGTCACGACCTTGAGGTCGCTCGCAGCGATCTCGTGCGTGTCGGCGCTTTGCATGAGCAGGCCCGAGCCGACGCGCTTGAGGTCGAACAGGTTGCCGGCCTGGCCCGCGGGCGGCAGGGCGATCTCGAGGACACGGACATTGGCCTTCGCCGCGAAGACGGCGAGCGCCTCGCCGCTGTACGACGGCGCGATCAGGACCTCGACGAACTGCTTCGCGACGTGCTCGGCGCAGACCCGGTCGACTTCGCGGTTGAAGGCGATGATGCCGCCGAAGGCCGAGGTCGGATCGGTCTTGAGCGCCTTCGCGTAGGCCGCACCGGCCGACTCCGCGACCGCGACGCCGCACGGGTTGGCGTGCTTGACGATGACGCATGCCGGCACGTCGAAGCCCTTGACGCATTCCCAGGCCGCGTCGGCATCGGCGATGTTGTTGTACGAAAGCTCCTTGCCCTGGAGCTGCTTCGCGGTGACCAGCGAGCCCGGCATCGGCGCGAGGTCGCGATAGAACGCGGCGCGCTGGTGCGGGTTCTCGCCGTAGCGCAAATCCTGGAGCTTCACGTGGCGGCCGTTGATCTGCTTCGGGAACTCGCCGCGCTCCGGCACGCCGGCGCTCGGGCCCGACAGCGACGAGAGGTAGTCGCTGATCGCGCCGTCGTACTGCGCGATCCGGTCGAAGGCAGCGACGGCGAGGGCGAAGCGCGTCGCCTCCGAGACCGCGCCCGACTGCTTCAGCTCGGCGACGACGCCGGCGTACTGCGACGCGTCGGTCAGCACCGCGACGTGGTTCCAGTTCTTTGCCGCCGAGCGGACCATTGCCGGGCCGCCGATGTCGATGTTCTCGATCGCGTCGGCGAGCGAGCAGTCGGCGCGCGCGACCGTCGCCTCGAACGGGTACAGGTTGACGACGAGGAGATCGATCGTCGCGATGCCGTGCTGCTCGAGCGCGGCCATGTGCTCGGCGCTGTCGCGGCGCGCGAGCAGGCCGCCGTGGATCGTCGGATGCAGCGTCTTGACGCGGCCGTCGAGCATCTCCGGAAAGCCGGTGTGCTCGGCGACCTCGGTGACGGCGAGGCCGGCGCCGGTGAGCAGCCTGGCCGTGCCGCCGGTCGAGAGAAGGCCGATGCCGAGCGCCGCGATCTCGCGCGCGAGCTCGACGACTCCCGTCTTGTCGGACACTGAAATCAGCGCGTGCATGGAAGGCTCCCGGGTGGCCGCGCCGCTGCGCGTGCCTTCACTTGATCAGCTTGTGCTCGACGAGCTTTCGGCGCAGCGTGTTGCGGTTGATGCCGAGCCACTCGGCGGCGCGGCTCTGGTTGCCGCCTGCTTCCTTCATCACGACCTCGAGCAGCGGCCGCTCGACGACGCGCAGGATCATCTCGTACATCGCCGTCGGCTCGACGCCGCGCAGGTCCTTGAAGTAGCCCTCGAGGCTCTCGCGGACGCACTCCTCGATGTGCTTCTTGTTGGTCATGGCGCTCAATGCAGAAGGGCGTCGGCGGCTTCGTCGGCGGTCGTGCCGACACGCGGCATCGTCGGCATGCGCTGGCCCAGGCGCTCGAACCAGAGCCCGACTGCCCGCGCCTGCGCGTCACAGGTTTCGATCAGGTTCATCCCGGCGCGGAAGTCCTCGCCGCCCGGCAGGCCGCGCAGGGTCCAGCCGATGTGCTTCCTCGCGCTGCGCACGCCCGCGTGCTCGCCGTAGAGGCGGTAGTGGTCATCGAGGTGCTCGAGCAGCCAGCCGCGCACGTCGGCGACGCTCGGGGGCGGCGCCGGCTCGCCGGTAGCGAGCTCATGCGCGATCTCGCCGAAGATCCATGGCCGGCCCTGGGCGGCGCGGCCGATCATGATCGCGTCGGCGCCGGTCTCGGCGAAGACGCGGCGCGCCTTGGCCGGGGAGTCTATGTCTCCATTGGCGACGACCGGGATCGCGACGGCACGCTTGACCGCGGCGACCGTCTCGTACTCCGCCTCGCCCTTGTAGCCCTGCTCGCGCGTGCGGCCGTGCACGGCGACCATGGCGATGCCAGCGTCTTCTGCGGAGCGTGCCAGACGCACGGCGTTCTTGCCGCTCTCGCACCAGCCGGTGCGCATCTTCAGCGTCACCGGCACGTTGTGCGGTGCGCACGCGGCGACGACGGCCTCGATGATCGCAAGCGCCAGCGGCTCGTCCTTCATCAGGGCTGAACCCGCCCACTGGTTGCAGACCTTCTTGGCCGGGCAGCCCATGTTGATGTCGATGATCTGCGCGCCGCGCGCGACGTTGTAGGCGGCGGCCTCGGCCATCATCGCCGCGTCGGTCCCGGCGATCTGCACGGCGATCGGATCGGTCTCGCCGTCGTGGTCGGCACGACGGCTGGTCTTCAGCGTCGCCCACAGGTCCTTGCGCGACGTCACCATCTCGCTTACCGCGTAACCCGCGCCGAGGCGCTTGCACAGCTGCCTGAACGGTCGATCGGTGACCCCGGCCATCGGCGCGGCGAACAACCGGTTCGCTAGCGTGATGTGGCCGATGCGCATGGGGAAAGAGGGGTCCGCTGCTGAAAAACGAGGCAGCAGTATAGCGGCGTGATTTCGGCCGTTTCCCTCGTGCAACCCCTCGATTCAGGGGTTCGATAATGCATGCGGATGGATGCCTGGATCAGCTGGCTGATGAGCGCGCTCGCGCTGCCGAACGTCGGCCTCTCGACCGTCTTCGTCATCGCCTTCATCGCGTCCACGCTGGTGCCGCTGGGCTCCGAGCCGGCGGTCTTCGCGCTCGTCAAGCTCAACCCCGACATGTTCTGGCCGGCGATCCTGGTCGCGACCGCGGGCGCCACGCTCGGCGGCGCGCTCACGTGGTGGATGGGCTACGGCGCGGAGCAGGCGTACGAGCACGTCACCCACAAGCGCGGCAATGCCAAGGCCGCGGCCTGGCTCGAGCGCTTCGGGCCGAAAGCCTGCCTGCTGTCGTGGCTGCCGATCGTCGGCGATCCGCTCTGCGCCGTCGCCGGCTGGCTCAAGCTGCCGTTCTGGCCGTGCGTCGTCTACATGGCGATCGGCAAGTTCGCGCGCTACTCTTTGATGACGGCCGGGCTGCTCTGGTTCTTTCCGGGCCAGTACGCGCCCTGACGCCGGCGCAATGAACAACGGGACGCCGAAGCGTCCCGTTCTCGCGTGCCGCTCTCGGGCGGCGACTGCATCCGTCCTCAGGTGGCCTTGTTGGCGGCCGACTTGCGAGGCGCGCGCTTGACGGCCTTCTTCGCCGTCGCCGGGGGCTTTACGGCGGCCTTCTTCGTGGCCGGGCGGGCGCGGCTCGCGACCTGCGCCGACAGCGCGTCGATCCGGTCCATCAGCGCCTGCATGTCGCGCGACGACGGCACGCCGAGCTTCTTCATCGCCTTGGCGGTGCGCTCCTCGAAGATCGACTCGAGCTTGTCCCACTGCTTGCCGGCCTTGGCGGACACCTCGTCGGCCATGCTCGTCATCTTGTGGGTGACGTCGCCGAACTTCTCCTCGGCCACGTTCTGCGTGCGCTTCTGCAGGGCGGTGCCCTCCTTGACGAGCGCGTCGAACACCTGCTTGCCTTCGGCTTGCGCCTTGGCGAACGCGCCCATGCCGGCGAGCCAGATCTGCTGCGCCGATTCCTTGACCGAGCCGTCCAGGGCGCTGTCGAACAGGCCTGCGCCAGAGGCGTTCTTCCTGTCGGCCATCGCCTTGAGTTTCTTGACCATGATGGGGTTCTCCTGAGAGTGTTGCGGCTGCGCTGTTCGCAGCGGCTACCGGCAATGTAGTGAGACGCGCTCGAGAGCGCACCCTAATCGTCGCGGTCGGTGAGAGGGCACGGCCAGGCAGTCGGGTTTGCCCCGCGCGAAGAACGCCTGCCGCTGAACAAGAATCGCCGTGAGCGACGCGGCAGCCGCGTCGCACACTGGAGTTCAGGCATGCGCTACTTCGTTACCGGGGCCACCGGCTTCATCGGCAAGCGACTCGTCAAGACCCTGCTCGCTCGGCGCGGCGCCGTCGTGCACTTCCTGCTGCGCAGCGGGAGCGCCGACAAGCTCGACGCGCTCTACGCCTACTGGGGCCTCGACGACAAGCCGGCGCGGTCGCGCGCAGTGCCGGTCTACGGCGACCTCACGGCCAAGAAGCTCGGCGTCTCGGCCGACGACATCAAGAAGCTCAAGGGCCACGTCGACCACGTCTATCACCTGGCCGCGGTCTACGACCTCTCGGCGGATGCCGAGTCGCAGATCGCCGTCAACATCGAAGGCACGCGCGCCGTGGTCGAGTTCTGCAAGGCGATCGATGCCGGGCACCTCCATCACGTCAGCTCGATCGCCGCGGCAGGCCTCTACGAAGGCGTCTTTCGCGAAGACATGTTCGACGAGGCCGAGGGCCTCGAACACCCGTACTTCATGACCAAGCACGAGAGCGAGAAGATCGTGCGCGCCGAGTCGAAGGTGCCGTGGACGGTCTATCGCCCGGCGCTCGTCGTCGGCGACTCGACGACGGGCGAGATGGACAAGATCGACGGTCCGTACTACTTCTTCAAGCTGATCCAGCGCATGCGCCAGCTGCTGCCGCCCTGGATGCCGTCGATCGGCCTCGAAGGCGGGCGCATCAACATCGTCCCCGTCGACTTCGTCGTCGCCGCGCTCGACCACATCAGCCATCTGAAGACGAACCTCGACGAGCGCTGCTTCCATCTGGTCGACCCGCTCGGCTACCGCGTCGGCGACGTGCTCGACATCTTCAGCAAGGCGGCACACGCGCCGAAGATGAACCTCTTCGTCAACGCGGCGCTGCTCGGCTTCATCCCGAAGAGCGTGAAGAAGGGCTTGATGGCGATCGCTCCCGTGCGCCGAGTCAAGGCGGCGGTGCTGAAGGACCTCGCCTTGCCCGAGGACATGCTCACCTTCGTCAACTTCCCGACGCGCTACGACTGCCGCGAGACGCTGCAGGCGCTGAAGGGCTCGGGCATCGCCTGCCCGCCGCTCGCGGACTACGCGTGGCGCCTGTGGGACTACTGGGAGCGCTACCTCGACCCGGCGCTCTTCATCGACCGCTCGCTGCGCGGCACGGTCGGCGGCAAGGTCGTGCTCGTCACCGGCGGCTCGTCGGGCATCGGCCTGGCGGCGGCGTGCAAGTTCGCCGAGGCCGGCGCGATCACCGTCATCTGCGCGCGTGACGCGGCCAAGCTCGCCGAAGCGAAGAAGGAGATCGTCGAGTTCGCCGGCAAGGCGGCGGTCGTCGAGACCTTCTCGGCCGACATCGCCGACGAGGCGAGCTGCAAGTCGCTCGTCGACTGGCTGAACGAGAAGCACGGCGGCGTCGACTTCCTCGTCAACAACGCGGGCCGGTCGATCCGCCGCGCGATCGAGGCGAGCTACGAGCGCTTCCACGACTTCGAGCGCACCATGCAGCTCAACTACTTCGGATGCCTGCGCGTGACGATGGGCTTCCTGCCCGGCATGGTCGCGAAGAAGAAGGGCCACATCGTCAACATCAGCTCGATCGGCGTGCTGACCAACGCGCCGCGCTTCTCGGCCTACGTCGCGTCGAAGGCCGCGCTCGACGCGTGGACGCGTTGCGCCTCGAGCGAGTACGCCGACATGGGCATCACCTTCACGACGATCAACATGCCGCTGGTGCGCACGCCGATGATTGGCCCGACCAAGATCTACGACAACGTGCCGGTGCTCAAGCCCGAGGATGCCGCCAACATGATCGCCGAGGCCTGCGTCGACAAGCCGGTGCGGATCGCGACGCGGCTCGGCATCACCGGCGAGCTGATGCACGCGCTCGCGCCAAGGGTGGCGCAGATCGTCATGAACTCGACGTTCAGGATGTTCCCGGACAGCGCGGCGGCCAAGGGCGACAAGGAGAAGAAGTACGTGCCGTCGGCGGAAGCGGCGGCGATGGCCCAGATGATGCGAGGCATCCACTTCTAGCGCCTGTTCGAGAACTGGAGGATCCGGGATGTCCGCTCGCCGTCGTTTCCTCGCTGTATCGGCCGCCATGGCGGCATCGTCGACGGCCACCGGCCGTGCCCTCGCAGCCGCGGCTGCCGATGACGGCTACGGTGCACCTGCCGCGACCTCGCCGTTCGAGCCGGAGGTCTATCGCGAACGTCGCCTCGCGCTGATGAGGTCGATGAAGGGCGGCATCGCGGTGGTCCACGCCGCGACCGAGATCGACGCGGCCAACCCGTCGGCGCGACAGGACAGCGACTTCTCCTACCTGACCGGCATCCAGGACGAGGCGGGGGCCATCCTCGTTCTCGCGCCGGCGGAGCGCACGACGCGCGAGTTCCTGCTGCTCGCGCCACGCAACCCCGAGAGCGAGCGCTGGGAAGGCGTGCGCCTGCCGCTCGGCCAGAGCGCCCGCGCCCGCACCGGCTTCGACACGCTGATGCGCACCGGCGCGCTGTCGTGGCTCGTCACCGGGCTCGCGTCGCGTTCCGGCGAGCTGCACTACCTCGGTCCGATCGTCCCCCTGACGGCGCCGGTGCCTCCGGTGCTCGAGCTCTACGGCAAGATCGCCGCGCGCGTGCCCGGCGCCCACGTCGTGAACAGCCACAACCTGATTCGCCGGATGCGGATGGTGAAGGAGCCGCGCGAGCTGGTCTTGATCCGGCGCGCGATCGCCGCCACCGAGCGCGGCCTCTTCGCGGCGATGCGACAGGTCCGCGTCGGCATGCTCGAGCACGAGCTGAAGGACACCCTCGAGGCCGAGTTCCGGGCCGCCGGCGCTCGCTCGCTCGCGTTCCCGTCGATCGTCGGCACCGGCCGCAGCAGCGCGGTGCTGCACTACACGGGCTCGGCGCAGGTCATCCGCGCGGGCGACCTGGTCCTCTGCGACGTCGGCGCCGAGGTCGGCGGCTACGCGGCCGACATCACGCGCACCTTTCCGGTCAGCGGCACGTTCAGCGCCGAGCAGCGCGGCATCTACGAGACCGTGCTGAAGGCGCAGGAGGCCGGCATGCGCGTGTTGAAGGCAGGCATGGTCTACGAAGACGTGAACCGCACCGCACGCGACGTGATGGAGGCGGCCGGCCATCGCGACGACTTCTGGCACAGCCTCGGCCACTTCGTCGGCCTCGAGGTCCACGACGCCGGCGAATACGCGGCGCCGCTGCCGGTCGATGCGGTGGTGACCATCGAGCCCGGCATCTACCTGCCGGAGCGCGGCTTCGGCGTGCGCATCGAGGACGACTACCTCGTCACGGCGAGCGGCAACGAGCACATGAGTCGCGCCGTGCCGCGTGCTCCGGCCGAGATCGAGGCGCTGTTGGCACAGCGCTGAACCTGCCCGGCCCCGGCATGGGCGGACGCCGAGAGAGGATCGCATGGGGACTTCGTCGAGATGGATGTGGGCGGCGGCTCTGCTGGCGCCTTCGACCTGGGCCGCCCAGGTCGCTGCCGACGTGCCGTTCACGCTCGTCGACAACCGCGTCTTCGTCGCCGCGACGCTGAACGGCGTCGGGCCGTTCCAGATGCTGCTCGACACCGGCGCCGGCAACATCGGCATCTCGACGGCGACGATGCTTGCGATCGGCGCCAGGAACGAGGGTGGCGAGGAGATCTCCGGCGCGGGCGAGAAGACGGCCACCGTGGTCAAGACGCACCTGCGCTCGCTGCGCATCGGCGCGGCCGAGATGCGCGACCTGCCGACGCTCGCGCACACGTTCGGCGCGCTCAACGACGTCATCGGGTTTCGCCGATTCGACGGCATCGCCGGCGCGGCCGTCTTTCGCCGCTACGTTGTCGACATCGACTTCGAGCGCTCGCGCCTGCGCCTGATCGAGCCCGACGGCTACGAGGCGCCGCCGGGGGCCATCGTTGTTCCCTTCACGGAGTACGACGGCTCGATTCCGCTCGTCGACGGCATCGTCGCCGGCGTTCCCGGCAAGTTCATCGTCGACCTGGGTGATCGCTCGTCGCTGACGCTCTTCGGGCCGTTCTGGCGCGCGCATCGGCTCGATGCCGCGCTCGCGCCCGGAGTCGAAGCGCTCACCGGCTACGGTGTCGGCGGACCGATCCGCGGCGTCGTCGTGCGTGTGCAGCGCTTCGCGTTCGGCGCGGCCGAAGCCGGTGCGATCGTCGCCCGGCTGTCGCTGCAGTCGAGCGGCGGCTTCGCCGATCCGGCGATCGCGGGCAGCATCGGCACCGGCGTGCTGAAGCACTTCCACACCGTCGTCGACGTCGCACGCCACCGCTTCGTGCTCGAGCCGCGCCCACGCTTCGCCGATCGCTACGACCGCGCCGGCCTCTGGCTCGGGCGCGACGGCGCCCGCTTCAAGGTCTTCGACGTCGTCGCCGCCGGTCCCGCGGATCAAGCCGGATTGCGCACGGGCGACGTCGTCACCGCCATCGACGGCCACAAGGCCGAGTCGCTCGACCTCTTCTCGGTGCGCGAGCGTCTGCGCGATCCGGCGGCGAACGAACCCGTCCTGATCGACTATCGCCGCGAGGGCCGGACGGCCCGCGCCGAAGTCCGTCCGCGCGATCTTCTGCCCGGCGGCTAGTGCCGCGCCGCGGTCACTGCGGCTTGGCGAGCGTCGTCGACGCGCGTGCCGTCACGAGCGCCGGCTCGGCTCGGAACTGCTGCGGGAACATGACCTTCAGGTTGGCGATCTTCGGCAGGTCGAAGCGCGCGATGTAGCCCGACTCGGGGTGCAGCGTCAGGTAGTCCTGGTGGTAGGCCTCGGCCGGATAGAACGCGGCCAGCGGCGTGACCTGGGTGACGATCTTCTTCGGATACGCCTTGGTCGCGTCGAGCTGGGCGATGTAGCGCTCGGTGGTGTCCTTCTGCGCCGCGTCGGCATAGAACACCGCTGAGCGATATTGCGGCCCGTTGTCCGGATCCTGGCGATTGAGCTGGGTCGGGTCGTGCGCGACCGAGAAGTAGATCTGCAGCAGCGTGCCGTAGCTCACCTTCTTCGGGTCGTAGGTGATCTTCACCGACTCGGCATGGCCGGTCATGCCGGTGCCGACCATCTCGTACTGCGCGGTCTCCTTCGCGCCGCCGGCGTAGCCCGACACTGCCTGGACGACGCCGTTGACGCGCTGGAACACGCCCTGCACGCCCCAGAAGCAGCCGCCGGCGAAGACAGCCGTCTGCATGCCGGAGGCGCTCGTCGTCGCGTCGGCCGCGGGAGCAGGAATCTTCACGGCCGACTCGGCGGCGTGGGTCGAGTTCAGCGTCAGCCCCGCGCCGACGGCGAGCGCGGCCGCGGTGCAGAGCAGGGTCAGGCGGCGACGCGCCGGGCTCGGGGAGGACTGGTTCGAGTGCATGGAAAGCTCCTTCGGATGCCGCTTGGTCTGGCTTGACCGGCGGATCATTACAGAGATCGACATGGTCCCGCCCTCGCGCGATGCAAGCCCCGGCTATTCGCCGGGCGGCTCGCCGCGGCCGAGAAAGGCGCCGTCGGCCTCGAGGGCGGCCTGAACGTCGCGCGGCGCGACCTCGCGCAGCGTCCGGCGCGCGCCCGTCGCGAGCGCGGCCAGCACGCCGGCGGCCTGGCCCATCACGAAGCATGCGCCCGAGACCCGCGCCGCCGACTGCCCTTCGTGCGTCATCGAGGCGCAGCGGCCGGCGACGAGCAGGTTCGCCGTCGCGCCGCCGGCGCACGGCAGCAGCATGCGCAAGGGCAGCTGGTTGAAACCGCGCGACTGCGGGATCGCCGGCCAGCGCCACTCGACGTCGCCGGCGACGTGCAGCTCGAGCGGCCAGCCGTTGACGCCGATCGTGTCGTCGAAGCTCGCGCAGCCGAGCACGTCGTCGGCCGTCAGCACGTGCTCGCCGACGATGCGGCGCGTCTCGCGGATGCCGAGCTGCGGCGCGATCTCGAGCGCGTACGCGCGCTCGAAGCCGGGCACGCGGGCGCGCAGGAAGCGCAGGTAGTCGATCGCCTGGCGACGGCCTTCGACCTCGCCGGCGCTGAGCGAGCGCGCGTCGGTGCCGTCGACGGCCGAGCCGTCGGCGTTCTTCAGCTGCGTCACGTTGACGCGCCATTCGGTCACGTGCTTTTGCGGGCGGACGATCGCGCCCTTTCTCGGGAAGCGGAAGTCGCCGGCGGCTTCGGCCGCGTCCATCAGCGCCGGGATCGATCGCCACGCGTCGCCGGCTCGGTCTGCATCGACATCGCCGACGCGGAACATCAGCGTCGGAAAGAGCAGCGGGCCGCCGGACTGCATCGGGGCGCCGGCGAAGTGGGCGAGGTCGCCGTCGCCCGAGCAGTCGATGAACGTCGCGGCGCGCAACGCGAAGCGGCCCGACTTGGTCTCGACGATCAGCGCGTCGATGCGGCCGTCGTCCGTTCTCGTCGCGCCGACCGCGAATGCATGGAAGAGCATCTCGGCGCCCGCCGCCAGCACCATCGCGTCGGCCGCGCACTTGAACGCCGAGGTGTCATAGGCCTGCGCTTTGATCTTGCCGAAGACGAGGTGCGGCTCGTTCAGGCCGTCGAGCGCGCGCATGCGGTCGAGCAGCCCGTCGGCGACGCCGCGCACGACGCGCCGGATCGTGCCGTGCACGTTGGCGTGCAGGCCGCAGAAGTTGGTGACGCCGGCGGCGGTGCCCATGCCGCCGAGAAAGCCGTAGCGCTCGACGAGCAGCGTCTTCGCGCCGTGCCGAGCCGCCGACGTCGCCGCCGCGATCCCGGCCGGCCCGCCGCCGAGCACGACGACGTCGTACGCGCCGAAGACCGGCGTCGCTCGCGCCGGTTCCTCGACCGCGTCTGGGCTCACGCGCTCAATCCAGCGTGATGTTGTTCTTCTGGATGATCGGCCGCCAGCGCTCGATGTCGGCCGCGAGCCAGGCGCGGGCCTCGGCCGGCGTGTCGGCGACGACGTCCATGTACTGCAGCTTCAGCTTCTCGCGCACCTCGGGGTCGGCGAGGATCGCGACCAGCTCGTCGTGCAGCTTCTTCACGATCCCTTCCGGCGTCTTCGCCGGCACCACGAAGCCCATCCAGGCGTCGGCCTGGATGTCCTTGAGGCCGCTCTCGGCCAGCGTCGGCAGGTCGGGCAGCGCGGCCGAGCGCTTCGCCGTCGCGACTGCGAGCGCCTTGATCTTGCCGGCCTTGATCTGCGGCATCACCGATGCCGCCGGCAGCACGGCGATGTCGGCGTTGCCGGAGAGCAGCGCAGTCACGGCAGGGCCCGAGCCCGCGTACGGCACGTGGACGACGCTCGTGCCGCTTTTGCTGGCGAGCGACTCCATCGCGAGATGCGAGATGCTGCCCGCGCCCATCGAGGCGTAGTTGTACTTGCCCGGGTTCTTCTTCATCAGCGCGACGAGCTCGTCGGTCGTGCTCACGCCGAGCGACACCGGCACGACGAGCACGCTCGGCTGGGTCGCGGCGATGCTGACGAGCTCGAGGTCCTTCGCCGCGTCGTACGGCATCTTCTTGAACAGGAGCGCGTTGACGCCGAGCGGGCCGGCGATGCTGACGCCGATGATCGAGCCGTCGGGCGGCGCCTTGGCGATCGCGTCGGTGCCGAGGTTGCCGCTCGCGCCGGCCTTGTTGTCGACGATGACTGGCTGGCCGGTGCGCTTGGCGAGCTTGTCGGAGACGATGCGGGCGATGATGTCGGGCGTCGAGCCGGGTCCGTAAGGCACGACGATGCGGACCGGCCCCTTCGGCCAGTCGGCCCCGGGCGCGTTCTGGGCGGTGGCGAGGCCGCAGGCGGCGGCGAGCGCGAGCGACGCGACGGCGCGCGCCGAAGACAGGAAAGCGTTGCGATTCATCATGGGACCCTTCGATCGAGGGTTAGGATTCTGGACGCAATCGAACGTCCCTCCGGACCCGCCGCCACCATGCCTGAACAGCCCCCCGCTGCCCCGTCGACCGCACCCGATCTGAGCCACATCTCTCCGCGCGACAAAGCCGAGATCCTCGCCGAGGCGCTGCCCTACATCAGGAAGTTCCACGGCAAGACGATCGTCATCAAGTACGGCGGCAACGCGATGACCGATCCCGGCCTGCAGCAGGACTTCGCCGAGGACGTCGTGCTGCTGAAGCTCGTCGGCATGAATCCTGTCGTCGTCCACGGCGGCGGCCCGCAGATCGAGGAAGCGCTCGCCAAGATCGGCAAGAAGGGAGAGTTCATCCAGGGCATGCGCGTCACCGACGACGAGACGATGGAGGTCGTCGAGTGGGTGCTCGCCGGCCAGGTGCAGCAGGACATCGTCGGCCTGATCAACGTCGCCGGCGGCAAGGCCGTCGGCCTCACCGGCCGCGACGGCGGCCTGATCCGCGCCAAGAAGCTGCGCCTGACCGACCTCAAGGATCCGACCAAGGTGCACGACGTCGGCTCGGTCGGCGAGATCGAGTCGATCGATCCGAGCGTCGTCATCGCGCTCCAGGAAGACCAGTTCATCCCGGTGATCTCGCCGCTCGGCTTCGG
>JBBRZP010000092.1:0-14260 GCA_038236565.1 Burkholderiales bacterium | reverse complement strand
CATTTCTCCATCCACGGCCTCAGGTCGAGCTCGTGCGTCCATGCGCTTCTCGACTGGCGATGCAGATTCCAGTAGCTCTCGGCGATCGCTTCCGGGTCGAGGATGCCGTCCTGCTCCTTCAACGCATATCGCTCCGGGAAGTTCTCGGCGATGAACTGCGTGTCGATCGCGCCGTCGATGACGATGTGGGCGACGTGGATGCCCTTCGGCCCGAGCTCGCGCGCCATGCTCTGCGCCAGCGCCCGGAGCGCGTGCTTGGCGCCGGCAAAGGCCGAGAATCCCGCCGAGCCGCGCAGGCTCGCCGTCGCGCCGGTGAAGAGGATCGTGCCGCGGCCGCGCGGCAGCATCGCCTTGGCGACCTCGCGGCCGACGAGGAAGCCGGCGAGCGCGGCCATCTCCCAGACCTTGCGGTAGACGCGCTCGGTCGTGTCGGTGACGTCGAAGCGCACGTTGGCGCCGATGTTGAACACCGCGACCTCGATCGGCGCGATCCCGCGCTCGACGTGCGCGACGAGCGTCTCGACGTCGACCTCCTTGCGCGCGTCCGAGGCGAAGCCATGCGCTTCGCCGCCTTCGGCACGGATCTGACCGACCAGCGGCTCGAGCTTGTCGAGCGTGCGCCGCGTGACGCACGCGACCAGCCCTTCCCGCGCGAAGCGGCGCGCGATCGCACCGCCGGTGGCATCGCCGGCGCCGATCACGAGAACCGACCGTCGTTCGCTCATGGTCCCCGGCCTTTGCATCAGATCTGCGGAGAAGACGCCCCGCGGGGGGTCGACGGACTGTCGCAGAACGCGCCACACTTGCGCATCCGGGTAAGCGCTTCGATGGCGCCTCGATGACCACGCGCATCTTCATCAGCTACCGCAGCAGCGACGGCGCCGACAAGGCGACCGCGCTCGCGCGCGACCTCGACGAGCTGTTCGGCCAGGCCCAGGTGTTCCTCGACAAGGAAGACCTGGCCGCCGGCTCGCGCTGGCGCGACGAGATCGCGCGCACGCTGAGCGACGCGCCGATCCTGCTCGTGCTGGTCACGCCCAACTATCTCGGCGCGCTCGACGCCGCGGGCAAGCGCTGCATCGACCGCGACGACGACCCGGTGCGCGACGAGCTCGCGACCGCCGTCGCCGCCAATGCGCACGTCATCCCGTTGATGTGCGACGGCGTGTCGCAGACGCCACCCGAGTCGAGCCTGCCGCCGCCGTTCGACCAGCTGTCGGAGCGCACCTGGCGACGCCTGCGCGCCTACGACTGGCGCGAGGACCTGGCCCGCCTCGCCGACGACCTGCGTGCGATGGGTGTCGTCGACCGGCCCGCGACCGCGGCAGCCGCGACTGCGCCATCGATGCTTGTCGCCGCCGATGCAGCGCCAGGCGGCACGTCGACCGGTCGCCGGCTCGCTGTCGCCGGCATCGTCGCCGTCGCCCTCGGCGCCGGCTTCGCCGCCTGGCGCTGGCAGGACAGCAAGAGGCCGAACCTCGCCGGCAAGTGGCGCGTGAGCGTCGGCAAGCGCGGCGCGACCTCGTCGCGCGACGGCGAGATCGTGATCGTCACGTTCGAACAGTCCGGCAACGGGCTCAAGGTCGCGAGCAGCGCCGTCGACATCGAGCGCGACAGCGACTGGGAGAACTACCGCGACTACTGGAAGCAGACCAAGGGGCAGACGCTGAACCGGGTCTTCTACCGCGGTGAAGGGATGATCGTCGTCGACGGGGACGACGACGCCGGCGCACCGGCCGGGCCGCAGCGCATCCAGCTCGACGTCCGCGTCGACGCGCCCGAGGGCGGCGATCCGATCGACACCGGCGCCCTGCGCGGTGCCATCGATCCAGACGGCAAGCGCATCCGCGGCCGCCTCTGGCTCAAGAGCGAACGCGGCGAGCGCGTGGTCGATCTCCGGCGCGAGCCCTGAGGGAGACGCGCGAGAAGCGACACCCGTCTAGCGCGTGACCGCAGCGACCGTCTTGGCGTTGCCCTTGCCCGCCGGCGACGGCAGCTTCGCGAGCGCCGCGCCTGCGCTGCCCTCGACGGGCAGGCGCTTCTCGCGCCACTCGGGCATGCCGCCGCGAAACCAGTAGATCTTGGTGTAGCCAGCCGCGACGGCGGCGCGCGAGGCCTTGTACGACTTCCAGCACTCCGGGCCGTTGCAGAGGAAGAGCACCGGCTTGTCCTTCGGGATCGTCTTCAGGTTGTCGAAGTTGTCCTTCGTCGCGTCGAAGTCGATCTCCTTCAGGCTCTTCTCGACGTACGACGCGAGCACCGCGCCGCGCACATGCTCGTTGTCGAACTCCTTCTGCGAGCGGGTGTCGACGATGGTGACGTTCTGGCGCGCGAGCTCGACCACTTCCTCCGCGCTCACGCGGGTCACTCCCTTCAGAGCATCCGGCGTCGTGATGCCGAGGGAGGCGACATAGGTGAACTGGCGACTCGCGTCGGACGAGGCGATCCGGAAGCGCCCGATGCCGGGGATCGCGCCGTCGGGCGAATTCACCCAGTCGGCCAGGCGCCCGCATTCGGTGGCGCAGAAGTCCTTGCGCACGACCATGTTCATGCCGCCCGGAACCGGCCGCGTCGTCTTCAGGATGCGTGCCTGGCCCGGATGCGCGGTGATCCATTCCTTGGCCTGGCCTTCGTCGGCGACAGTGACGTCGGCGATGTCGAACGACAGCGCGACCAGCCCGCCGCCGCTCGTGTTGCCGTAGGTCACCTTCGAGAACTGGGCCAGCTTCACGCCGGATTCGGTGAGCAGGCCCTTGGCGACGTAGCTGCGCAGCGAATCCTGCTGCGGCAGGTAGAGCCGCTTGCCGGCGAGCTTCTCGACCTTGTCGATGTCGTTCTTGACGACCAGTGCGTAGATCTGCTCCTGGCCGCTCGTCGCGAGCAACTGGTAGGCGTGGAGCATGGCCGAGGCGGTGACGTGCGCCGGCGCGATGATGATCTCGTTCTCGACGGTGCGGCTGGCGCGCATCACCTCCGACATCGTCGATGTCTGGGCGATCGTCGTCTTCGAGCCGGTGGCACGCGTCAGCGACTGCGCCGGCGCGAGAGACGCGCTCAGCAGCACGTCGCCGGTGGCGTCGGCCGGGTCGACGCCGAGCAGGACGTGGATGTCGGCCGCCGACACGGTTCCGGCGGCGAAACAAAATGTTGCGACGAGCGTTCGCGCGACGAGGCGCGCTGACAACGGGCTTGATTTCACGGCAGGACTCCTGGCATCGACCGCGCGCGGCGCGACAAACCTGCCAAGCTTAAAGTGCCGTCCGCGCGAGCACGCGGAAATCGCGGCAGGCAATCGGAAATTAGTTCACACGTATTGCCACTGCGCCACAGTCGGTTGTCGAAAGCGCATGAGAAAGCGCCCGCCCGCCTCGCGGCGGACGGGCGCTTCGGCGCCGAGCGAGGAAGGATCAGCCGACCTTGACCGGCACGAAGATCTTCTCGCCGTCGCGCTGGACAAGCAAGGCGACGCTCTTCGGCATGGATGCCATCACGCTCTTCACCTGCTCGAGCGTCTGCACCGGCTTGCCGTTGATCGCCAGCAGCACGTCGCCGGCGACGATGCCGGCGCGCTCGGCCGGGCCGCCCACGTCCTCGACGACGAGGCCCGACTCGATCTTCGCTTCGCGCTTCTCGTCGCGCGTCAACGGCCGGAGCGAGAGGCCCAGCTGCCCCTTCTCGGCCGCTCCGCTCGCGTCGGCGACTTCCTTGGCTTCCGCTCCGGCACCACCGAGCTTGGCCTCGATGGTCCGCTCCGAGCGATCGCGCCAGACCTTGAGTTTGACGCGCTCGCCAGGCGCCGAGAGGCCGATCAGGCTCGAGAGCGACCCCGAGCGCACGACCGGCTCGCCGTTGACCTCGGTGATCACGTCGCCCGACTTCAGCCCCGCGGCAGCGGCCGCGCTGTCGGGCGCGACGTTCGACACCAGGGCGCCGTCGACGCGCTTCAGGCCGAACGAATCCGCGAGCTGCTGGTTCAGATCCTGCACCGTCACGCCCAGGCGGCCGTGCTGCGCCTTGCCGGTCGCGACGATCTGGTCCTTGACCTTCAGTGCGACGTTGATCGGGATCGCGAACGACACGCCCTGGAAGCCGCCGCTCCTCGAATAGATCTGCGAGTTGATGCCGACCACCGAGCCCGTGCCGTCGAACAGCGGGCCGCCGGAGTTGCCCGGGTTCACTGCAGCGTCGGTCTGGATGAAGGGCACGACCGCGTCGCCCGGCAGCGAGCGGCCCTTGGCGCTGACGATGCCCGATGTCGCGGTCTGCTCGAGACCGTAGGGCGCGCCGATGGCGAGCACCGGATCGCCGACCTCGAGATTGCGCGGATCGCCGAGGCGCACCACCGGCAGGTCCTTGGCGTCGATGCGCAGGACGGCGATGTCGGTCGCGGTGTCGAGGCCGAGCACCTTCGCCGTGTATTCGCGCCGATCGCTCAGCTTGACGGTCACGTCCTTCGCTTCGCGCACGACGTGCGCGTTGGTGAGGATCAGCCCGTCGGAGCTGATGATGAAGCCCGAGCCGAGGCCCTTGAATGGCGTCGACGGGCTCTGCCTGCCGCGCTGGCCGAGGCCGGGAACGCCGCGGAAGAACTTGAAGAATGGATCGTCCTCCATGCCGGGCGGCATGCCGCCCTGCTCTTCGAGCGACGCCTTGTGGCTGCCTTCGACGTTGATGCCGACGACCGCAGGGCCTGCCTGCTTGACGATGGCGCGGTAGTTCGGCACCTGTCCGGGCGCGATCGCCAACGGAGCCGTGGGGACGACATGCTCGCCGGCCTGCGCGCGGTCCGCTTGCGGCGCGGCCTGGGCGACGACGGCCGGGCGGTCGTCGCCCTTCAGCCAGCGCGGGAGCTCGATCGCTCCCGATGTACCGAGCACTGTGAGGCCGGCGGCGAGCAGGGCCGCGCTCAAGGGGTTCAGCTTCATGTCAACGCATCCTTCCGATCAAGCGCGGGGAGCCCACGCACGACGCCGAAGATAGGGTCGTCCGGTTAGGACTCCATTAGCGAATGATGAAGCCAGGATTAGGACGAGGCGCTCTCGCCGGCAGGCCGCGTAAAGCGGACGACGATGCGCAATCCGCCCGCCGGCGACGCATCGAGCGTCAGCGCGGCGCCGTGGCGGTCGGCCACGGTGCGCACGATCGCCAAGCCGAGGCCGGTGCCCTCCTCGCGACCCGGATCGCGCCGGTAGAAGCGGTCGAAGACCCGGCTGCGCTCGGCCGCCGCAATGCCGGGGCCGGCGTCGTCGACGCGCAGCCACGCCGAGCCAGCGTCCTCCCAGACGCGGACATCGACGCGCGTCTTCGGCGGCGAATGGCGCAGTGCGTTGTCGACCAGGTTGCGGACGAGCGCCGTCAGGCTGGCCCGGTCGCCAGCGATCGTCACCGCCTGCCCGGCGTCGAGGACCAGCTCGCTGCCGCGGTCGAGCGCGAACGGATGCATCGCCGCCAGCGTCTCGCGCGCGAGCTCGGCGAGATCGACCGGCTCGAACGCGAGCGGCGCGGCGCCCGGCTCGCTGCGCGCGAGCGTCAGCAGCTGCTCGATCAGGCGCGCCGCGCGATCGATGCCGGCGGCGATGCCGTCGACGGCCGCCGTGCGCGCGGCGTCGTCGCCGGCGTGCTGCAGCAGGCGCAGCTGCAGCTTCAGCGCGGTGAGGGGCGAGCGCAGCTCGTGCGCGGCGTCGGCGACGAACGCGCGCTGGGTGTCCATCGAGCCCTTGAGCCGGTCGAGGAGCGCGTTGAGCGCCTGCGCGAGCGGGGCGACCTCGTCGGGCAAGCCATCGGTGGGCACCGGCGCGAGCGAGCCTGCGTCGCGCGAGCGCACCTGGCCGGCAAGGCGCTCGAGCGGCGCGAGGTTCCTCGCCGCGAGCCACCAGATCGCGAACGCCGCGAGCGGCGTCATGAGAAGCAGCGGCAGCACGCTGCGCCAGGCCGCATGCGCCGCCAGGCGCTGCCTGATCTCGACCGGCTGCGCCACCTGGATGACGCGGTCGCGCGTGGCGACGCTGTAGGTGCGCCAGGCGCGGCCCTCGACGACGAGCGTCGCCAGGCCGAGCAGCGCCCGCGCCGGCAGCGACGAGTGCGCGCGCGACGCGTAGATGCTGCGGCCGTCGACGGTCCAGATCTGGATCACGACGTCGAGCTGCTGGTCGGCCAGCGTGCCCGCCTCGGACGGATCGATCCGGCCCTGGTCGCGCAGCGACAGCGCCATCTGCTGGAGCTGGTAGTCGAACAAGGCCTCGGTCTCGCCGAGAACGTTGCGGTAGGTGATCGCCGCGATGGCAACGGCCGTGAGGCCGAGCAGCACCAGCAGCGAGACCAGCAGGCGGACGCGGATCGAACTCATGGCGACGGCTTCGCCGCGTCGATGAAATAGCCGACGCCGCGCACGTTGCGGATGAAGTCGGCGCCGAGCTTCTTGCGCAGCTGGTGGACGTAGACCGACACCGCATTGCTCTCGATTTCCTCGCCCCAGCCGTACAGGCGGTCCTCGAGCTGCGCCCGCGACAGCACCGCGCCGGGCCGCGCCAGCAGCGCCTCGAGAACCGCAAACTCGCGCGCCGAGAGCGGCACCGCCACGCCGTCGCGGGCGACGCGCCGCTGCGCGGGATCGAGCGTCACGCCGCGGTGCGCGATCAGCGGCTCGCCGCGTCCCGCGTGGCGGCGCAGCACGGCGCGGATGCGCGCGTTGAGCTCGTCGAACTCGAAGGGCTTGACGAGGTAGTCGTCGGCGCCGGTGTCGAGGCCGGCGACGCGGTCGCCCCGCGCGTCGCGAGCGGTGAGCACGATCACCGGCGTCGAGTCGTGGCGCGCGCGCAGCGCCTGCAGCACGGCGAGGCCGTCGATCGGTCCGGCGGCGGCGGCGCCGCGCGGCAGGCCGAGATCGAGCAGGACGAGGTCGAAGCGCTCGCTCGCCAGCGTGCCGTCGGCGGCGGTCGCGTCGCGAACCCAGTCGACAGCGTAGCCCTCGAGGCGGAGCGTGCGCTGCAGGCTCTCGCCGATCATTCGGTCGTCTTCGACGAGCAGGAGTCGCATGGCCGGACGAGCATAGCGCGCAGTTGTCCCGCGCCTGTGGCGCAAGGGACAATGGCGCATGCATCACCGCCTGCGCGTGACCATGCTCTCGCTGCGCGACCTGTTCCTGACGGCGGCGCCGTTCGTGCTGCTCGCCGCGCTGCTGCTCGCGCTCGCCTACTGGCTGCTCGACCCGACGCCGCCCAAGCAGGTCGTCCTCGCCACCGGCCAGGACCAGGGCGCCTACGCGGAGTTCGGCAAGCGCTACGCGCAGATCCTGAAGGAAAACGGCATCGAGGTGCGCCTGCGCAAGACCGCCGGCGCAGCCGAGAACATCCAGCTCCTGAAGGAGCCGGGCGGCGACGTCGACATCGCCTTCGTGCAGGGCGGCGCCGACGAGACGCCGCCGGCCGCGAGCGACGAAGGCGACCTACCCGACGGCGGCCTGGTCTCGCTCGGCAGCCTCTTCTACGAGCCGGTGTGGCTCTTCTACCGTACCGAGTCGGCGCAGCGGCTGCGCAATGAAGCCGACCTGACGAGCCTGACCCAGCTGCCGGGCTGGCGCGTCAATATCGGCGCGCCCGGCAGCGGCGTGCCCAACCTGATGGCCAAGCTGCTCGAGGCCAACCGCATCGAGCCCGCGTCGATCGCGCTGCTGCGCCAGCCGCAGACGCCGGCCGTCGTCGGCCTGCTCGACGGCAGCATCGACGCGCTCGTCTTCGCCTCCGCGCCCGAGTCGCTGCTGGTGCAGATGCTGCTGCAGACGCCGGGCATCGCCCTCTTCGACTTCGCCCAGTCGGAAGCCTACGCACGCCGCTTTCCCGTCCTGAGCCCGGTGACGCTGCCGCGCGGCGTCGTCGATCTCGCGCGCGACATCCCCGCCGCCGACGTGCGCCTGGTCGCACCGACGGCCACGCTGGTGGCACGAAAGAAGACGCATCCGGCGCTGATCCAGCTCTTCGTCCAGGCGGCACAGCAGGTCCACGGCGGCGCCGGCTGGTTCCAGAAAAAGGGCGACTTCCCGAACCAGCGCAACACCGAGCGCCCGCTCGCGCGCGAGGCGCAGCGCTTCTACGCGAGCGGCCCGCCGGTGCTGCAGCGCTACCTGCCGTTCTCGCTCGCCAACCTGCTCGACCGGATGTGGCCGGTGCTGGTGACGATCCTCGCCGCGCTGCTGCCGCTCTCGCGCATGCTGCCGCCGCTCTACACCTTTCGCGTCCGCTCGCGCATCTTCCGCTGGTACCGGCAGCTGCGCGAGGTCGAGGACGCGATCGGCCGTCGCCCGAACGACGAGCTGCTCCGCGAGCTCGAGGAGATCGAGCGCCGCGTCGGGCACGTGCACGTTCCACTCAGCTACGCCGACGAGCTCTACTCGCTGCGCACGCACATCCATATGGTGGCGGAGCGGCTGGTCGCCCCGATCGCAGCGGGGGCGCCCGCGGCTTGAGCGCGTTGCCGCGCGTGCTGGTGATCGGCTGCGGCTTCGGCGGCCTGACGGCGGTGCGCGCTCTCGCCCAGGCCGACGTCGAGATCGTCCTCGTCGACCGCACCAACCACCACCTGTTCCAGCCGCTGCTGTACCAGGTCGCGACCGCCGGCCTGAGCGCGCCGGCGGTGAGCGCGCCGATCCGCCACGTGCTGCGGCCGGAGATGAAGCGCGGGCGTCTGACGATCCTGAGGGGCGAGGTCCGGACGATCGACGTCGCGGCCAAGACCGCGACGCTCGATGGCGGCGAGCGCATCGCCTGGGACCACATGATCGTCGCCGCCGGATCGACCCACAGCTACTTCGGCCACGACGAGTGGGAGCGTTTCGCGCCGGGGCTGAAGACGCTCGCCGATGCGTTCGCGATCCGCGCCCGCGTCATCGGCGCCTTCGAGAACGCCGAGCTTGCCGCGATCGACGCCGAGCGCGACGCCTGGCTCACCTTCGTCGTGATCGGCGGCGGTCCGACCGGCGTTGAGATGGCCGGGACGATGAGCGAGATCGCCCATCACACCTTGCTGCGCGAGTTCCGGCGCATCGATCCGACGCGCTCGCGCGTGCTCCTGATCGAAGGCTCCGACCGGATCCTCGGCGCGTTCGTGCCGGCGCAATCGGCCAAGGCGCGCGAACAGCTCGAGCGCTTGCGCGTCGACGTCCAGACCGGCTCGAAGGTGACCGCGATCGACGGCCGGGGCGTGACCTGCGAGTCGCTCGTCGACGGCACGCCGACGTTGCGCCGGATCGAGGCGAGAACCGTCGTGTGGGCGGCAGGCGTCGCCGGCTCGCCGCTCGGCGCCGAGCTCGCGCGCGGCGCGGGCGCGACGCTCGACCGCGCCGGCCGCGTCGTCGTCGAGCCCGACCTGAGCTTGCGCGGCCATCCCGAAATCTCGGTCATCGGTGATCTCGCCGCCGCGACGAGCCAGGGCAAGGACGGCGCGAAGCCGGTGCCCGGCATCAGCCCGGCGGCCAAGCAGATGGGCCGCAGGGCAGCGTCCAACGTCCTGAGCCGCATCGCGGGCCAGCCGACCGAGGCCTTCCGCTACGTCGACTACGGCAACCTCGCGACCATCGGCCGCAAGGCCGCGGTCGTCGATCTCGCCCTTCCGCTCTTCGGGCCGATCCGCTTCAGCGGCCTGCCGGCCTGGCTGTTCTGGCTTTTCGCCCACATCTATTTCCTGATCGGCTTTCGCAACCGGCTGATCGTGATGGTCGAATGGGCCTGGGCCTATTTCACGTATGAGCGCGGCGCCCGCGTGGTCGCCGAGCCCGATGCCGCGCGCACCCCGCCGCGGCTCTAGACTGGCACCGAAAGGAATCGACATGGACACCCGCACGTCGCCGGCCCGCCTGCGCATCGAGACCATCCAGGAGGCGCTGCGAACGCACGACGTGGCCGCCGTCGTGATCCCGTCGAGCGATCCGCACCTCTCCGAATACCTGCCGGAGCGCTGGCAGGCACGGCAATGGGCCTCGGGCTTCACCGGTTCGGTGGCGACTCTCGTCGTCACCACCGAGCAGGCCGCGCTCTTCGCCGACAGCCGCTACTGGGTCCAGGCAGAGGCCCAGCTCGCAGGCAGCGGCATCGAGCTCGTCCGCATCCCGACGCCGGCCGCGGCGCAGCATCTCGACTGGCTCTGCGCCCACCTGCCGGCCGGCGCGACGGTCG
Source organism: Burkholderiales bacterium (assembly GCA_038236565.1). Classification (GTDB taxonomy): domain Bacteria; phylum Pseudomonadota; class Gammaproteobacteria; order Burkholderiales; family Burkholderiaceae_C; genus Schlegelella_A. The sequence continues at coordinate 4,094 of JBBRZP010000092.1, read as the reverse complement.
CCGTCGACGGCGGCGTCCTGGGCCTCGCGGCGGCGCGGCAGATGCGCGACACGCTGGCGCGCTGCGGCCTGGCGCTGCGCAGCGATCTCGACGTCGTCGCCGTCGCCTGGCCCGAGCGGCCCGCGATGCCGGCCAGCGCCGTCTACGAGCACGCCGGTGCCGAAGCGCCGCACGCGCGCACGGCCAAGCTCGCGCAGGTCCGCACGGCGATGGCCGAAGCGGGCGCGAGCCATCACCTGATCTCGACCGTCGACGACGTCGCGTGGCTCCTCAACCTGCGCGGCAGCGACGTCGGCTTCAACCCGGTCTTCCTCGCCCACGTGCTGATCGGCCCCGAGGCGACGACGCTCTTCATCGGCGCCGACAAGGTCGACGCTGCGCTCGCGCGCAGGCTCGCCGCCGACGGCGTCCGGCTCGCTCCGTACGACACGGTGGCCGCGGCGATCGCGGCGTTGCCGGCCGAAGCGACACTGCTGCTCGACCCGAAGCGCACGACGCTTGGCCTGGCGGAGACGGCGCGGGCGAAGCGCGTCGAGGCGATCAACCCGAGCACGCTCGCCAAGAGCCGCAAGACCGACGCCGAGGCGATCCACGTGCGCCGCGCGATGATCGAGGACGGCATCGCGATGTGCGAGTTCTACGCCTGGTTCGAGGCGCAACTGTGCGATCCGAAGCGGCGTGATCCGATCACCGAGCTCACGATCGACGAGAAGCTCACCGAGGCGCGCGCGCGCCGTCCGGGCTACGTCGGGCCGTCGTTCGCGACCATCGCCGCATTCAACGCCAACGGCGCGATGCCGCACTACCGCGCGATGCCCGAGTCGCACGCCGTGATCGAAGGCGACGGGCTGCTCCTCATCGACTCCGGCGGACAGTACCGCGGCGGCACCACCGACATCACCCGCATGTGGCCGATCGGCCGGCTCGGCGACGCGCAGAAGCGTGACGTGACGATCGTCCTGCGCGGCACGATCGCGCTCAGCCGGACGCGCTTCCCGCGCGGGACCCTCTCGCCGATGCTCGATGCCATCGCCCGCGCCCCGCTCTGGGAGCACGGCCTCGACTACGGTCACGGCACCGGCCACGGCGTCGGCTATTTCCTCAACGTGCACGAAGGGCCGCAGTCGATCTCGCGCGTCGTTCCGGACGCGACGATGGCGATGCAGCCGGGGATGATCACCAGCGTCGAGCCTGGCGTGTACCGGCCGGGCCGCTGGGGCGTGCGGGTCGAGAACCTCGTCCTCAACGTGCCGGCGACCGGCGTCGGCGACGAGTTCGGCGACTTCCTCGAGTTCGAGACGCTCACCCTCTGCCCGATCGACACGCGCTGCATCGATGCGAGCCTGCTCCGCGCCGACGAGGTCGTGTGGCTCAACGCGTACCACGCGACCGTCGCCGAGCGCCTCGCGCCGGGTCTGGGTGGCGCCGCGCTGGCATGGCTGAAGGCGCGGACGGCGCCGATCTGAGAGGCTGATGGGCCCGGGGCGGCGCGCGTTCGTCGCGCCTGGCGACGGTTCGTCGCCCGCTCTCGCGGCTTCGTCGCAAGGCCCTGTCGGCGCGCCATTTCGGTCCCTAGAGTGCGGCACATCGCATCCCGACACGCACTTCCAGGAGCCCACCATGATCAGCCGCCTCACCGCTTCGGCCGCCATCTTCGCCATCCTCGTGACCACCGGCCTGGCCATCGCCGCCGACAACCAGCCGACGCGCGCCGCGACGCCGACCGCTTCAGCGACGACCATGCCGTCGGTCACGTTCCCGCGGGTCGAGATCATCGGCCATCGTCTGACCACCCGCTGAACCTCCCGGCCTGAGCACGGCGCGGCCCTCGGGGCCGGCAGACCGTGCGATTTGCAACACGGCGCGACCGTTCGCTCGCGCCCGCGCCGCCCGGCTCCCCGGTTCCGGCGCCCGCTGACCCGAAATCTCTCCGAACAGGCTCAAGGTGCCGCGCGCGGTACCGAAATGAACGAGTCTGTGCTCCCACGGGGGGAACACTCGCCACCCTGCGGGACGAGCGGGCCAGCTCTTCATGAACTTCCTGGATAGCCACCGGCTGCTAGCCAGTCTGGTCGGATTCGCGGTCAGCGCCGGCTTGCTGTGGCTGGCTGCCGAGCTGTACGACCGTTCCCGGCTGCGAGCTCGCATCGCCGCGCGACCCCTGCGGGCCTGCGCCATCCTTCTTGCCGGCTTCGGCCTCTGGTGGCCCGGCCGCTTCCTCGCCCCGCTCGACGCGGCGGCCAGCGACGCCGTCGGCATCCCGTTCGTCGCAGGCGCGCTCGCATGGGTCCTGGCCGCCTGCGCGGTCGCGACCGCGAGCATGGCGAGGCGCAAGACCTTGCCCGCTTTCGCCGGGCTCGGCGTCGTCACCCTGCTCGTCGCCTACGCCCACTCGGTCTTCGCCACGCCGGGCCTGTTCCGGGCCGCGCAGGCGATGGGCAGCTGGGGCCCGATCATCGCCGTTCTCTTCCTCGCGGCCGCGCTCGTCGCCCTCGGCGTCGAGCTCAGGCCAGGCCGGAAGCAGCGCGCGGCGCGGATCGCCGGGGCGGTGTTCTGCGCCACCTTGCTCACGCTCGCGGCCTCGATGTCGGGCGACGCCGAAGCGCCGACGCCGGCCTGGGGCGAAGCCCTGATCGTCAGCGCACTCGCGGCGATGGCCCTGGCGCTGCTGAAAGGCCTCGGCCAGGAGGTCGCGCACGCCGACGACCGCGCACCGCGCCAGACGACGATCGCTCCCACCGTCGACAGCCTGACGCAGCTGCCGACGCGCGTCTACTTCGAGGACCGCCTCGCCGCCGCTGCGACCAAGGCCGACGCCAGCTCGACCCGGCTCGCCCTCCTCTTCATCGACCTCGACGGATTCAAGCCGGTCAACGACACCTACGGCCACTCGATCGGCGACCTGGTACTCGAGCAGGTCGGCCAGCGCCTGAAGTCGATGTCGCGCGGCAAGGACGTCGTCGCCCGCGTCGGCGGCGACGAGTTCCTGCTGCTGCTCTCCAACGTGACGACCCAGGAGGCGATCGCGCACGTCGCCGATCGCCTGATCCAGGGCCTGTCGCAGCCCTACGCTGCCGACGGCCGCGAGGTGATGATCTCGTGCTCGGTCGGCATCGCCATGTATCCCGACGGCTGCAGCCACGCCAAGCTGATCGCGCGCGCCGACGCGGCGATGTATTCGTCGAAGCGCTCGGGCGGATCGACGCACTGCTTCTATTCGAACGCGATGGACGCCGACGCCGAGGCGCAGTTCGAGCTGCTGCGCGACCTGCGCAAGGCCGTCGCGGCCAAGGAGTTCGAGCTCTTCTACCAGCCCAAGATCGACGCCCAGAGCGGCAAGGTCACGGCCGTCGAGGCGCTGCTGCGCTGGATGCACCCGACGCGCGGCATGCTGCTGCCCGGCGTCTTCATCCCGATCGCCGAGCGCTTCGGGCTGATCGGCGCGATCGGCAACTGGGTGATCGAGGACGCGTGCCGGCAGAGCCGCCAGTGGCGCGAGAAGGGCCTGCGCATGCGCGTGGCGATCAACCTCTCGGTGCACCAGATGCGCCAGGACGACATCGTCGAGCGCATCTCCGGCGCCCTCGACGCACATCGCATCCACCCGTCGCTGCTGACGTGCGAGATCACCGAGTCGGCCGCGATGGAAGACACCAAGACCACGCAGGCGACCTTCCGCCGCCTGGGCGAACTCGGCACCCACCTCTCGATCGACGACTTCGGCACCGGCTACTCGAGCCTGGCCTATCTGCGCAAGCTGCCCGCCGAGGAGCTGAAGATCGACCGCAGCTTCATCATGGACCTCGAGCACAGCGCCGATGCCCGCGCCGTGGTCGACGCCGTCATCAAGCTGGCGCACGCGCTCGGCCTCAAGGTCGTCGCCGAAGGCGTGGAGAACCAGCGCCAGCAGGCGATCCTGGAAGGCATGCAGTGCGACGAGCTGCAGGGCTTCCTGTTCGCCAAGCCGATGTCGGGCCGCGCCCTGCTGCTCTGGGCGATCAACGACCGTCAGGAAACTGCCGTCTTCAGGCCCTCGCTGTTCGACGAAACGCGGCAGTCGGAGCCCGTCTGAGGGCCTCCGGTCGGCCGTTCGT
>JBBRZP010000091.1:0-14267 GCA_038236565.1 Burkholderiales bacterium | reverse complement strand
TATATTTCCTTGAACCGATGCTCGCAAGAGCAAGGGCTTGGAACATCGCCAGGCAGGTGTGATCGTCTCGCGTCAGATGAACCCGAAACCTGGCTGACCTCGCCCACCTGAACTGCCTGGGTTCAGGAATGCGGTTCACGGGGCGTGGCGGACACCTTATCCCCTTCTTCTCCGTTTGATCGGTGTCGCGATGCGCTACTGGCTGATGAAGAGCGAACCGAGCGAATGCTCGGTCGATGATGCCGCGGCAGCGCCGCGCGCGACCGTGCCCTGGGTCGGCGTTCGCAACTTCCAGGCACGCAACTTCATGAAGAACGACATGGCCGTCGGCGACGGCGTGCTTTTCTATCACTCGTCGTGCCCCGAGCCCGGCATCGCCGGCCTTGCAGAGGTGGCCTCCGCTCCGGAGGTCGACGCGACCCAGTTCGATCCGGCCAGTCACTACTTCGATGACAAGTCGAGGAAGGAGGCGCCCAAGTGGTGGCACGTCGACGTCAAGGTGACGAAGAAGACGCCGCTGCTGTCGCTCGCGGCGATGCGCGCCGCGCCCGAGATCCAGTCGATGCGCGTGTTGCAGCGCGGCAACCGGCTCTCGATCACGCCGGTCAGCGACGACGAGTGGAAAGCCGTCACCCGGATGATCCACGCTCTCGGCTGATCGTCTCTCTCCCGCCCGCGGCTCTGGCACGCGTCTCGCATAGGGCAGTGTCGCAATGAGCATTGCGAGCTACATCAAGGTGATCGGCCGGGGCCGCGAAGGCGCACGTGCGTTGACCCGTGATCAAGCGCACGATCTGATGTGCCAGGTGCTCGACGGCAGGGTCACCGATCTGGAGATCGGCGCCTTCGCCGTCGCGATGCGGATCAAGGGCGAGACCATCGCCGAGCTGACCGGCTTCTTCGACGCCGTTCGCGAGCGCTGCATCGACGTCCGGCTCGATCGTCCTGCCGTCGTCCTGCCCTCGTACAACGGCTCGCGCAAGGTTCCCAACCTCACGCCGCTGCTCGCGATGCTGCTGGCGCAGCACGAGGTGCCGGTCCTGGTGCACGGGCCGGCGCACGATCCGGCACGCGTCACCAGCGCCGAGATCTTCCGCGACATCGGCCTCACCTGCGCGCGCGATGCCGACGACGTCGTCGCAGCCTGGGAGCGGCACGAGCCGGCCTTCATCTCCACCGATGCCTTGTGCCCGCCGCTTGCACGGCTGCTCGCCGTGCGCGCGGTCGTCGGGCTGCGCAATCCCGGTCACACGGTCGCCAAGCTGCTCGGCACGTTCTCCGGGGCGCCGACGGTTCGCGTCGTCAATTACACCCACCCGGAGTACGGCGCGCTGCTCGCCAGATTCCTCGAGGCGACCGGCGCGAACGCGATGCTGATGCGCGGCACCGAAGGCGAGCCGGCCGCCGACGCGCGACGGCTGCAAAAGCTCGACGTCTTCATCGCCGGACGGCTGCAGCCCGAGTTGTCGGTGCCGGCGCAGGAAGGCGTGCTCACGAGCGCGCCCGTCCTGCCCCCGGGCAACGACGCGTCGACGACCGCGAGCACGATTCAGGCGATCGTGAGCGGCGCCATTCCCGCGCCCGTGCCGCTGGCGACGCAGACCGCATGCCTGCTGCGCGCGCTCGCGTCGATGCAGGCGAGTGCACGGGAGGCGCCCGAGCCCGCGCCGGCAACGCAATAATTCGCGATCCCGACGGCGCGCCGTTGCACCGGCGCCAAGCCCCACACCATGAAGCACATCGACAAGCTGAACCGGCTGAGCGAATCCCACGGCGCGCTCCAGCCCGGCAAGGGAATGGTCTCGGGCGTGATCGCGCTGTCGCTCGCCGTGCTGTGCTTCCTCGGCGTGCTCGCGTTCCACTTTCCCCAGTACCTGACGACGCCGGAGCTGCGCAAGTCCTACAACGTCGACGTGATGCGCCTGCTGCTGTTCTGGTCGCTGGTGATCGCGGGCGGGATGGCGCTCTTCAACATCGTGATGGGCCGGGCGCGCTGGCTCGCGCTCGCCGCGTTCGTCCTCATCGGCCTGTCGCTCGCGCTCGGCGGCCACAAGGTGCCGGTCAACGACTTCGCCGACAACACGCCCTACATCGGCCTCGACTGGTTCATCCTCGACCTGCTCGGCTCGACGCTGATCTTCGTCTTCATCGAGAAGCTGTTCGCGCTGAGGAAGGACCAGCCTGTGTTCCGGCCCGAGTGGCAGTGCGACTTCCACCACTTCCTCGTCAACCACATGATCGTGGGCTTCGTCCTGCTCGCGACCAACCTGCTTGTCCACAAGCTCTTCGGATGGGCGGCGCAGGACGGCATCCGCGCCTGGGTGCAGAACCTGCCCTTCTTCGTCGCGGTCTTCCTCATCGTGCTCGTCGCCGACCTGGTCCAGTACTGGACGCACCGCGCGTACCACGAGGTGCCGGTGCTCTGGCGCCTGCACGCGGTGCACCACAGCGTCAAGAGCATGGATTGGCTCGCCGGCTCGCGCCAGCACATCGTCGAGCTCATCATCACGCGCACCCTGGTGCTGGCGCCCATCTACGTGCTCGGCTTCAGCAAGGAAGTGATCGACGCCTACATCGTGATCGTCGGCTTCCAGGCGGTGTTCAACCACGCCAACGTGAGCGTGCGGCTCGGGCCGCTGCGCCACGTCATCGTCACGCCCAACTTCCACCATTGGCACCATTCGGCCGACGCCGAGGGGATCGACCGCAACTACGCCGCCCACTTCGCCTTCATCGACTACGCCTTCGGCACCGCGCACAAGGCCGACCGCAACTGGCCGGACGGCTACGGTGTCGTCGGCGACTACGTGCCCAACGGCTTCCTCAAGCAACTCGCCTTTCCGTTCCGCTGGAAGGGCTGAGCGCGGCGCGCCGACCGCGTGCAGTTCGACATCGCGATCGTCGGCGCCGGCGCCGCCGGACTGCATTGCGCGGCGATGGCCGGGCAGCTCGGCCTCTCGGTCGTGCTGATCGACCACGCCGAGAAGGTCGCCGAGAAGATCCGCATCTCGGGTGGCGGCCGTTGCAACTTCACCAACGTCGACGTCGGGCCGGCGAACTTCGACTCCGCCAACCGCGACTTCTGTCGCTCGGCGCTCGCCCGCTACACGCCGCGTGACTTCATCGACCTGGTCGAGCGCCACGGCATCGCGTGGCACGAGAAGCACAAGGGCCAGCTCTTCTGCGACGGCTCGAGCGCATCGATCATCGACATGCTGCTGGCCGAATGCGCGGCCGGCGCGGTCGAGCGATGGCAGCCGTGCCGAGTCGAGGCGGTGCGCGTCGCCGGCACAGGCTTCGAGCTCGACACCGACCGCGGCCCGATCCGCGCCCGGCGACTGGTCGTCGCCACGGGAGGACTCTCGATCCCCAAGATCGGCGCCACCGACTGGGGACATGTCCTGGCGCGGCGGCTCGGTCATCGGCTCGTCGAGCCGAGGCCGGGACTGGTCCCCTTCGCGTGCGCGGGCCCGCACTGGAGCCGGTTCGGGCACCTCGCCGGTGTCTCGCTGCCGGTCCGGATCGGGGCCGGAAGCGGCCCGGGTCGAACCGTCTTCGCCGAGGACCTGCTCTTCACCCACCGCGGCCTGAGCGGACCGGCCGGCCTCCAGGCCTCGACCTACTGGCGCAGCGGCGAGGCCCTCGCGATCGATCTCGCGCCTGACGAGGATCTGGGTCGTTCGTTGACGGCCGCCAAGTCGACTCGGCGACAGCTCGGTGCCGTTCTGGCCGACGTGCTGCCCCGACGTCTCGCCGAGGCCTGGATCTCTGCAGGCGAGGCCAATCGGCCGATCGCCGAAATGCGCGATCGCGAGCTCACCGTGCTGGTGTCCGGACTGAAGCGCTGGACCGTCGTCCCCGACGGGACCGAGGGCTACCGCAAGGCCGAGGTGACGGCAGGGGGCGTCGACACCCGCGATCTGGACTCCCGCGGCCTGCAAAGCCGTGTCGTTCCAGGGCTTCACTTCATCGGCGAGGTCGTCGACGTCACCGGCTGGCTCGGCGGCTACAACTTCCAGTGGGCCTGGGCCAGCGCGGCCGCCTGCGCCCGCGCCCTTGGGGCGGAATTGCTCCACGGGGCGTAGCGAGCTATAATCTTCGTTTTCCCGAAATACCGCCACCAGGGGTGGCCGCCCAAGAATGACTACTGTTCGCGTCAAGGAAAACGAGCCGTTCGATGTCGCTCTTCGTCGCTTCAAGCGCACGATCGAGAAGCTCGGCCTTCTGACGGACCTGCGTGCGCGCGAGTTCTACGAAAAGCCCACGGCCGAGCGCAAGCGCAAGAAGGCCGCGGCCGTGAAGCGTCACTTCAAGCGCGTTCGCAGCATGCAGTTGCCGAAAAAGCTGTTCTGACGCCACCCGCTGGCGCTGACCGAAGCCCGCGGATGCGGGCTTCGTCGCTTCTGCCGCGACGAGAGGATCGGCCATGAGCCTCAAAGACCGTATCACCGAAGACATGAAGACCGCGATGCGCGCGAAGGATGCGCCGCGCCTGCTCACGATCCGCGGCCTGCTCGCGGCGCTGAAGCAGCGCGAGGTCGACGAGCGCATCGTCCTCGACGATCCGGCGGTCGTCGCCATCGTCGACAAGCTGGTCAAGCAGCGCAAGGACTCGATCGAGCAGTTCACCGCTGGCGGTCGCCAGGACCTGGTCGACAAGGAAAAAGCCGAACTCGTCGTGCTCGAAGGCTACCTGCCGGCGCGTCTCGATGCCGACGCCGTCGCGGCCGAAGTCGCGGCGCTCGTCGCCGAGCTCGGCGCGACCGGCCCGGGCGACATGGGCAAGGTGATGGCCGCCGCGAAGGCGCGCTTCTCCGGGCGCGTCGCCATGGGGTTGGTGTCGTCGAGCGTCAAGGCCGCGCTCGCGAAGTGACGACATGCCGCTGACCCTGCAACGCCTCAGCGCGGACATCGCGGTCGCCCCTCAACTCTCGGCCGAGGCAATGGGCGAAGCCGCGGCTGCGGGCTTTCGCAGCGTCATCAACAACCGACCCGACTACGAAGGCGGGCCAGCGCAGCCAACGTCCGCGAGCATCGAGGCCGCGGCGAAGGCCGCCGGTCTCGACTACGCCTGGCTGCCCGTGGCACCCAGCGTCCAGAGCGAGGACGAGATCGCCCGATTCGCCCAGCTGCTGGCGACGATGCCCAAGCCGATCCTGGCGTTCTGCCGATCGGGCACACGCTCCGGAAAGCTCGTCAGCGCCGCGCTCACTCGACGCTGACGCCGCTTTTCGCGGAACACCCTAGGAGTTTCCCGATCGGCCGACGCCCGGTGCCGTCGGGACGCATCGCGCAGATACATTAGGCGGCGCTTCAGGGGGCCGCTTCCGAGAGCCCCCTCGCGATCCACGGAGACGCCTTGGCCCCGCTGCTCACCCTTTCGCGCCTGATCGACCGTCTCAATCAATGGGTGGGACGGTGGGTCGCCTGGCTGGTTCTGCTCGCCGTGCTGATCAGCGCGGGCAACGCCGTCGTGCGCAAGGTCTTCGACCAGAGCTCGAACGGCCTGCTCGAGATCCAGTGGTATCTGTTCGCGGCCGTGTTCCTCCTCGGGGCCGGCTACACGCTGCTGCGCCAGGAGCACGTCAAGATTGACGTCATCGCCGGGCGCTTCAGCAAGCGCACGCAGATCTGGATCGACATCGTCGGCATCTGCGTCTTCCTGCTCCCCTTCGTCGTCATCGTGATCGACCTGTCGTGGCCCCTCGTGGTGCGCGCCTACAACATGCACGAGATGTCCAACAACGCGGGCGGCCTGGTCAGATGGCCGGTGTTCGCCCTCCTGCCTGCGGGCTTCGTCCTGCTTGGGCTGCAGGGCATCTCAGAGCTGATCAAGCGGGTCGGTTTTCTGCGCGGCCTGGTCCCCGATCCCACCGGTCGACACGTCGTCAAGAGCGCGGAGCAAGAGCTCGCCGAATTCATCGCCGAGGGGCATGCACCGTCCGCCGCCGACGTGATGCACGGCAGGGCCGCGAAATGATGCACGCCATCACCTCGAACATGGCGCCGATCATGTTCGCGAGCCTGATCGTCTTCCTGCTCTTCGGCTACTCGGTCGCGTTCTCGCTCGCCGCCTGCGGCCTCTTCTTCGGCTTCATCGGTATCGAGCTCGGCCTCCTGCCCGAGGCGCTGATGCAGGCGCTGCCGCTGCGGATCTTCGGGATCATGCAGAACGACACGCTGCTGGCGATACCGTTCTTCACCTTCATGGGGCTGATCCTCGAGCGCTCGGGCATGGCGGAGGACCTGCTCGACACCATTGGCCAGCTGTTCGGGCCCATCCGCGGCGGTCTCGGTTACGCGGTGATCCTGGTCGGCGCGATGCTTGCCGCCACCACCGGCGTGGTTGCCGCCTCGGTGATCTCGATGGGCCTCATCTCTCTGCCGATCATGCTGCGCTACGGCTACGACCGAAAGATCGCCACCGGCGTGATCGCGGCGTCGGGCACGCTGGCGCAGATCATCCCCCCGTCGCTGGTCCTCATCGTCCTCGCCGATCAGCTGGGAAAGAGCGTGGGCGACCTCTACAAGGGCGCGTTCATCCCGGGCTTCGTGCTCACGGCCCTCTACATCGGCTACGTCGTGGTGCTCGGCTTCATCAATCCATCGGCGGTGCCGGCCCTGCCCCGGGAAGCCCGCACCATCCGCGAGGACGACGGATCGGCCGGGCTGCGCTCCCTCGGCCTGCTCACCGTCATCGCCGTCTGCACCGCAGTTCTGTTTGCCAAGTCTCGCCCGGCCAGCACCGCCACCGACGAATTGATCGTCACCTCCATGTGCGTCGGCGTCGGCACCGCCTTCGCCCTGTCGGTGCTCAATCGCCTGTTCCGCCTGAAGCTGCTGTCGCGCATGGCCGAGCGGGTCACCTTCGTGCTGATCCCGCCCCTGGCGCTGATCTTCCTCGTCCTCGGCACGATCTTCCTCGGCATCGCGACGCCGACCGAAGGCGGCGCGATGGGCGCGGTCGGCGCGCTCGTGATGGCGCTGTCGCGCCGCCGCCTCAGCCTGCGCCTGATGCGCCAGGCGATGGACAGCACCTTGAAGCTGTCGTCGTTCGTGCTGATGATCCTGGTCGGCTCGACGACCTTCAGCCTCTCGTTCCAGGCCGTCGACGGCGCCGTCTGGGTCGAGCACCTCCTGACGGGACTCCCGGGCGGCCAGCTCGGCTTCCTGATCGTCGTCAACCTGCTGATCTTCTTCCTGGCCTTCTTCCTCGACTTCTTCGAGCTGGCCTTCATCATCGTCCCCTTGGTCGGTCCGGTCGCCGCCAAGCTCGGCATCGATCTGACGTGGTTCGGCGTGCTCCTCGCGGTCAATATGCAGACCTCGTTCATGCATCCGCCGTTCGGCTTCGCCCTCTTCTATCTGCGCAGCGTCGCGCCGGTCGACGACTACGACGACAAATTGACGGGTCGGCGCATTCGCAAGGTGACGACGGGCGAGATCTACCGGGGCGCGATCCCGTTCGTCGTGATCCAGGTCGTCATGGTGGCGGCGATCATTGCCTTCCCGGCGATCGTCACCGGCAATCTCGACAAGCCCGTCAACATCGATGTCGACAAGGCGTTCCGCGAGATGCGGCAGGAGTCGCGCGAGGCGGCTTCGGACAACCCCTATTCGACGTCGGCCTCGGGCGCGGCCTCCGCGCCGGCGGCCGACTCGAATGACGCCAGTTCCGACCCGATGAAGGCGCTGGTTGAATCGATGAAGCGCAACGCGCCCAAGTAACCCCGCGGTGATCGGCGCACACGTCGCGGCCGGCATGAAAAAGCCCCGCATCGCGGGGCTTTTTCCTTGGCGGCTGGCCGGCTTCAGAGTTTCTGGCCCTGCATGAAGTCGTCGAATCCCGCTTCGGTGAATCGGAACCAGAGGTTCTGGTCGCGCCGGAAGGTCGCGTAGTCCTCGTAGATCTTCTTCCATGCGGCGTTCGTCCCGCCGATCTCGCTGTAGAGCGCGATCGCTTCCTTGAAGGCGCTTTCCATCATGTCCTTCGGGAAGCGGAACAGCTTCGTGCCCCCGCCGACCAGCGTCTTCAGGGCCGCCGGATTGCGCGCGTCGTACTTGGCCTGCATGTCGACGTGCGCATACGACGCCGCCGCCTCGACGATCGCCTTGTACTCGGGCGTGAGGCCCTCGTACGCCTTGGAGTTGATGAACACATCGAGCTGCGGGCCGCCTTCCCACCAGCCCGGATAGGCGTAGTTCGGCGCGACCTTGTAGAGGCCGAGCTTCAGGTCATCGTACGGCCCGACCCACTCCGCCGCGTCGATCGTGCCCTTTTCGAGCGCCTGGTAGATCTCGCCGCCCGGAATGTTCTGCGGCACGCCGCCGATCCGCTCGATCACCTTGCCGCCGAAACCGCCGATGCGGAACTTCAGGCCCTTCATGTCGGCGACCGACTTGATCTCCTTGCGGAAGAAACCGCCCATCTGCGCGCCGGTATTGCCCGCGGGGAAGTTGATGATGTTGTACTTGGCGTAGAACTCGCGCATCAGCTTGAGGCCATTGCCTTCGTACATCCACGCCGTCATCTGGCGCGAGTTGAGACCGAACGGGATCGCGCAGCCGAGCGCGAAGACCGGATCCTTGCCGAAGAAGTAGTAGGGCGCCGTGTGCGCGACCTCCACGGTCGCGTTCTGCACCCCGTCGACGACGCCGAACGCCGGCATCAGCTCGCCCGCGGCGTGGGTCGAGATCTGGAACTTGCCACCGGTCATGTCGCTGACCTTCTTCGCGAAGACCTCGGCCGCGCCGAAGATGGTGTCGAGCGACTTGGGGAAGCTAGACGCCAGGCGCCAGCGGATGTTGGCCTGCGCGTGGACGATGGCCGGCGCAGCGCCGGCCGCGATCACACCTGCGAGTCCGGTCTTGCGGATGAAGGAACGTCGTTGCATGGGGGATACCTCCTTGTGGGATGACTTCTGGCTGCGCCGAATTCTAGGAACGGGCACCGGGACGAATTCCCCGGATTTACCCGCTCGGGTTTTGCCGTGCGGATGAACGATCGCAGGGGAAGCGTGCGCAAGACGGCGCGTCAGGCGCCGGCGACCTTCATCCGCTCGATGAGCACCGAGCCGACAGTCTTGCTGCCGGTGGTGTAGGCGTCGGCACCGACGCCCACGATCGACATCAGCATCTCGCGAAGATTCCCCGCGATGGTGATCTCGTGCACCGGGTAAGCGATCCGACCGCCTTCGACCCAGAAGCCCGCTGCGCCGCGCGAGTAGTCGCCCGTGACATAGTTGACGCCCTGCCCCATGAGCTCGATCACGAAAAGGCCGCGGCCGAGCTTCCTGAGCATCGCGTCGAGGTCGTCGGAGGGTGTCGTGAGGCGCGACGTGAGCGCGAGGTTGTGCGAGCCGCCGGCGTGCCCCGTGGTGTGCATGCCGAGCTTGCGCGCCGAATAGGTGGAGAGGAAGTAGCTGCCGACGACGCCGGCATCGACGATGTGCGCCGCCTTCGTCGCCACGCCTTCGTCGTCGAAGGGCGCGCTACCCTTGCCGCGCAGGACGTGCGGGTCCTCCCGGACGTCGATGTGCGCGGGCAGCGCGCGCTGGCCCAGGCTGTCGAGCAAGAAGGTCGACTTGCGATAGAGCGCGCCGCCGCTCGTCGCCTGCACGTACGCGCCGAGCAGGCCCGATGCGAGCGACGACTCGAACAGCACCGGCACCTCGCAGGTCTTGATCTTGCGCGATGCCAGACGCGACAGCGCGCGCTCGGCGGCGTACCGCCCGACCGCTTCCGGCGCCGCGAGCTCGTCGGGCGAGCGCATCGACGTGTACCAGGCGTCGCGCTGCATGTCGTCGCCCGAGCGGCCCGGCAGCGAAGCGATCGGCGCGACCGAGATCGCATGGCGTGAGCTGGCATAGCCGGCGCCGAAGCCGCGCGTGTTGCCGGCGTAGAAATGCGACTGCTGCGCCGATACGCCCGCACCTTCGGAGTTCGTGATCCGCGTATCGACGTCGAGCGCCGCGGCCTCGCAACGCGTGGCGAGCGCGATCGCCGACTCGGCGTCGATCGCCCACGGGTGGAAGAGGTCGAGGGCGCGCTGCGACGTCGTGGCGTCGGCGAGGTCGGCCGACTCGGGCAGCCCGGCGGCCGGATCCTCGGCCGTGAAGCGCGCGATGTCGTGCGCAGCGCGCACCGTCCGCTCGAGCGCGGCGCGCGAGAAGTCCGACGTGCTCGCATTGCCGCGCCGCTGGCCGACGTAGACGGTGACGCTCACCGACTTGTCGCGGTTGCGCTCGATGTTCTCGGTCTCGCCTTTGCGCACCGAAACCGACAGGCCGACGCCTTCCGAGACCTCGGCGACCGCGTCGCTCGCGCCGATCGCCTTGGCCGTCGCGAGACAGGTGTCGACGAGCTCGCGGAACTGCTCGCGCGAGTAGGCGAACGCCGAAGGCGTGGGGGAAACGGCCTTGGAGGCGTGGGGCATGGCGGGGATGGTGGGCAAGGGAGGGTCGGTGCGACAGCGCCCGTGAGGATCGGCGGCGATGGCTTTCGAGGGCCGAGACTATGATAACGACGCTCTCTTCTTCACACTGCTGCATCCCCCTCCCCGCGACCATGCACGAGCGCCCCAACGTCCCCGGCGCGCCGTCGGACACCTCCCTTGCGCACGAGCCCGCCCCGCTGCGCGAGCGCCCGAGCAAGACGCGAAGGAAGCAGGCGTCGCACGATCTCCAGGCGCTCGGCGAGGCCTTGCTGGAACTGCCCGACGAGCAGGTGAGGACGCTCGGCCTCTCGGAATCGCTGGTCGATGCGATCGCCGCTGCACGTCGCATCCGCGCCCACGAAGCGCGGCGCCGGCAGATGCAGCTGATCGGCAAGCTCATGCGCCTGAACGACGTCGAGCTCGCGCGCGCGGCCGTCGCCGAACGCCAGCTCGGCCACGCGCGCGACTCGCTCGCCCTGCACCAGGCCGAGCGCTGGCGCGCCGAGCTGATCGCAGAGGACGACGCGACGACGCGCTTCGCGATCACGCATCCGGGCGCCGACCTGCAACGCCTGCGCGCCCTCGTCCGCAACGCGAGGAAGGACGCCGCTGGCGTCCCCGAGCAGCGCAGCGGTCGCGCCTACCGCGATCTGTTCCAGTTCATCCGCGAGCACGAGTCCGATGACTGAGGAGCGATCGCACGACGCGGTCCGCATCGGCCTGGTGTCGGTCAGCGACCGGGCCTCGACCGGCGTCTACGAGGACAAGGGCATCCCGGCCCTGCGCGACTGGCTGGAGCGCGTCGTGCTGAACCCGATCGAGTGGCAGACCCGCCTCATCGCCGACGACGAGGCGACCATCTCCGCGACCCTGCGCGAGCTCGTCGACGACGCGCGCTGCGACCTCGTCCTCACCACGGGCGGCACCGGTCCCGCGCCGCGCGACGTGACGCCCGAGGCGACGCTCGCGATCGCGACCAAGGTCATGCCCGGCTTCGGCGAGCAGATGCGGCGCGTCTCGCTGGCCTTCGTGCCGACGGCGATCCTGTCGCGGCAGGTCGCCGTCGTGCGCGGGCGTGCGCTCGTCATCAACCTGCCAGGACAGCCGAAGTCGATCGCCGAGACGCTCGAAGGCCTGCGTGACGCGACGCCTCCCGTGCCGGGCATCTTCGCGGCGGTCCCGTACTGCATCGACCTGATCGGCGGCCCTTACATCGAGACCGATGCCGCCGTGTGCGCGGCGTTCCGGCCGAAGTCGGCGATCCGGGTCGCGAAGCCGGGCTGACGCGGCGCGCGCCGCGCTTCGATCACTTCACGAGGCGATTGAGCCGCTCGGCATCGAAGGTCTCGGTCGTGTGCGCCTCGCCGGGCACGCAGTCGTCGCTCGGCAGCTCGCGCGAGCGCGCCGAGAGCTTCTCGATCGCCTGCCAGAGCAACGCGATCTGGTGCTCGTGGCCGGAGGCGTTGTCGATCAGGCCCTTCATCGCGAGCGAGACCGGGTCGTCGCCCTGCGTCAGGCCGTAGGCCGAGAAGCCCATCTTTGCCGCGGTGGCCTCGCGGGTCGCGTCGGCATCGGCCTGGATGATGCGGGCCGGATTGCCGACCGCCGTCGCTCCCGGCGGCACCGGCTTGACGACGACTGCGCCCGAGCCGATGCGCGCGTTGTCGCCGACCGTGAAGCCGCCCACCATCTGCGAGTTGGCGCCGACGATGACGCCGCGGCCGAGGGTCGGATGCCGCTTCGCGCCGCGCGTCAGCGAGGTGCCGCCGAGCGTGACGCCCTGGTAGATCGTGCAGTCGTCGCCGATCTCGGCGGTCTCGCCGACGACCACGCCCATGCCGTGGTCGATGAAGACACGCCGGCCGAGCGTGGCGCCGGGATGGATCTCGATGCCGGTGAGGAAGCGCGCGATGTGCGAGACGAAGCGCGCCGTCCAGTGGAATTCGCGCCGCCACCACCAGGCCGCCTGGCGATGCAGGACGACGGCGTGCAACCCGGGATAGCAGGTCAGCACCTCCCAGCTCGAGCGCGCGGCAGGGTCGCGCTCGCGGATGCAGGCGATGTCTTCGCGAAGACGCTGGAACATGGGTCTCAAACCGGAGAACTGGGCGGCCGAGTTTAGCGAGAACGCTCTCCCACTGCTCGCGCGATGCCGCGCAGGATGTGGACCTCTTCCTCGCTCAGCCCGGCCCGGTTGGCCAGGCGATGCAGCCGCGCCATCAGCTTCTTCGGCGCCGCGGGGTCGAGAAAGCCGATCGCCTCGAGCGTCTCCTGCCAGTGCACGACGAGACCACGCACCGCGACCGCGTCGGCGCGGCGCACGTCGAGCTCGCGCGCCGGCGTGCCGAAGCCGCCCTGCGCGAGACGCCACTCGTAGGCCAGCAGCTGCACCGCCTGCGCCAAATTGAGCGAGCCGTAGGCCGGATCGGTCGGGATCGTGAGACAGGCGTGGCAGGCGTAGACGTCCTCGTTCGACAGGCCGTAGCGCTCCGAGCCGAAGACGAAGGCGAGCCGATGCGTGCCGGGCGCGAGCGTCGCGAACAGTCCGCGCGGCGCGTGGTTCGGCGGACCGAAGTCGCGCGGCGTCATCGCTGTCGCGCAGGCGTAGGTGATGCCGTCGAGCGCCTCGGCGAGCGTGGCGACGACACGCGCGCCGGCGAGCACGTCGGTGGCGCCGCTCGCCATCGCGGCCGCTTCGGGGCGCTCGAGCACGTCGGCGAAGCGCGGCGCGACGAGGACCAGGTCGGTGAACCCCATCACCCGCATCGCCCGCGCCGCCGCGCCGACGTTGCCGGCGTGGCTGGTGCCGACGAGGACGAAGCGCGTGGGGTCGTGGGGCATGCGGCGGCTAAAATGCGTGGCGCTCATTTTGCAGCGCGCCTCGACGCGACTTCGGCCCCAGCGGGTGCCGTGGCCCGTCCCGACACCCAAGACCTTCCCGATGGCCCAAGCGCTGCATCCGATGCTCAACATCGCCATCAAGGCGGCGCGTGCCGCCGGGGCGATCATCAACCGGGCTTCGCTCGATCTCGACCGGATCCAGGTCGACACCAAGGCGCCGAATGACTTCGTCACCGAGGTCGACCGCGCGGCCGAAGTCGCGATCATCGACATCCTGCTCGGCGCCTATCCCGGCCATGGCATCCTGGCCGAGGAGTCGGGCAGCACCCGCGGCGCGCAGCACAGCGACTACGTCTGGATCATCGATCCGCTCGACGGCACGACGAACTTCATCCACGGCCTGCCGACCTACGCCGTCTCGATCGGCCTCGCGTTCCGCAACCAGGTGCAGCAGGCGGTGGTCTACGACCCGGCGCGCAACGACCTGTTCTACGCCTCGAAGGGCCGCGGCGCGTTCCTCAACGACAAGCGGCTGCGCGTGAGCAAGCGCACGCGCATGGCCGACTCGCTCATCGGCACCGGCTTCCCGTTCAGGAAGGCCGACGATTTCGGCCACTACCTGAAGATGTTCGAGACGGTGATGAAGAGCTGCGCGGGCATGCGCCGCCCGGGCGCCGCCGCGCTCGACCTCTGCTACGTCGCCGCCGGCTGGTACGACGGCTTCTTCGAGACAGGCCTGTCGCCGTGGGACGTTGCCGCCGGATCGCTGCTCGTCACCGAGGCCGGCGGCCTGGTCGGCAACTTCACGGGCGACGCCGACTTCCTGCACCGCCGCGAGGTCGTCGCCGGCTGTCCGAAGATCTACGGCCAGATGGTGCAGATGCTCTCGCCCTACACCACGGTGACGCCCGGCCCGGTCGACGAGACCGCCGCCTAGGCGGCCGCGGGGCGAGCGTCAATGAACGCGCCGGAGGTCGTCGGCCACACGCCG
>JBBRZP010000090.1:0-14351 GCA_038236565.1 Burkholderiales bacterium | reverse complement strand
GCCGGGCGCTTCTTGCTGTACATGTCGGCGACCTTGATCTTGTAGAAGTCGGCCACGGTCTTCTGGATGTTCTCGACGCCGACCTGGCGGTTCTGGATCGACAACAGATCCTTCAGCGCTTCGCGCGCCAGACCGATGTTGATCTCCTTGTGTGAAAACCGCGAGTACGCCAGGATCTTGCGCAGCGCGCCTTCGAGCTCGCGCACGTTGGCGCGCACGTTCTTGGCGACGAAGAAGGCGACGTCCTCGGGCATCGGCGTGGCCTCGAGGTCGGCCTTCTTCATCAGGATGGCGACGCGCATCTCGAGCTCCGGCGGCTCGATCGCGACCGTGAGGCCGGCATCGAAGCGAGAGGTCAGGCGCTCGTCGATGTCCACCAATCCCTTCGGATAGGTGTCGCTGGTCATGATGATGTGCGCGCGCTTGGCGAGTAGCGCCTCGAAGGCGTTGAAGAACTCCTCCTGCGTGCGCTCCTTGCCGGCAAAGAACTGGACGTCGTCGATCAGCAGGAGGTCGAGCGAGTGGTACTTCGCCTTGAGCTCGTCGAAGGTCTTCCTCTGGTAGTTCTTCACCACGTCGGTGATGAACTGCTCGGCGTGCAGGTACAGGATGCGCGCGTCGGGCCGGTCGGCCAGGAGCGCATTGCCGACGGCGTGCACCAGGTGCGTCTTGCCGAGGCCGACGCCGCCGTAGATGAAGAGCGGGTTGTACATGACGCCCGGCGAGCCGGCGACGTGGAGCGCGGCCGTGCGCGCCATCTGGTTGGCGCGGCCGGGAACGAGGTTGTCGAAGGTCAGCGCCGGGTTGAGACGGCTTCTGGCACCGAGCGCCATCGCTCCGCTCATCGAGGCGTGGGCCGCGCCGTTCACGGCCGGCGGCGACGCCGAGCCCGCCGACCGCGCAGCGCCTTCGGCGCTCGTCGGCCGCGCGACCTGGCCCGGGCCGGGCTCGGCCGGTCGCAGCACCGCCTCGCGCAAGGCCAGCGTGACGTCGAGCCGGACCGGCTTGCCTGCGATCTCGCTCAGCACGGTCTCGATCCGGCCTGCGTACTGGTTGCGGATCCAGTCGAGCTTGAAGCGATTCGGGACACGCACGGTGACGACCGCATCCTCGCCGTGATCGGCGACATCGGCATCGGGTAGCGGCCGGATCCAGGTGTTGAATTGCTGGTCAGGCAGCTCGGACGCCAAGCGCTCGCAGCCGCGTTGCCAGAGGTCGGCTTGCATGTGTGGAGAAGTCACCCGTCAAAGCAGGCGATTGTAGGTCAGGGAGCCTGCTGGAGTCCAGTTATCCACAGGGGGAAACCCCGCTTGGCCGCGGCGACGCTGTGCAGGGTCCGGGGACTTTGGTTGACGGCGCGTCGGCTTCTTGCTGTAATCACAGGTTGCCCGTCACGGGCCCAAAGACACCGCCGGCCGGCCACGCGCCAATCCCTTGCCGTTCGCGGGCTCCAGGAAGCCAACCATGAAACGCACTTATCAAGCCTCCAAAGTCCGCCGCGCGCGCACCCATGGCTTTCTCGTCCGCATGAAATCCCGTGGCGGCCGGGCCGTCATCAACGCCCGTCGCGCCAAAGGGCGCAAGCGCCTGGCCGTCTGAGCCGGGCCGGGAGCGCGGCCCCATGTCCGGTCGGCCGCGTTCCGCTGGCCCGCTGGCCCGCATCGTCAAGTCGGTCGACTTCGTGCGGGTGCTGCGCATGCGCAGCCGCGCCGCGACGGACCATTTCGCCGTCCATCATCTTGCTGGTCCGCCGACTCCCGCGAGGACGCGGGCGGTCAAGTTATCCACAATTTTGGCCGACCCAATTGCAAGACCTGTGGATGACTTGCCCACAGAGGTCCCGTTCGCGCTCGAATCCTGGGTCGGTGCCGTCGTCCCGAAGCGGCACGCCAAGAGGGCCGTGACGCGATCGCTGCTGAAGCGACAGATCTACGCTGCGGCCGAGCGCCACCGCGCGGGTCTCGCGCCCGGCCTGTGGATCGTTCGCTTGCGGTCTCCCTTCGACCGGACCCGCTTCACGAGCGCAGCGTCGGACGCTCTGCGTCGCGGAGCACGGGCCGAGCTCGAGGTCCTGCTCGCTGCCGCTCGACAAGGTGTCGACGCATGACGGCATGGCCGCGACTGTTCCTGATCGGGCTGGTCCGCCTCTATCGGTTCGCTCTCAGCCCGTGGCTGGGCAGCAGCTGCCGGTTCGATCCGACCTGCTCCGCCTATTCGCTCGGTGCCCTCGAGAGGCATGGCGCCGTTGCCGGTACGGCGCTGACCGTCGCGCGCGTCGCACGCTGCCATCCCTGGTGCGCCGGCGGCCACGATCCGGTCCCGGTCGACCGCGCCGGCCTGTTCCGCTCACTCCTCGGCCGGTCCGCGACCGGCCCCGACGCCCGCGACGCGTCTTCTGAAGCATTGCCATGACCGATATCCGCAGAACGCTCCTCTGGGGCATCTTCCTCGCCTCGCTTTTCTTCATCTACGAGTCGTGGAACCGGCATAACGGCCAGCCTTCCCTGTTCGGCACGCCGGCGCCGGCCATCGCGCCGGCCCGATCGACCGTGCCCGGTGCCCCCGTGACCGCAGCACCGTCGAATGCTCTGCCTGGCGGCTTGCCAGGTGCGGCAACGCCTGCCGCACCTGCCGGGATCACGCCGACCGCCGTCGCGACGGCCGCGAGCGCCACAGCGCCCGCGGGCCAGGCCGTCACGGTCACCACCGACCTCGTGCGGGCCACGATCGACAGCACCGGCGCGACGCTGACGCGGGTCGAGCTGCTCAAGCAGGCCGATCCCTTCGATCACGCGAAGAACGTCGTCCTCCTCGATCGTTCGGCGAGCCGCCTCTATCTCGCCGAATCCGGCCTCGTGCCGCCGGCCGGCGGCGCCGGACTGCCGAACCACCACACGCCGATGCACGTGCTCGACGGCGAGCGCACCCTGCAGCCGAACCAGGGCGACGTGAAGGTCGTGTTCGAGAGCGATCCGGTCGGCGGCGTGAAGCTGGTGAAGACCTACACCTTCCGTCGCGGCGACTACGCGATCGACGTCTCGCACCAGATCGTCAACACCGGCGACGCGGCTGTCACGCCACGGCTCTATTTGCAGCTGGTTCGCGACGGCAACGCGCCGCCGGGAGAGTCGAGCATGTACTTCACGTTCACCGGCCCGGCGATCTACACCGACGTCGACCACTACAAGAAGATCGACTTCAAGTCGATCGAGAAGAGAAAGGACGGCGAGAAGCCCGACCACGACACGACGGGCACGACCGGCTGGGTGGCAATGGTCCAGCACTACTTCGTCTCCGCGTGGCTGATCGACAAGCCCGGCGCGCCTGCGCCTGCACGTGAGTTCTTCACCGCCAAGGTCGACACCAACACCTACTCCGTCGGCGAGCTGGTGCCGCTCGGCGCGATCGCGCCCGGCGCGAGCAAGACCTTCGATGCCCATCTCTACGTCGGCCCCCAGGAAGAGAACAAGCTTGCCGAAATGGCGCCAGGCCTCGAGCTGGTGAAGGACTACGGCTGGTTCACGATCCTCGCCAAGCCGCTCTTCTGGCTGCTGACCCAGCTGCACAAGATCATCGGCAACTGGGGCTGGTCGATCGTCGGCCTGGTCGTGATCCTGAAGATCGCGTTCTTCTGGCTCAACGCCAAGGCCTACGGCTCGATGGCCAAGATGAAGGCGATCAATCCGCGCGTGATGGAGATGCGCGAGCGCCTGAAGGACAAGCCGCAGCAGATGCAGCAGGAAATGATGCGCATCTACCGCGAGGAGAAGGTCAACCCGCTCGGCGGGTGCCTGCCGATCGTCGTCCAGATGCCGTTCTTCATCGCGCTCTACTGGGTGCTGCTGTCGACCGTCGAGATGCGCAACGCGCCGTGGATCGGCTGGATCACCGACCTGTCGGCCAAGGACCCGTTCTTCATCCTGCCGTTGCTGATGACGGGCACCAGCCTCTTGCAGACCTGGCTCAACCCGACGCCACCCGATCCCGTGCAGGCGAAGATGATGTGGATCATGCCGCTCGTGTTCTCGGTGATGTTCTTCTTCTTCCCGGCCGGCCTCGTGCTGTACTGGCTCACGAACAACATCCTGTCGATCGCGCAGCAGTACCTCATCAACAAGCGCCTGGGCGTGCTCGGCAAGTAGGGCGGCGCGACGGTCGCTGCCGGACAATCCGGCCATGCCCGAGCTGCGCCACGAGGATCCGATCGTCGCGATCGCGACGGCAGTCGGGCGCGGAGCGGTCGGCATCGTGCGCGTCTCGGGATCGGCGCTCGGGCCGCTGGCGCGAGCGCTTTGCGGGCGCGATCTGGCGCCGCGCCAGGCGAGCTACGTCGCCTTCCTCGATGCCGCCGGCGCCGCGATCGACCGCGGCCTCGCTCTCTTCTTTCCGGCACCGCATTCCTACACCGGCGAGGACGTCCTCGAGCTGCAGGCGCACGGCGGGCCGATCGTGCTGCAGCTGCTCGTCGCGCGCTGCCTCGAAGCCGCCGCGGCGATCGACTCCGTCACCGGGCGCGTCACGCTCGCCGGCCTGCGCCTGGCGCATCCGGGCGAGTTCACCGAGCGGGCGTTCCTCAACGACAAGCTCGATCTCGCCCAGGCCGAGGCCGTCGCCGACCTGATCGATGCGAGCACCGAAGCCGCGGCGCGATCGGCGACGCGCTCGCTGTCGGGCGCGTTCTCGAGCGAGGTCGATGCGCTCGCGGCCGAGCTCGTCGAGCTGCGCCTGCTGGTCGAGGCGACGCTCGACTTTCCCGAGGAGGAGATCGAGTTCCTCGAGACCGGCGACGCGCGCGGCCGGCTCGCGCGCGCGACTGCCGGCGTCGACGCCGTGCTCGCCCGTGCGCGCCAGGGCGCGTTGCTGCGCGACGGCCTCCACGTCGTTCTCGCCGGCCAGCCCAACGTCGGCAAAAGCTCGCTCCTCAACGCCCTCGCGGGCGCCGAGCTGGCGATCGTCACGGCGACGCCCGGCACGACGCGCGACAAGGTGGCGCAGACGATCCAGATCGACGGCGTGCCGCTGCACGTCGTCGACACCGCGGGGCTGCGCGACGCGAGCGAGGAGGTCGAGCGGATCGGCGTCGAGCGCAGCTGGGCCGAGATCGAGCGTGCCGACGCGATCGTCTTCCTGCACGACCTCACGCGCCTGGGCACGCGCGCCTACGACGACGAGGAATCGGCGATCGCGCGTCGGTTGCCGGCCGGGCCGGGTGCCGCCTCCCGCCTCGTGCAGGTCTTCAACAAGGTCGATGCTGCGCCCGGCGCCGTGCCTCGGGACGGGCTCGCGATCTCCGCCGCGACCGGAGCAGGACTCGCCGCGCTGCGCGCCCGGCTGCTCGCCGTCGCCGGCTGGCAGGCCGCGCCTGAAGGCTTGTTCATCGCCCGCGCGCGTCACGTCGAAGCGCTGCGCCGCACGCGTGCCCACCTCGAGGTCGCCGCGGCACACGCCGCGTCCGGCAACGCGACGCTCGAGCTGTTCGCCGAAGAGTTGCGCCTCGCGCACGGCACGCTCGGCGAGATCACCGGCGCGTTCACGTCCGACGACCTGCTCGGCGCCATCTTCGGTCGCTTCTGCATCGGCAAGTGACGCGCGACGGGCCGGGCCGTTCGTCCATCGGGAGCGGCCGGGCGCGACGAACGGATTGCGGGGTGCGACAAATGGCCGCCTCCCGCCGCCCCGGCGACCGGCGGGCGTGACGGCACGGCCGATAATCAGGGCGGAGATCGAGCTGGCGCCCGATGGATCGAGGCGGTGGCACGGAGCAGGCATGGAAATCGACGAACTCGTTCAGGCGGTGCAGACGCTCAATGCCGAGGACGCTTTTCGCGCCCGGCTGTCGATCGACAACTGGCGCACGATCGCGCCCTACCTCGCGCGCTACGACATCCGGGCCGGCGACCTGCTGATCAAGCAGGGCGACGCCGACCGCTCGATGTACTTTCTCGGCCAGGGCAGCATGCAGATCTTCATGACCGGCGGTCCTCCGGGCAGCAGCAAGGTCGCGATCCTGCGCGCCGGCTCGGTCGTCGGCGAGCCCGGCCTGTTCGGCGACACGCCGCGCATGGCCAACGTCGAGGCGATGACGCCGTGCGTCGTCTGGGCGCTGCGCGGGCCGCGCATGGAAGAGCTCGCCCAGCGCTCGCCCGCGCTCGCGCTCGAGCTGCTGCGCGCGGCCGGCGCGGTGATGGCGACGCGGATGCGCGCGACGCTGTCCCGTCAGGCGCCGATCACCTGAAGCGCGGGCCGGCTCCGGCCGGCGTGAGCAGCGTCGCTTCGGCGACGGCTAGGCATTCCGGCAATCCCGAGAGCACGAGCGTGTCGCCGGCGGCCAGGGCCAGCGAGTCGTCGGGGCGCAGCACCGCGCCCGATGCCCGGCGCAGGGAGACGACGGTGACGCCGCGTGTCGGCAGTTCCTGCTCGCCGAGCGTGCGGTGGATGCTGGCGCTCGTCGCCGGCAAGGTCACGCTCAGCAGCCGCGCGTGCTCGAGCTCCGCGACCGTGTCGTCGTCGGCGCCGTGGAAGTAGCCGCGCAGGAGCCCGTAGCGCGCGTCGCGCTGCTGCTGGACGACGCGCAGCACGCGCCGCATCGGCACGCCGACGAGCGCGAGAGCGTGGCTCGCCAGCATGAGCGATCCTTCGATCGCCTCGGGCACGATCTCGGTCGCGCCGGCGGCGCGCAGCTTCTCGAAGTCGCTGTCGTCGATCGTGCGCACGATCACCGGCACCTTGCTCGCATGCGAATGCACGAGGTGCAGGATCTTCAGCGCCGAGGGCGTGTCGTGGTAGCTCACCACGACCGCGCTGGCCCGCGCCAGGCCCGCGGCCATCAGGCTCTGCAGGCGCGCGGCGTCGCCGAAGACCACGCTCTGCCCGGCGGCCGCCGCCTGGCGCACGCGGTCGGGGTCGAGGTCGAGCGCGATGTAGGCGATCTTCTCGGCCTCGAGAAGTCGCGCGAGGTTCTGGCCGCTGCGTCCGAAGCCGCAGATGATGACGTGTGCCTCGGCGTTGATCGCGCGCTTGGCGATCGTCGTCATCGCCACCGACTGCAGCAGCCAGTCGTTGGCCGAAAGGCGCATCACGATCTGGTCGACGTACATGAAGATGAAGGGCGTCGCCAGCATCGACAGCACCATGCTGGCGAGCACGGGCCCCTGAAGTGCGACCGGGATGAGCTGGCGCTCGGTGGCCAGGCCGAGCAGCACGAAGCCGAACTCGCCCGCCTGCGCCAGGTAGAGGCCGGTGCGCAGCGCCACGCCCGGCGCGGCGCCGAACACGCGTGCGAGCGCGGTGACGAGCACGCACTTGAAGATCACCGGCGCGCTCGTGAGCGCGATCACGAGCGGCCATTGCGCGACGATGACCGGCGCGTCGAGCTTCATGCCGACGGTGATGAAGAAGAGGCCGAGCAGGACATCGTGGAACGGCCGGATGTCGGTTTCGACCTGGTGCTTGAACTCGGTCTCGGCGATCAGCATGCCGGCGACGAAGGCGCCGAGCGCGAGCGACAAGCCGGCGTGCTCGGTGAGCCAGGCCAGGCCGAGCGTGACGAGCAGCAGGTTGAGGATGAATAGCTCCTCGCTCTTCCTGCGCACGACGATCGTCAGCCACCAGCGCATGACGACCCGGCCGCCGACGAGCAGCACGGTCAGAAGCGCCGTCGCCTTCAGCCCCGCGATCGCGAGCTCGCTCAGCAGCTCCTGCGGCGACGAGCCGAGGGCCGGGATGAGCACCAGCAGCGGCACGACGGCGAGATCCTGGAACAGGAGCACGGCCATGACGCGGCGGCCGTGCTCGCTTTCGAGCTCGAGGCGATCGGCCATCAGCTTGACGACGATCGCGGTCGAGCTCATCGCGAGCGCCGCGCCGAGGGCGAGGGCGCTCTGCCAGCCGAGGCCCCAGGCGCGCCCCATCGCCGTCAGGGCCCAGCCGAGCGCGATGTTGCCGAGCACCGTGGCGCCCATCGTCAGCACGACCTGGCTGAGGCCGAGGCCGAAGACGAGCCGGCGCATGCTCTGCAGCTTCGGCAGGTTGAACTCGAGGCCGATGACGAACATCAGGAACACGATCCCGAACTCGGCCAGGTAGCTGACGCTGTTGGCGTCGACGCTCGCGCCGCCGAGGGCCATCGCGTTCGGGCCGATCAGCACGCCGGCGGCGAGGTAGCCGAGCATCGGCGGCAGGCGCGCCAGGCGGCAGGCGACGACGCCGAGCACCGCGGCGACAAGGTAGAGCAGCGTCAGCTCGAGCGTCGAGACCATCGTGTCGGAGTCGGCAGGCGGGCCGGAAGGCGAACCCTAGAATCGACCGATCCTACTGGACGCATGTGCCCGCCTCGGTGCCCGACCTTCCTTCATTCGACGCTGATCGCGCGCTCGCGCTGGCCCGATCAACGCTCGACATCGAGGCGCGCGCGCTCGATGCGCTGAAGGCACGCCAGGGCGACGGATTCGTCGCCGCGTTGAAGGCGATCCTCGCGAGCCGCGGCCGGGTCGTCGTGATGGGCATGGGCAAGAGTGGGCACGTCGCGCGCAAGATCGCGGCCACGCTGGCCTCGACGGGCACGCCGGCGTTCTTCGTCCACCCCGGCGAAGCGAGCCACGGTGATCTCGGCATGGTCACCGGCGACGACATCGTCCTGGCCATCTCGAACTCGGGCGAGAGCGATGAGATCGGCGCCATCGTGCCGGCCATCAAGCGCCTCGGCGTCACCATCGTTGCGATGACCGGCCGCGTCGACAGCAGCCTCGGCCGCCACGCCGACATCGTGCTGTCGAGCGAGGTGGATCAGGAGGCCTGTCCGCTCAATCTCGCGCCGACCGCGAGCACGACGGCGCAGATGGCGCTCGGCGACGCGATCGCGGTCGCGCTTCTCGACGCGCGCGGCTTTCGCGCCGAGGATTTCGCGCTGTCGCATCCGGGCGGCAGCCTGGGCAGGAAGCTCCTCATGCACGTCGCCGACCTGATGCGCGGCGGCGACGACGTCCCGCGCGTCGCCGCGACGACGGTGATGGCCGACATGCTGCACGAGATGACGCGCAAGGGCCTCGGCTTCACGGCCGTGTGCGGCGACGACGGCCGCGTCGCCGGCATCTTCACCGACGGCGACCTGCGTCGGCTGATCGAGACCGGCGCCGACCTGCGCGCGATGCGTGCCGGCGACGTCATGAGCGCGGCGCCGAAGCTGGTCCGCGCGGATGCGCTCGCGGTCGAGGCCGCCGATCGGATGGAGCGCCACCGCGTCACCGGCCTGCTTGTCGTCGATGCCGGCGGCCAGCTCGTCGGCGCGATCAACTCGAACGACCTGATGCGCGCGAAGGTGATCTGAAATGGATGGAGCCCCCACGCCCCCTGCGGTCGCTGCCCCCCGAGGAGGCGCGGCCGGGCTTGGGGACGGCCCGGCGCCCGTCCGTTCGCCCGCGCTGACGTTTCCGCCCGCGCTGCTGCTCGCCGCGCGCGGTCCGGGCGACGGCATCGCCGCGGCGATCTTCGACGTCGACGGCGTCCTCACCGACGGGCGTGTCTACATCGGCGCCGACGGCGAGGTGTTCAAGGCGTTCTCGACGCTCGATGGCCAGGGCCTGAAGCTGCTCGCGCAGGGCGGCATCGTTCCCGTCGTCATCACCGGCCGAGATTCGCCGGCGGTGCGGCGACGCATCGGCGATCTCGGCATCGTCCATGCGGCCTACGGCATCGCCGACAAGCTCGCGTCCGCCGAAGCGCTGCTCGCACAGCTCGGCATCCGCTGGGACCGCGTCGCCGCGATGGGCGACGACTGGCCCGACCTGCCGCTGCTCGACCGCGCCGCCTTCGCCTGCGTGCCACCGCACGCGCACGTCGAGGCGCGCGCGCTCGCCGACCACGTGACCGCGGCCGCGGCCGGCTTCGGCGCTGTGCGCGAGCTGTGCGATCTGCTGCTCGTCGCGTCCGGCCGATACGCCGGCCTGCTGCGCGGCCCCTTGTTCGCCCTCGATGGTGCGCGATGACGTCGAGGTCGGGCCCGCGGCGCCCGGCTTCGAGGACGACGGCGCCGTCGACCTCAGCTTCGCCGGGCCGCAAACGGTCGCCGCGGCGTCCTGGCCGTATCGGCTGCTCGATCTCGTCTCGGCCTATCTGCCGCTGCTGATGATGGCGCTGCTGGCTTCGGCGACCTGGTGGCTGGTGCGCAACGCGCCGTCGGTCGATGCGCCTGCCGCCGCGCCGCCGCCGCGCCACGAGGCCGACTATGTGATGACGCGCTTCGTCGTCCAGCGCTTCGATGCCGCCGGCGCCTTGCGCACGCAGATCGAAGGCGAGCGGCTGCGCCACTTCCCCGACGACGACACGCTCGAGGTCGAGGACGCGCGCATCCGCGCCATCGCCAGCGACGGCACGGTGACGCTCGCGACGGCCAGGCGCGCGCTCGCCAACGGCGACGGCAGCGAGCTCCAGCTCATCGGCGATGCGCACATCACGCGGCCGGGTGTCGGCCGCGCGGAGCCGATCGAGTTCCGGAGCGAGTTCCTGCATGCGTTTCGCAACGTCGAGCGGGTGCGCTCGCACCTTCCGGTCGTTGTCACGCAGGGCCGCAGCGTCGTGCGCGCCGGCGGCATGGAGTACGACAACCTGGCGCGTGTCGTCGACCTGAAAGGCCGCACGAGCGCGACCTTCGTGTCGCCGCGCGGGGCATCGCCGCGATGAGCGATCCGCTGGTCTACATCACCGGCGCGTCGAGCGGCATCGGCCAGGCGCTCGCGCTCAGGTTCCACCGCGCCGGTTATCGCCTCGCGCTCGTGGCCCGTCGCGTCGATGCGGCCGTGCTGTGGGCGCACGGGCAAGGCATTGATCCCAAGCGCTGCTCGGTCTACGCGGCCGACGTCCGCGACGTCGCCGCGATCACCGCGACCGGCCGCGCCTGCATCGAGGCGCAGGGCCTGCCCGATGTCGTGATTGCCAACGCCGGCATCAGCATCGGCATCGACACCGCCGTGCTCGCCGACCTCGAGGTGATGCGCGCGACCTACGAGACCAACAACATCGGGCTGGCGGCGACCTTCCAGCCGTTCGTGCGCGCGATGTGCGAGCGCGGGTCGGGCACGCTCGTCGGCATCGCGAGCGTCGCTGGATTCCGCGGCCTGCCCGGGCACGGCGCGTACTCGTCGAGCAAGGCCGCGGTGATGAGCTACTGCGAGAGCCTGCGCGGCGAGATGCGCTCCTTCGGCGTCAGGGTCGTGACCATTGCACCGGGCTACATCGACACGCCGCTGACGCGCGGCAATCGCTATTCGATGCCATTCCTGATGACCGCCGACGATTTCGCCGATCGCGCCCATGCCGCGATCGCCGCGGGCACGAGCTTTCGCGTCATCCCGTGGCAGATGGGCATCGTCGCCTGGCTGATGCGCAGGCTCCCGGACTGGCTGTACGACCGCCTTCTCGCCGGTCGACCGCGCAAGCAGCGCCAGGAATGACAAAGGCGGTGCGCTTTCGCTGCACCGCCTCTTGATCGCTCGGCTCGGACCGCCTTGCGGCGATCCGGCGTCAGGCTCGGCTCAGTAGCCGCCGCGGCTGCCGCCGCCGCCGCTACCCGAGCGGCCACCGCCGCCACCACCGTAGCCGCCGCCGCCGCCGGAGCGGCCACCGCCGCCACCACCGTAGCCGCCACCGCCACCGCCGCCGTAACCGCCGCCGCCACCGCCGGAGCGACCACCGCCGCCGCCGCCGTAGCCGCCGCCGCCACCACCCGTGCCGCCGCCGCCGAAGCCGCCACGGCTGCCGCCGCCGCCGCCGAAGCCGCCCGGACGCTCCTCACGAGGGCGCGCCTCGTTGACGACGATCGCGCGGCCGTCGAGCGCCTGCCCGTTCATGCCGTTGATCGCGGCCTGCGCCTCGGGGTCGGAGCCCATCTCGACGAAGCCGAAGCCCTTCGAGCGGCCCGTGTCGCGGTCCATCATGACCTTCGCCGACGAGACCGTCCCGTACTGCGCGAACGCCTGCTGCAGGTCGTCATCGCGCACGTTGTACGAGAGATTGCCGACGTAGAGTTTGTTGCCCATGGAAAAGCTGCCTTCCTGTTCTTTACCCGAAATGTGGAGCTTCTACCCGTCGTGAACCATTTCAAGAAGGCACTGCTTTCACCCACACAGACTGGCGAATATAAGTGAATTGCCAAAAGATTTGGATCAGGAACGCCCGTATTTGTTGTTTTGCGGCAGCCCGGGTCGTGACACCGTGATGTCGACGTTCACGGCCGCTCCGCGCATCGCCAGCCTCGTGCCGAGCCTGACCGAGCTCGTCTTCGCGCTCGGGCTGGGCGACCGGCTCGTCGCCCGCACCGGCTTTTGCGTCCACCCTGCCGAACGAGTGACGAGTGTCGCCAAGGTCGGCGGCACGAAGGACGTCAATCTCGCCAGGCTGCGCCGGCTGGCGCCGACCCACGTCCTCGTCAATCTGGATGAGAACCGGCGCGAGACGATCGACGCGATCACGGCCTGGGGCGCCGATGCCCCCGAGATCGTGGCCACGCACCCGATCGAGCCGGAGGACAACCTTGCGCTGGTCGACCTGCTCGCGCGCGTCTTCGCCGGCGCGCCGGGGCTCGGGGAGCGGGCCGCGACCCTGCGCCGCGCGATCGAGACCGAGTTCGCGGCGACGAGCGCGGCAGGCCGGGTCGAGCGGCGCGTGCTCTATCTGATCTGGCACGGCCCCTGGATGACGGTGGCGCGCGACACCTACCTGTCGCGGATGCTGGCGCGGATCGGCTGGCTGACCTGCCCCGACGTGCACGGCGGGCGCACCGGAGCGGCCCGCTATCCGGCGCTCGCCGGCGACGAGCCGTGGCTCGCCGGCGTCGAGCGCGTGCTGCTGAGCTCGGAGCCGTTCGCCTTTCAGGCGCGCCACGTCGCCGAGGCGCAGGCGCTCTGCCCCGCGGCGACGGTCCACCGCGTCGATGGCGAACTCCTCAGCTGGTACGGCGCCCGCGCCGTCGCCGGGCTGCGCTACCTGCGCGCGCTGGCCGACGACAATGCGCCCGCAGCGCCCGCCGACTGACTCGACGCGCGTTCGCCCCGCCGCCATGCCGATCGACATCCTGAAGCCGCTGGTCGCGCTCCTCGCGATCGTCAATCCGATCGGCGTGCTGCCGTTCTTCATCCATTTCACCGCCGGCTTCAGCCGCGAGCAGCGGCAGCGCACGATCCGCGTTGCTGCGGTGAGCGCGTTCGCCGTGATCGCCGTCAGCGCGGTCGCGGGCCTCAGGATCATCGAGTTCTTCGGCATCTCGCTCGCCTCGTTCCAGGTCGGCGGCGGCATGCTGCTGCTGATCTCGGCGCTGCAGATGCTCAACGCGCAGCCGGCGGAAAGCCGGACCAGCGATCTCGTCGAGGGCAGCGACAAGGTCGACGCCGGCGACTCGATCGCGATCGTCCCGCTCACGATCCCTCTGCTGACCGGCCCGGCGACGATCTCGACCATGGTGATCTACGCCGAGAAGACGCGGCACTGGTGGCAGCTCGCGATCCTCGTCGGCTACGGCGTGGTGATCGGCGTGGCGATCTGGATCGCCTTCAGCCTCTCGGGCCGGATCGCAAGAGTCATCGGCAAGACCGGGATCAACGTCATGACCCGCCTGATGGGCCTGCTGCTCGCCGCGCTCGCGGTCGAGGTGATGTCGGACGGGCTGGTGAAGCTGTTTCCCGCCCTGATCGCGACCGGACGCTGACCGGATGGCCGACGGCAGCTACGACTACATCGTCTGCGGCGCCGGCACCGCCGGATGCCTGCTCGCGAACCGGCTGAGCGCCGATCGGTCCAAGCGCGTGCTGCTGATCGAGGCCGGCCTGCAGGACAACTACATCTGGATCCACATCCCGGTCGGCTACCTCTACTGCATCGGCAACCCGCGCACCGACTGGCTCTATGCCACCGAGCCCGCGGCCGGCCTCAACGGCCGCAGCCTGCGCTATCCGCGCGGCAAGGTGCTGGGCGGCTCGAGCAGCATCAACGGCATGATCTACATGCGCGGCCAAGCGCGCGACTACGACGCCTGGGGTGCCGGCGATGGCCATGGCACCAACCCGGGCTGGAGCTGGGCCGAGTGCCTGCCGGCCTTCCTGAAGCACGAGGACTTCTACAAGGGCGCCGACGCGTTCCATGCCGCTCCCGGCTTCGATGCGTCCGGCAAGCGCGCGGGCGGCGAGTGGCGTGTCGAGAAGCAGCGCCTGCATTGGCCGATCCTCGACGCCTTCGCCGCCGCCGCCGTCGAGGCCGGCGTGCCGCACACCGACGACTTCAACCGCGGCGACAACGAAGGCGTCGGCTACTTCGACGTCAACCAGCGCGACGGCATCCGCTGGAACGCGACCAAGGCGTTCCTG